>JAXDQF010000202.1:0-6990 GCA_034668025.1 Gammaproteobacteria bacterium | reverse complement strand
CGTTGGGCCTGGTCGAGGAAGTGGCGCGAGTGCGGGTCGCCGTTTTCGCCGCCGGCGCTGATGGCCCAGGCCTCAACCTTGGGGCCGAATTCAACGGCGGCAATGAAACTGTTGCCCACGGTGCCGTAATAACACTTGGTGCCGGGGTAGCGTTTGGCGCCGAATGCCGCCAGCGAGCCCCATTGGGAAGAAGTGAAGCCGATGGGGATGCTGGCTTTCGTGTCGCTGAAGGACTGGACTACGGCGCCGTCGTTTCGTTGGAAACGATTGATTTCGCCCCAGGGGACCGACCAGCTGCCAAAGTCTTTCACGAGCCTATCTGATGCTTCGACGAGGGCTGCGAGCCGCTGCGCGTCGGTCGTGCGCTCTGCAGCGTAATCCCACACTGTCATGTCGGCGTCTTTCGCGGCCTGCGCTGCTACCGGCCACAGCGTCTCCCCATAAAATACCGCCAGCGAGGTGGGTTTCGATGTCAGTCCCCAGCGGAAGTCCCAGCCTCGCAGCAGCTCGATGGGGCCTTGCAGACGCGCCTTTCGCGGGTCACTGTCGGGCAGGCGGTCATAGGAGGCCAGCAGTGTTGGCACGAGACGCGCAAATGCCGGCAGATAGGGGTCGAAGGCCGCAGCTATGAGTGTTTGGGGTGTGAAGTCAGATCGGGCCGACAGCACGCGTATGGCATGCGCGCCGCGGGGGTTTTCTCCGACCTGGTCCATATAGCGTGGGAAGTCAGCTTTCTTCGGGCTGTCGTCTCCGGCAGAAGTCCAGGGCCAGTTGTTGGAGTTGAAGGTCCAGCCATTCGCTGGCGACACAACGTGTGGCAGGCTCTCCAGGCTGTGCAGGCCTTGCCAGTCGGTTGCGGGATCACTGCCGTCGACGGGCTTGCGGTAGTCGAACTGGTCGGCTCGAATGGGCACGTATTGCGGATGCAGGTACGCGATCTCGCCTTTCGAGTCCGCAAACAGGGTGTTGTTGGAGGAGTTGGCCTGCAGGCGGGCCACTTTGAGAAAGCTGGCATAGTCCGTGGCCTTGGTGCGCAGAAAGGATTGCTGCAGGGCCACCACTGGACGGTTCATCAGGGCGAAGGCAATCCACTTGCCGCCTTCCTCGCGGACGATGGGGCCGTGGTGGGTTGCGTATGTTGTGAAGTCACGGGTCGCGAGTTTTCCAGCGGCGGTCCGGTAGGACAGCGTCACGGTTTGCGAAGTGACGGGCCGGGACTCGTTCCCATAGCGGTAGGTCAGTTTGCCATGGGTGTCGGTGACAATGCTTTCAGCGAATTCATCCACGTTGTCGACGCCACTCGAGGTGTGCATCCAACCGGCCTTGGCGTTGAATCCCTGGTAGATGAAAAACTGTCCCCAGGTCACCGCCCCATAGGCATTCAGCCCTTCGTCGCTGGTCATCTGCAATTCGGAGCGGAAAAAGAAGCTGGTGTGCGGATTGATGAGCAGCAGGGCGTGACCGTTTTGGGTGTGCGACGGCGCGATGGCGAGGCCGTTTGAGCCCTGGGGCTCGCGGTACGCCACACCCCGCTCAACCTGTGTCATAGCGACTGGCTTCTTGTCGTAGAAAGCCTGTAGTTGTGTCAACGGCACGCGCTCGATGTCACCTCCAATGCTGCCCTCGGTGAAACTCAAAGCCATCCACGGCTCGAATTTTGTGAGGACGAGCGGATGTACGCCGGGATGCGTCTGCAGATAGAAGTTCAGACCATCGGCCCAGGCCTGCATCAGCTTTTTCAGCCACGGCGGGCTGGCGGTGTACTGCGCCTGCAGTTGCACGGGGTCAACGAACAGGCGCTGCCGTAGATCTTTCCACAGGGCGCTTTCGCCTTGCGCCTCGGCCAGTCGGCCGAGGTTGGTGAGGTAGTTGGTCTCCACGCGATTGAAGTCGTCTTCTGCCTGAGCGTAGATCATGCCGAAGACCGCATCGGCGTCGGTCGTGCCTTTTACATGGGCAATGCCCCAGTCATCACGGGTGATCGTTACGTGCGCCGCTTCGCTGACACTTGCAGCCCCGAGCAGGAGGGAGACGGCGAGAACAGCTCGTATCGACATGAGCAACCTATCAATGGCCATCCTCGCAGCGTAGACTTTTTTTGAGCCGGCCGAAATCACCGGCGGGGAAGGTTCAATGAGAAATCAGTTCGCGGTGCTGGCCATTGTATTCTGCTGCGTCGTTCGCACGGCCACGGCGGCGCAGGCCTTCGACGTACTCATCCGGAACGGCCATGTCATGGACGGTACCGGGTCTCCCTGGTACTCGGCCGATGTCGGCATCCGCGGTGGCAAGATCGCCGCGATCGGTCGGCTGCCCGCGGCGACGGCCAGGACGGTTATTGATGCCAGGGGGATGGTCGTGACACCGGGCTTCATTGACATGCTGGGCCAGTCCGAAATGACCATCCTGGTTGAGCCCCATCTGCCCTCGAAGATTTTCCAGGGCATCACCACCGAGATCACCGGCGAAGGAAACTCGGCCGCGCCCCTCAACGAGCGGATGATCGAGTCCGATCGCGTAGGCTTTGAGCACCTGAAAATTACCCCCGACTGGCACACACTGGCGCAATACTTCGCCCGTCTGGAGCGTCAGGGAATCGGTATCAATCTCGCCACCTACGTGGGCGCAACTTCCGTCAGGCGAGTGGTGATTGGCGACGACAATCGTCCGCCCACCGCCGCCGAGTTGGAGAAGATGAAGCAACTGGTTGCCGAGTCGATGCGCGAGGGTGCGTTTGGTTTGTCGACTTCGCTGCAATACGCACCCGCGCCGTACGCCACTACCGAAGAGTTGATTGCACTCGCCGCGGAAGCCGGCCGGTTCGGCGGTATCTATTCGACGCACATGCGGTCCGAGCAGACTGGCATCATGCAGGCGCTCGATGAAACCATCCGTATCGGGCGCGAAGCTCATGTCCCTGTTGAGATCTGGCATCTGAAGACGGCCGGCAAGCCCATGTGGGGCAGGATGAAGGATGTGATCGCGAAGATTGAGGCCGCCCGGGCGAGTGGCGTGGACGTGACAGCAGATACTTATGCCTACACCGCGTGGTTCAACAGCTTCTCGGCATTTGTGCCGCCTTGGGCGCACGACGGCGGCGATGCGAAACTCATTGAGCGCATGAAGGATCCCGTGACGCGCGCGCGCATTCGTAAGGATATGACTACGCCGACGACGGAGTGGGACAACGAGTGGCTGGCGATTCCGGGACCCGAGTCGATTCTGCTCTGCGTGGTGCAGAACCCGGCCTTGCGGCCATTGCAAGGCAAGACACTCGCGCAGGCTGCGGCCGCGCGCCATCAGGATCCGATCGATGCTCTATTGGATATTCTGATCGAAGATCAGGCCTACACCTCGGTTGCGGTATTCGGGATGGATGAGCCCGATGTCACGCTGGCGCTCCAACAACCCTGGGTGTCCATTGACAACGACTCGGAGGGCACCGCGCCCACCGGCCTGCTGGGCCAGGAGCATCCGCATCCGCGCGCCTATGCGACTTTCCCCAGAATCCTGCGAAAATACGTCCGCGAGGAGCACCGCCTGACGCTGCAGGACGCGATCCGCAAGTTCACCTCACTTCCGGCTCAACGGCTGGGGCTGGCGGATCGCGGCGTTCTCAAGCAGGGGTTGTGGGCTGACATCGCCGTCTTCGATCCGGAGCAGATTCACGACGTGGCGACTTTCGAAAATCCAAATCAGCTGTCGGTGGGCATGCAATATCTGCTCGTCAACGGTGTGCCGGTGATTGCCGGTGGGAAGGCAACCAACTCGTTGCCTGGCAAGGTTTTGCGTGGACCGGGGTACCAACCATGAAGAAAGCTTCGCTGACGACGCTCGCTGAGCAGTCGAATTTCCGACAAACCGGCCGCATCGACGAAGTTGAGCGGCTGAGTCACGAATTGGCGCAGACGTGGCCGGATGCTGTCGGGTCGTTTGAATACGGCCGTTCAGCGGAAGGCAGGCCTATGCGTGCGCTGCTCGTCTCGCGGACGGGAGCACTCACGTCTCAGCAGATTCGGGCTCGCCGGATTCCAGTGCTCATGCTTCAAGGCGGCATTCATCCGGGCGAGAGCGATGGCAAGGACGCCGGATTCATCGCGCTTCGCGAGCTGTTGGAAGGCACCGTCGCCGCAGGTGTGCTCGAGAAGATTGCCATCCTGTTTGTGCCCGCCTTCAACACTGACGGCCATGAGCGAACGGGCCGTTGGAACCGCCCGAACCAGGTGGGTCCCGAGGAAACCGGTTGGCGCACCACTGCACAGAACCTGAATCTCAATCGCGACTATACGAAGGCAGACGCGCCCGAGATGCGGGCCATGCTGCGATTGATTGACAGTTGGGATCCGCTGGTGTGTGCAGATCTGCACGTCACGGACGGTGCGGACTTCGAGCCGGATATCTCCATCCAGGTTGAGCCCATCAACCAGGGAGACCCCAACCTGCGCGCCAGCGCCGTGAGCTTGCGAGACCAGTTGATTGCGCGACTGGCTGAGTTGGGCTCCAAACCGCTGGACTTCTATCCTGATCTGGCGAAGACGGATGACCCGTCTTCCGGTTTTGCACTGACGGTGTACTCGCCGCGCTTTTCGACAGGATATTTTCCACAACGCAACCGGTACACGGTTCTCGTTGAGACTCACTCCTGGAAGGAATATGCACATCGGGTGAAGGTCACGATCAACACGATCGTCACGCTCGCCGAGTTGGTTGCTGCCCAGGGCGAGCAGTGGCTGAAGCTGTGTCACGAGGCTGACGCGACGGCCAGAAGCCTCGCCGGAACTGAGTTGACGCTCGACTATGTCACTCGCTGGCGCGAGCCCTCGCGGGCGGGATCTGCGACAAATCAACGCGATGACGCGGACGCGCGCACCATCGACTTCCGGGGATACGCCTACACACGAACTGAATCTGCAATATCAGGAGGGCTCGTCACTGTTTACGATCCAAAGACTCCGCAGATCTGGCGGGTGCCCATGCGCGACACGGTCAAACCGCTGCTGAATGTCCGGGCGCCCGGGGCGGGTTACGTCGTGCCGGTGTCCTTTGTTGCGGAGATTGGGCCGCGACTGGTAGCGCATGGGATCGCGAATGTGGAGGTGATGGGGCGGCGTACTGGAGTGCGGGCCAGCGTATTTCGCGCGCGCGAGGTGCAATTCTCTTCGGCTCCTTTTGAAGGCCGGATGCGTGCGCAGCTGGACGGCGCGTGGAGCGAGGAGTTGGTCAACATCGAGTCCGGCGCCCTGTTTGTACCGATTACTCAATCGCTCGCGCGACTGGTCGCCGCTTTGTTTGAGCCGCGCGCGCCCGACTCCTTCGCCGCCTGGGGCTTTTTCAACGCCTGCTTCGAGCAGAAGGAACAGATGGAGCCGTATGTGGCAGAGCAGGTCGCGGCTCAACTGTTGGCGGCGGAGCCGGCGCTGCGGGAGGAATTTACCGCAAAGCTGAAGGCTGACCCTTACTTCGCTGCGAGTCCCAGCGACCGGTTGGAATTCTTTCTGCGGCGGCACGTTTCCTGGGATCAACGCTACAATCTCTATCCCGTGATGCGCGTTGATACTCCTTTGTAGCCCGCGCCTGAGGTGACATGACTCTGCTTGCCAATCTCGTTGCGACGTCGCAGCGCGTGGGCGCCACGTCCGGTCGCCTCGCGAAGATACGGGAGCTTGCGGCGTTTTTGCGGGCCATGGCACCTGAGGAGATTGAGACCGGCGCTCACTACCTGTCTGGAGAGATCCCGCAAGGGCGCATTGGCATCGGTTACGCAACGTTGCGGGCGGCTGCGGGAAATGCTCCCGCTTCTGAGGCCGGGATTTCGCTGGTGGAGGCGGATTCGGCGCTCACTGCGCTGGCGGCGATTCGCGGTGCCGGCTCCACGGCGGCGCGCGCTGCGGCATTGGCACAGTTGTTTGCACGCGCTACCCGCGACGAGCAGCAATTTTTACTGCGGCTTCTGACCGGGGAGTTGCGGCAAGGCGCGCTGGCCGGTGTCATGGTGGATGCCATAGCGGCGGCGGCCGAGCTTCCCGTAGCTCTGGTGCGCCGGGCTGCCATGTATTCGCAGAGCCTCGGCGCGGTCGCGCGGGTTGCGCTGTTGGAGGGCGCAGCAGGCCTGGCTGGATTTCACCTGCAGCTGTTTTCGCCGGTCTCCCCCATGCTTGCCCAAACTGCCGCCGATGTTGAGGAGGCGTTGCAGGTGTTGCCGGGTGAGGTTGCTTTCGAGTGGAAGATGGACGGCGCACGGATCCAGGTGCACAAAGTTGACTCGGAAGTGCGCATCTATACCCGGAATCTGAACGAGGTGACGGACGCCATTCCTGAAATCGTCGAGGGGGTGCGTACTTTGCCTGTTCGGACGGTGGTGCTCGATGGCGAGGCTATTGCGTTTGATGCGGCAGGAAGGCCTCATCCCTTTCAGGTGACGATGCGACGGTTCGGCCGGAAGCTGAATGTTGAAGAGTCACGTGCCAGGCTACCCATCCGGGCGTTCTACTTCGACTGTCTGCATTTTGAAGATCGAAGTATCGAGGACCAGCCTACGAGTGTGCGTGTCGATGCACTGGTGAAAGCCGTGCCGGCGGAAGAATTGGTGCCGCGGCTCATCACAGACTCCGCGGCTGCCGCGCGCGAGTTCTACGACGCCGCACTCGCTGCAGGCCACGAAGGCCTGATGGCGAAGTCGTTAAACACCGCTTACGAGGCCGGCAATCGCGGCGCCGGCTGGTTGAAGATCAAACGCGCTCACACCCTGGACCTGGTGGTGTTGGCCGCCGAGTGGGGTCATGGGCGCCGCACTGGAAAGCTTTCCAACTTGCACCTGGGCGCGCTCGACCCGGCGACGGGGGAGTACGTCATGTTGGGAAAGACATTCAAAGGGCTGACCGACGTCATGCTCGACTGGCAGACACGGGAGTTTCTGGCTCGCGAGACCCATCGCGATCAGTGGACTGTGTATGTTCGACCCGAGCTCGTCGTGGAGATTGCTTTCAGCGA
>JAXDQF010000201.1:0-13519 GCA_034668025.1 Gammaproteobacteria bacterium | reverse complement strand
CCCTCCTGACCGCCCTGGGCGGCCGCGCCAATGTCCGCGCGATCGAAACCGCCTCCACCCGACTGCGAATCAACATCGTAGACCCCAAAGCCGTGAACGAATCCGCCATCCTTTCTTTGGGACTGCGCGGCGTGGCGCAGGCCTCACCCAACTGGGTGCACGTGATTGTTGGCCCGGAAGCCACAACTACAGGCGTGTCATTGCGGCAACTACTCTGAGAAGCGCCTCGCATTATGAAGTGAGGGCAGTTCCGATTAGTTCAGGATGCGTGGGATTAAAAACAGTCCCGGTCGCGTCCCGATGAGCAATTTCCTCTGCGAATTCACATACTCACGGCCCATGACATAAAACTGGCGGCAAATCGCGACGGTTTTCGGGCCGTTGACGTCAGGGTGTCGCCGCGCAATAACTGTCGCCCAATTGCAGCGGAGCATGCCCATGTCCATGACGAGTTTGTTAGCGATCACGCCGTGGCCCGCTGTGTCGGCAGTCATACTGCTGGCGCTGTTGGTGGTAGCACTTTATCTCGCGCGTCGTACTGCACATCAGGCGATTCGCGCAATCACTGACGCCCTCGGCCGCGGGTTGCGCTTGGCCTCACATGCAGTAGCGCGCGGCGAAGAACGCCTGGCTGCTCGCAACCGCGAAGTGCTGTTGTCAGCCGGCCGCGAGGCCAAGGAACGCATAGTCGAACGAGAATTCGTCCGAGTAGGCGATTCCGTGCGCAAAGACCTCGCCAACTACCCCACTCTCCACCGTGCACTGAGCGAATCCATCGTCCGTATCGAGGAGGACCAGGAGAAAGCCGTGGAAGTGCCGCCGGAGGCGCCGGGTTGGGTGCAGGCCGTCAAGGTCATAGCCAATCTCGACGCCAAGAATGGCGGCACGGAGATCCTCGAGGATATCCACAAATCCATGATCCGGGCCCACTCGGAAGCCATGGACGACTACCGCAAAGCCAGCGGTGAGCGTCATGCGCTGTTGCGCAAAATGATGCCTGACTGGCGCCAGATTCAAGAAACGCTAGGGCGAGTCAACAAGAACGTAGAAAGTGTGTTGGAGCGGGCGCTTGCGATAGACCGGCACATGCAGGAGTACGACGACATTGTGAAGGGTGAAGACCGCGCGGTCTCCATCCTGTCGTCTTCCTCCCTGGTGTACTTCTTTGTGTCGGCGCTCGTGTTGTCGGTGGCAGCAGCGGGTGCTGCCATCAACTTCACGCTGATCGCGCGTCCCATGGCAGAGATGGTGGGCGGCACCAGCTTTATCGGCAACTTCCGCACAGCCGATATCGCGGCTCTGGTGATCATCATGGTTGAGATCTCCATGGGACTGTTCCTCATGGAGTCGCTGCGTATTACCCGACTGTTTCCGGTCATCAGCGCACTGTCAGACAAAATGCGCCGGCGGATGATGTTTGTCACGTTTGTCATCCTGCTGTTGATGGCCAGCATCGAAGCAGGGCTCGCGTACATGCGCGAAGTGTTATTGCAGGACGAGCTCGCAACCAGTGCTCTGCTGCGCGGCGACGGAGTCGCAGGCACTGTGAATGAGCACCTGTGGATCACCACTGCCGCACAGATGGGCATGGGATTCATCCTGCCGTTCGCGCTCGTGTTCGTGGCGATTCCACTCGAGACGTTTATTCACTCGCTGCGGACCGTGCTCGGGCTCATCGGTATCGGAATCATGCGCGCGATATCGCTCTTGTTGCGGGTGTTCGGCAATGGCATGCGGCACATTGGCACGCTCGCCGAGCGTCTGTATGACCTGCCGTTGTTTGTTCCATTGTGGATCGAGACGCGGGTGGCTGCGAACCAGAATCAGCCACCCCTCCCGGAGGAGCCGCGCTCACCGGCGTGGCAGGAACAGGAGGCCCAGTCGTGAGTCGAACCACTCGATACCGCCGTTCCGCGGCGTGTGGGCTCGTTCTCATGCTGGCCGCCTGCGGCCAGGTGAACGTGCCTCGCAACACGGGGTTGTATCTGCTGATCGATACTTCCGGCACCTACAACAGGCAGGTCACAAAGGCTGAGCAGATCATTCTCGTGGCACTGTCGAAGTTGCAGCCGTCGGATTCATTCGCTGTTGCGCGCATCGACACCGCGAGCTTCACGGAGAAAAACATCATCGCGAAAGCGACCTTCGATGATCGTCCCAGCACCGCGAATCAGCAGAAGCGGGCATTTGCCAGCCGGGTCGAGAAGTTCATTGACGATTCAGCCCCGGCGCCGTTCACCGATATCACCGGCGGCCTGCTGCAGGCCATTGAGTTCCTGAAGGAGAAGAATCCGGGTCACAAGGAAATCCTGATTTTCTCCGACATGAAGGAAGACCTGGCCAAAGGCTACGTGCGCGACATCCCGCTGGACCTGAAGGGCTTCGACGTAGTAGCCCTCAACGTCACCAAACTCCGTTCAGACAACTTCGACCCCCGCGAGTACATGTCGCGACTGGACTCGTGGAAGACGAAGGTGGAGAAGGGTGGCGGGCATTTCAGAGTAATCAACGACATAGACCGGCTCGACGGACTGCTGTAGTCCCTTCCAGCGGGCTCAGGCGGCTGAGTAGTTCAAACGCCTGAGTAGTTCATTTCTTCGAGATCGGCGATCAGTCCCGGGCCGGTCGGCTGCCATCCGAGCCGTTGCTGCGTTTGCGCACTCGATGCCGGAACGTCCCGACCCACAAACGCGGCGAGCCATCCAAAGTGACTCGCCGCTTCCTCTCCAGACATCGAGGCCACCGGCACCTTCAGGCCTCGGCCAATGACTTCCGCCATATCCCGCACTTGAAGCGTTCGACTTGAATAGTCAAAGCCTTTCAACATGCGCGTATCTGAATAGCTATAGCCTGTCAAACGCCTATGGCTTCGAGGTCGCTGAGGCGGCCGCTCATTTCGAGAACGATCCACGACATAGACCGGCTCGACGGACGACTGCAGGCGCCGCTATGCTCGCGACATGCAAGCAGGGTTACCCATCGTCAACTCGCCCCAGGGGCGAGATGCGGATCAAATTCTCAGGGACGTCTTTGGCTACCCTGTCTTTCGCGGCCAGCAGCGGGAGATCGTCTCGCACGTAGCCGAGGGCGGTGACGCGCTCGTCCTGATGCCGACCGGCGGCGGCAAGTCACTTTGCTTCCAGATTCCGGCGCTCATCCGTGAGGGGATGGGCGTGGTCGTGTCGCCGCTCATTGCGTTGATGCAGGATCAGGTGGCGGCTCTCGATGAAGCAGGCGTACGGGCTGCGGCGCTCAATTCGAGTATGACGTGGCCCGAAGTGCAGGCCGTTGAGCGTCGCGCGCGGCAGGGCGATCTCGATCTGCTCTATGTCGCCCCTGAGCGGCTTCTCACCGATCGCTGCTTGGAGCTGCTTGCGGCATCGAAACTGGCGCTATTCGCCATCGATGAGGCTCACTGCGTCTCGCAATGGGGGCACGACTTTCGCCCGGAGTACATCCGTCTTGCAGTGCTCGCTGAGCGTTTCCCCGGTGTGCCACGCATTGCACTCACAGCGACTGCGGATGCTCTGACGCGAAAAGAGATCGTCGAGCGACTGCATTTGCAGAACGCTCGTGAATTCGTCTCTAGCTTCGACCGTCCAAACATCAGATACCGCATCGCTGAGAAGGTCAGCGCTCGCAAGCAATTGCTCGAATTCATCAAGAGTGAGCACCTCGGCGAAGCCGGTATCGTCTACTGTCTCTCGCGAAATACCGTCGATGAGACGGCTGCGTTTCTGGCCGGACACGGCATCAACGCGTTGCCGTATCACGCAGGCCTGGACAACGGCACGCGCGAGGCCAATCAGAATCGGTTCATCCGCGAAGACGGCGTCGTCATGGTTGCCACCATTGCGTTTGGCATGGGCATAGACAAGCCGGACGTCCGGTTCGTCGCGCACATTGACCTTCCCAAAAGCATTGAGGGCTACTACCAGGAGACCGGCCGCGCGGGTCGCGACGGTTTGCCTGCAGATGCATGGATGGTCTACGGGCTATCGGACGTCGTTCAGCAGCGCTGGATGATCGACCAATCGGAAGGTGATGCAAGCTACAAGCGCATCATCACCGCCAAGCTAGATGCGATCCTCGGCCTTTGCGAGACCATCTCATGTCGCCGCGTCGCGCTGCTTGATTACTTCGACGAGTCCAGTAAGGCCTGCGACAACTGCGATAACTGCATCACTCCGCCGCAGGAGTGGGACGGGACGGATGCCGCACGCAAGCTAATGTCGTGCATCTTCCGATGCGAGCAGGCGAGTGGGTTCTCCTTCGGGGCGCAGCAGGTCATCGACGTGCTGCGCGGCAAGAGCACGGCGAAGGTGCAGCAGTTCGGTCACGAGAAGTTGAGCACGTTTGGAATTGGAGCTGAGCTGGACGCCACCCAGTGGCGTTCGGTACTTCGGCAGCTCGTTATGCATGGCCTCGTGAAGGTGGATCACGAGCGATTCAATACGCTGCGCCTGACGGCGGCGAGCCGCGAGGTGCTTCGCGGAGAGCGCCGCCTGAGTCTGCGGCGTCAGGAAGCGAAGCCGATATCCAGACGCGGCGAGCGTCGGGCAATCGATAAGACGCGCCTCGGCCGAATCGGCGCAGCGGGGATGGGCGCGGGCGCCACCGCCGGCAGCGGCGCTGGGGCGATCGACACCGCTAACGCCATCGTGTTTGAAGCCCTACGAGGCTGGCGCCGCGACATGGCCAAGGAACACGGCGTCCCCGCGTACACCATCTTCCACGACAGCACGCTGCTCGAACTTGCGGACCGCCTGCCCAGCTCCCTGGATGAGCTCCGCGAAATCACCGGAATCGGCGCCACCAAGCTGGATCGCTATGGCGTCGCGTTGCTCGAAGTGATGCAAACCGCAAGCGGCTGATCGCGCCCGGCGTGGCCCAACACGCGATGCCCCGGATCCCCTCGCGCGGCCTCACACCGGCTCTTTGAGCACACTCACCACCTGCGGCTCCATATTCTCCTTCAGCCCCAACTCAGAGTACTGGCGTCCCATGCCAGACTCCTTCGCACCCCCAAATGGCACCGTCGCCGACGTTGCGCGATGTTGGTTGACCCAAGCCGTGCCAACCTCCAGGCGTGCCGCGATTGCAGCTGCGCGTTCGGGATCGCGACTCCACACTGAGCCGGCCAATCCAAACCGAGTGTCGTTGGCGCGTCGAACGGCATCATCCTCGTCGGTGAATTTCAACACTGGCACGATGGGGCCAAACTGCTCTTCTTGCACGAGGCGGCTGTCTTCCGCAATGTTGGCAACGATTGTCGGTGTCATGAAATAACCGCCACCCGCCGGAACCTCGCCGCCAGCGAGAATTCGGGCGCCCGTCCGCCTGGTGTCTGCCAGAAGCTCCACAACCCGCTCGTATTGCTTGCGATTCTGGATGGGGCCCATTTGACTCTGTGGGTCCAGCCCGTCGCCAACGCGTGCGCTGCGCGCCTCGTCAGCGAGCGCGGAGCAGAGCGCGTCGTAGACGGATTCGTGGGCGTAAATCCGTTTGACGGCCATGCACACCTGGCCGCTGTTGACGAACGCCGCGAAATACAACTTCCTGGCAACGACCTTGGGATCCACATCGTCCAAAACAATCGCCGCATCGTTGCCACCGAGCTCCAGCGTCACCCGCTTCAAAGTGCCGGCTGCACTGGCCATGACTCTTTTGCCCGTGGCAACCGACCCCGTGAACGAAATCTTGTCGATGTGGGGATGTTCCGACATCCACCGACCAAGCTCATCACCGCCCGCAACAACATTGAGTACACCAGGAGGAAACACATCCCGCAGCAACTCGCCGAGCTTCAAAGTCGTCAACGGCGTGAAAGGAGAGGGCTTCAATACAGCCGTGTTACCTGTGTACAACGCTGCAGTGATCGGCCCCGCAGCAAGATTGATAGGCGCATTCCACGGCGTAATGATCCCAACAACCCCCAGCGGCCGATAATGCAACTCAATTCTTCGCTGCCCATCGTCAACGAGCGTTTCGACCCCGATCCGGATCGCAGCCATGCCTTCAGACTGGGTCGCCGCGCGGCCGATCTCATCGCGAGCCTGGCCAATCGGCTTGCCCTGCTCACGCGTGAGCAGTTGAGCCAGCGTTTCCTGATGCTCACGCAGCACAGCAGCCATCCTGCCGATGAAGGCGGCGCGTTCCGCAAACGACCTCGCTTTCCACGACGGAAAAGCCGCACGCGCAGCACCCACGGCAGCATTGAGTTGCTCCGCGTTGGCTGCCGGACAACGCGCAAACACGGCCCCCGTAGCCGGATTTATAACCTCTAGCGTGGCATCGCCCGAGACTGCTGTGCCATTGATCAGGTGGGTAAATTCCATAGCCTTCATTCCAGTGGTTCGATCATCGGTCGGCCCAGATTGTGTGCTGCTCGGCCCGTCGCTACGATAACAAACATGACGAATATTCCCAGCTGTAAGCCGCCAGACGCCGACACTCGCAGCCCCAAGTATCGCCCGCCGCCAGGCAGTTGTGACGCCCATTGCCACATATTTGGCCCAGGTGACCGATATCCGTACGCAGCCGATCGTACGTATACGCCACCCGACGCGCCGCTCTCCAGGTTCAAGGAATTGCAATCGATTCTGGGCCTGGAACGAGCCGTACTCGTGAACGCGAGCTGTCACGGAACTGACAATACCGTCATCGTCGACGCCATCGCTCAAAGCAGTGGCCGTTATCGAGGCGTAGCCAACGCCGACGATTCGTTCACCGATCGAATGTTCGAAGACCTCCACCAGGCAGGCTTTCGCGGCGTGCGCTTCAACTTCGTGAAGCACCTGGGCGGCGTGCCGGACATGAATGAGTTCCATCGCGTGATTGCCCGCATCAAACCCCTGGGTTGGCACGTTGATCTGCACTTCGACGCGGTTGATCTCGTTGGTTATGACGATCTGCTGCGCAACCTGCCAGTGCCGTTCATCATTGATCACATGGGCCGGGTGCCGACGAAGGCCGGCCTGGAGCAGGAACCGTTCCGGCAGCTGGTCAACCTGGCGCGGACTACGCCCGGTTGCTGGGTCAAGATTTCCGGCGCGGAACGAATCTCCAGCAACGGTCCGCCGTTTACTGACGCAGTACCGTTCGCACAGGCGTTGATTGCTGCAGCACCCGACCGGATTCTCTGGGGCACCGACTGGCCCCATCCCAATATCGCGCGATACATGCCGAATGATGGCGACCTGGTGGACCTGGTGCCGCTTTTTGCGCCGGAGCCCTCAGTGCAGCGTAAAATACTCGTCGATAATCCACACAGGTTGTATTCCTTTGAAGGATGAGCTCAATCCGTTCGACGACATCCCGGGCACGACGCTTTTTGATGCGCAACGCTCGCGGCAGGGCTATCACCTCAACATGTTCTGCATGTCGTTGATGAAGGCCGAGAACCGCGCCGCGTTCAAAGCCGATGAGGCCGCCTACCTGCTGAAATTCCAGATGACGCAGGCGCAACGGGATGCCGTCCTGAAACGCGACTGGAATGGCATGATCGCCTTGGGTGGCAACATCTACTTTCTTGCCAAGCTGTTCTCAACCGACGGCAAGTCATTCCAACAGGTGGCTGCCATCATGACGGGCGCCTCGCAGGAGGACTACGCAAAAATGATGCTCAACGGCGGCCGCTCGATCGACGGCAATCGCAGCAAGTCGCAGCCCGCAACACCACCGGAGTCAAAAAAATAGTGGCCAGGTTAGTCGCAGGCGTCGCCACATCACACGTGCCGGCCATAGGCGCCGCCATCGACCTCGGCAAGACCGGCGACCCGTACTGGCAGCCCCTGTTCAAAGGCTACGAGCCGGCGAAAAAGTGGATCGCGGAACAGAAGCCGGACGTCATCATTCTCGTCTACAACGATCACGCTTCCGCGTTCTCGCTGGAGATGATTCCAACCTTCGCGCTCGGCTGCGCGGCGGAGTTTGCTCCTGCGGATGAAGGTTGGGGACCGCGCAAGGTTCCGGTCGTAAAAGGCCATCCCGAGCTGGCGTGGCACATCGCCCAGTCGGTGATCCTGGATGAGTTTGATCTGACCATTGTCAACAACATGGCCGTCGACCATGGCCTGACCGTCCCGCTGTCACTGCTTTTCGGTCAGCCGCAGGAATGGCCGTGTCAGGTCATCCCCCTGGCCGTGAACGTCGTGCAATATCCGCCGCCTACGGGAAACCGTTGCTATAACTTGGGCCTTGCCATCCGCCGCGCCGTGGATTCGTTTGACCAGAACCTGAAAGTGATGATTTTTGGAACGGGCGGGATGTCGCATCAGTTGCAGGGGCCGCGTGCCGGCCTGATCAATCGGGCTTTCGACACCGCTTTCCTGGACAACCTGACAGCAGATCCGCGCAAGCTTGCCCGGATGCCTCACATCGACTACGTCCGCGAGGCGGGCTCCGAGGGTATAGAGCTGGTGATGTGGCTCATCATGCGCGGCGCCCTGGATGAGAAGGTACGCGAGGTCTACAGGTTCTATCACGTCCCCGCCTCCAACACTGCGGTCGGGCACATCATTCTCGAGAACGAAGCATGAAGATCGCATTGGCAGGACAGGGCGCTTTCGGAGTCAAGCACCTGGAGGCGGTGGCCAGGATTGAAGGCGTCCAGGTGGCCTCGCTGGCCGGCGGCAATGCCGAGCAGACGGCGGAAGTAGCGAAGAAATTCAACATTCCGCATTGGACCTGCGATCTGGCTGAAAGCCTGGCACAACCGGGTGTCGAAGCCGTTCTCCTGGCGACCCCAACGCAGATGCACGCGAAGCAGGCTGAGCAATGCATGCGCGCGGGCAAGCACGTGATGATCGAAATTCCCATTGCCGACAACCTCGCCGACTCCGAGCGACTCCTGCAGGTGCAAAAGGAAACCGGCGTCATCGCCATGGGCGGCCACACCCGCCGTTTCAACCCCAGCCACCAGTGGATCCACCAGCGCATCCGGGCCGGCGAGCTGAAAATCCAGCAGATGGATGTGCAGACGTATTTTTTTCGGCGGACCAACACCAATGCGCTGGGCAAGCCACGCAGCTGGACCGACCACCTGTTGTGGCATCACGCCTGCCACACCGTCGATTTGTTTCAATACCAGACGGGCGAGACCGCCTCCCGGGCTCAGGCTCTGCAAGGTCCGAGGCACCCGCAGTTGGGCATTGCCATGGATATGAGCATCGGCCTCAAGGTCCCGTCAGGCGCAATCTGCACCCTGTCTCTCTCATTCAACAACAACGGTCCGCTCGGAACATTCTTCCGCTACATCTGTGACAACGGAACGTACATCGCCAACTATGACGATCTCGTCGACGGCTATCAGAAGCCGATTGACGTTACCAAGGTGGCCGTCTCCATGAATGGAATCGAGTTGCAGGACCGTGAATTCTTCGCCGCCATCAAGGAAAAACGCGAGCCCAACGCCAGCCTCGCGCAAGTCCTGCCCGCCATGCGCACCCTCGATCGCCTGGAAAAGAGCCTCGAGTCATGATCATCGACTGCCATGGTCACTACACGACCGCCCCGGCCGAATTACAGAAGTTTCGCGAGGCCCAGATCTCGGGCCTGAAAGATCCGGCGCTGACGCCGTCAGCTTCGAGTCTCCACATCAGCGATGACCAGATTCGCGAGAGCCTGGAGAAAGCGCAACTCAAGTTGCAACGCGAGCGCGGTACCGACCTGACGATTTTCTCGCCGCGCGCTTCCGCGATGGCACACCACATCGGCAGTGAGTCCACGAGCCTCGAATGGTCCCGTGTCTGCAATGACCTCATCAAACGCGTGTGTGGCTTGTACCCGGAGAATTTCGTCGGCGTCTGTCAGTTGCCGCAGTCTCCCGGTGTCGCCCCGGTCAACAGCGCGGCGGAACTGGAGCGCTGCGTGCGCGATCTGGGGTTCATTGGATGCAACCTGAACCCGGATCCATCGGGTGGCCATTGGAATTCGCCGCCCTTGACCGATCGTCACTGGTATCCGTTGTATGAAAAGATGGTGGAGCTCGATGTCCCCGCCATGGTGCATGTCAGCTCATCGTGCAATCCCAACTTCCATGCAACCGGCGCCCACTACATCAACGCCGACACAACGGCGTTCATGCAGTTCCTGACGGCCGACTTGTTCAAGGACTTCCCAACGCTGCGCATGATAATTCCGCATGGCGGCGGCGCGGTGCCGTTCCATTGGGGACGCTATCGCGGTCTGGCACAGGACCTGAAGCGACCGCCGTTGGAAGAGCTGATGAAGAACAACGTGTTTTTCGACACGTGTGTCTACCACCAGCCCGGCATCGACCTGTTGCTCGAGGTGGTGCCGTTGGACAACATCCTGTTTGGGTCGGAGATGGTGGGTGCCGTCAGGGGAATTGACCCGCGCACGGGGCAGTATTACGACGACACCAAACGTTACATCGAGGGCTCGGCATTGAGTGCCGAGGACAAGAAGAAGATATTCGAGGGCAACGCCCGGAAGGTCTTTCCGCGGCTAGCGAGGGCCTAACGACCGTCCCAAATGGCGTCGTCGACGAAGGCGTCGCCGGCCATGATTTTGCGGGCGGTGCGCAGTAATGCCGCGCGTTCAACTTTGATGCCGGTGCCGTCGGCTTCGACGTCCATTTCGACGGTGAAGAAGCCGGTGGGATGTTCGACGTCGAGGCGGCGAGAGCGGCCGGTGTTGACGACGCGTGCGATGTTGGCGGTCACGGAGCCGGGGACCACGCATGCGGTGGCGACGCTTACCGCGCCGAAGACCCCGATGGCTTTGTGAACGGTGTGCGGTATGAAATTGCGTGTGGCGATGGCGCCGCCATTCTTAGGCGCCGATACGAGGCACATTTTCGGCACGGTTTTCTTGGTCACGTCGCCGAGGTTCATGCGTCGACCGGCTTCGAGTCGAATGACTTCGACGCGCGCCTTGAGCGCCTTATCCGCTTCCAATTCGGCGGGGGATTCAGCGCCTGTTTTGCCGAGGTCGGATGCGCGCATCACGACGACGGGCATTCCATTGTCGATGAGCGTTGCTTCGACGCCTTCGATGACGTCGAGGGCGTTTCCGGTTGGAAGCAATGCTCCGCAGCTCGAGCCGGCGATGTCCAGGAAGTCGAGAAGAATAGGCGCGGCGGTTCCGGGAACGCCATCGATGGATGCGTCGCCGCTGTATTGCACGCGACCGTTCGGTGTTTGGATTTCGGCGACGGCGATGCTCTGTGTATTCACCATGTGGATGCGGACGCGAGTGCGGTCGCCGGTGATAGGAACGAGACCGTTTTCGATCGCGAACGGCGCAACGCCAGCGAGCATGTTGCCGCAGTTCTGCGAGGCGTCGACGCGCGGCTCGTTCACGACTACCTGGAGAAACAGGTAATCGACGTCGGCGTCGGGGCGCGTTGACGGGCCGACGATGGCCACCTTACTGGTCAAGCTATCGGCGCCGCCCAGACCGTCGATCTGGCGAATGTCGGGCGAGCCCATGATGGCCAACAGTACGCGGTCGCGCACATCGGTCGCCGACGGCAAATTGCGGGCAAGGAAGAACGGCCCCTTGGACGTCCCACCGCGCATCAGCGTGCACGCGACCGCCGTCACGTCAGCGATCCCACGCCGCGATCGCCGACCACGCCAGCAAGCGATGCCCGCCACCGCTTGGCATGTCAGCGGTACTCCAACCCAAGCGCCGCCAGCTTCTCGCGAAACTTGTAAAGGTCGAGCCCCAGTTCGCCCGCCGCGAGACGCTTGCGCTTGTCTTCTTCGTTCGCTATGCGCTCGGTGGCGGCGGCGGCGACTTTGACTGCGTCTGCACGGTTGACTGAGACCACGCCGTCGTCGTCGGCGACGATCACGTCGCCGGGTTCGATACGTTGCCCGGCGCAGATCACCGGTATGTTGACTGACCCCAGGCTGGCCTTGACGGTGCCCTGGGCCCAGATGTTCTTGGCCCACACCGGAAATTTCATTTCGGTAAGCGTTGCAACATCCCGTACGCCGGCGTCGATGATCAGCGCGATGACTCCGCGCGCCTTCAATGACGTTGCCAACAAGTCACCGAAGTACCCGTCATTGCAGGGCGAGCTCGGTGCGACTACGAGCACGTCGCCTGGTTTGCACACTTCCACGGCGACGTGAATCATCCAGTTGTCGCCTGGGGGCACCAAGACGGTCACGGCTGGGCCGGCGAGTGACGTTCCGGAATAGATCGGTCGCATGTAAGGCGCCAGAAGGCCGGTTCGTCCTTGGGACTCGTGAACCGTTGCAACGCCATGTTTCCCCAGCGTGCTGACCGCAGCGGGGTCCGGACGAGAAATCTCGCGATAGACGACGTTTTTGCTAGTCATGAATTGATTGTAAAACGATCAGTTGGAACTGTAACCCCGGGTCATGCGTTAATCGCACACCGCCGCGTTGGCGGGTTATTCAAGGGGCTGCGCATGGCTCGTGCGTTCTGGAAAGGCGCTATTTCATTCGGTCTCGTCTACATCCCCGTCAACCTGTACTCGGCGACGCATAGCGCGACGATTGACCTGGACTTCCTCGATAAGCGTGACTTCTCGCCGGTCGGCTATCAGCGCTACAACAAGCGCACCGGTAAGCAGGTCGAGTGGAAGGACATCGTGCGCGGCTACCAGTACAAAAAGGGGCAGTACGTAGCGCTGTCGGACGAAGACTTCCGCCGGGCCAACACGAAGGCTTCGCAGACAATCGAAATCACCAGCTTCACGGACGCCACAAACATAACTCCTGAGTATTACGAGACG
This sequence comes from Gammaproteobacteria bacterium, assembly GCA_034668025.1. Lineage (GTDB taxonomy): Bacteria > Pseudomonadota > Gammaproteobacteria > Steroidobacterales > Steroidobacteraceae > 13-2-20CM-66-19. The sequence goes on along the minus strand of JAXDQF010000201.1, from coordinate 783 downwards.
CCTTACTACGTGGCGCCGCAGAAGGGTGGCGAGAAGGTTTACGCGCTTCTGCGCGAGGCGCTGAAGCGGACTGAGAAGGTCGCGATTGCGAACGTAGTCGTGCGGACCCGGCAGCACTTGGCTGCGGTGCTCCCTGAGAATGACATCATCGTACTCAACACGCTCAGATTCGCCGATGAGATCCGTACACCCGACGAAATGGGTGTTGAGGCGCCGGGCGCAAAGGACGCGGGCCTGACGGCGAAGGAGATCTCAATGGCGGAGAAGCTCATTGAGGGCATGACGGGGCCATGGGAGCCGAAGAAGTATCACGATACGTATCGCGAGGACCTGATGAAGCGCATCAACGAGAAGGTGCGCAACAAGGAAACGCACACGTTGACCGAGGCGGCCAAGGAGTCGAAGCCGAAGAAGTCAGCTGAGATTATTGACCTGATGGCGGTGTTGAAGCAGAGCCTGGAGAAGGGCAGGGGCAGTAGCGGACGGGCCGGCCCGCGCCGTGCGCCGCGCACCCGCCACGCCAAAAAGAAATCCGCCCGCGGCTAACCGAAGCTGGGCAACAAAAAGTCCGCCAGGCTCAACACCGCAGGCGTGCGGATGACTTCCGCGGTCACCTCGATGTCATCTGCAAGCAACCGGTCCTGTGTCGCGAAAGGGATGCGGGCGCGCAAGGCGTCGTACGCTTGTTGGAGCGAGCTGGAAGTCTTCAGGGGCTTGCGGAAGTCGATGCCCTGACAGGCGGCCAGGAGCTCGATCGCGATGATGTTTTGCAGGTTGGTGGTC
>JAXDQF010000200.1:0-12122 GCA_034668025.1 Gammaproteobacteria bacterium | reverse complement strand
TTTTGAGTCCGCTGCGTCTACCAATTCCGCCACTCGGGCGCCGAGGGGGGCGCGGATTATAGCTGACCAGATGCGACCTTTGAGAAGTCTGGCGCATCTAAGCATTCGTGGCCCGACTCACCGACATAGACGTACCCCCCGATGTGCTCTCCAGCGCGCGAAGCGGCGGCGAATGCGCCCAGGCGGCCGTCTATGCGGCGGTGGCGCCTGCGACGTTTGGGCTGGTGCGGCGCCTGGCCGGCAGCCGCGCCCTGGCTGAGGACCTCTTCCAGGAGACGATGATGGCGGTGTTTCAGAACCTCGCATCGTTTCGAGGCGAGGCGCCCCTGGGGGCGTGGGTGCGGCAGATCGCCGTCTCCAAGTGCTTGATGTACCTACGATCTCCGTGGCATCGGGCGCGGCTGCGTCTCAGTTCGGATGGCGACGCGGACGGGCGATGGGTTGAGTCGCTGCTGCCAGCGACGCCGGGCCCTCGGGCCGAGAGCGTCGATTTGGAGCGGGCGCTCGAGAGCCTGGCGCCGACCGCACGCGCGGTGGTCTGGCTCTTCGAGGTCGAAGGGTATTCGCATGAGGAGATTGCTCAGTCCTTCGGTCGCTCCGTGAGCTTCTCCAAATCGCAACTAGCCAGGGCGCACGCGAAGCTGCGCCAATGGTTCGAGCCCCCCGTGGACAGCGAGACATGCACAACTCTATAGAGCAGACAAACGGCCAGACCCAGGCGTGCATTCAACGTCTGAGGAATCTCCCACCCGAAACTATTCCCCCGTACAACTGGCAGGAGTTTCAACGGCGGTCTCTGCGACTTTCGGCGGCCGCGAATGACGCGATGGATTGGCGCCCCATTGCCGCGGCAGCGGCGTTTTTGCTGTTCGTGTGCGCGATTGCAATTTGGAGTCGCGTTGGGGGCGGCGGTCGGCACGTCGTGGCCGACTCCGGAGCGGTCGAGGACGGCGCGGCGACTTGGATGCGCGACGAGGAGCCTTCGGCAAGTTACACGGACCGGGTATTGCAGGCCGATACGAAAGGATCTGGAACTCCGGCGGGCAGTGCTCGGGCGGATGATACGGCGCCGCGAACGCGAGCCATCGAATCGTGGCTGGCGACGCTCCCCCGCGAACCTGCTGTAGTTCGTGTTGGCACGCGCGCGGCAGTTGCTGGCCTGGAAGACCGCATCGCGCAGGTCGACGACCTCATGACATCCATTCGTATCGACGGAGTGCAGCCCGATCGCGTGGTAGCTCTGCAGCGGGAGCGGCTTCGTCTCGTTGGTTCCCTCGCGCAGGTGCGCTACGCGGAAGTGGTCGCGTCCGAGTCGCCTTGAATATCAAACTTCCTTCGAGGATATCGTGAAAACAAAACCAACTCGTCTGATGGCTGCGGCAGTGCTGGCCGCCCCTATTGGCATTCTAACTCCGCTGTCTGCGTGGGCGGCGGCGGACAAGTCGCCTGACGCGGTGTATTTCTCAACCGGCGGTGAGTTGGCGGATGGGGACGCGAAGTCAAAGGATCTGGATGCGCAGCTGGCCGATGCCCGCGCCCGTCTCGAGGAGGCCGCGCATGAGGTCGCCGAGCTTTCCAACCAGATGAGTGGCCCGCTGATGGACCACATGATGTCGGTCTATCGTGAAGGTCCACCCAGGGCCGTGTTGGGTGTGCAACTCGATGACCGCAGTGGGAAGGAGGGCGCTCGGATTCAGGAGGTGAGTCCAGGCGGCGCTGCCGCGGAGGCGGGTCTGCATGTTGGTGATGTGATCACATCCATCAATGGGTCAGATGTTAAGGGCGATCACACTGCGCGGCAGGTTATGCATGCGATGCGCGATGTTGCGCCGGAGAGCAAAGTCAAAGTGCGTGTTATGCGCGATGGTAAATCTCGAGACTTCGTTGTGACGGCGCGTCCGGGTATGACTTTCCTCGGCATGCGCCAACCACCCATTCCACCGATCCCGCCCATTCCGCCGATTCCTCCGTTGCCGCCCGGTATCCGCGAGGGTGGTATGACATTCGGGCCGGTGATTATTCACGGACCACTGGGTGAGATGGAGCTCGCGTCGCTTACTCCTCAACTCGGCCGGTATTTCGGAACCGACAAAGGTGTACTCGTTGTGCGGGCACCGAAGGACTTCAAGCTCGAGGACGGCGATGTGATCCTCGCGATCGATGGACGTGAGCCCACGAGTGGGTCGCATGCCACGCGCATTTTGGGGTCGTATCAGCCCGGCGAAAAGATTGCGATCAAGCTGATGCGGCAGCAGAAGACGGTGAACGTCGAGACGATGCTGCCGGAGCGGGGACCGAGGGGTCCGGGGCGGGAGGGGCCGGATAGGAAAGTGCGAGTGGACCACCGGGAACGGGGGACCGATGCGACGACCTGACGTGGCGTCAAGATCGTCGTGCTGAGAGCTGGGTCCCCGGTGCGCTCGAGCGGCACCCGTCAGGCGATTCCAATACCATGCGCGCGTGCAACGCCATGACTTCGCCTACAACCTGCCGCCCGACCTGATCGCCCAGACTCCGCTCGCCGAGCGATCGGCAAGTCGGCTGCTCGTCCTCGAGCCAAATTCCGGCCGCGATGGCGCGCCAGCTTCGGCGACGCCGAGGACCACCAGCGATGGCGCGCGCTCCGCCACGGCAACGACGTCGGCCAGCGATGGCGCACGCTCCGCCACCGCAGCGACGTCAGCCAGCGATGGCGCACGCTCCGCCGCCACAGCTACGTCGGCTGAAGTAGGCGCGCACATGCCACCACCGGGCACTTTGCGCGACTGCACCATGCGCGACTTCCCTAGTCTCCTGCGCCCAGGCGACCTCCTCGTTTTCAACGACACGAAGGTTGTCGCAGCGCGTCTCATTGGGACCAAGCCCTCAGGCGGCCGCGTCGAAATCTTCCTCGAGCGTGTCGTCGCGGAAGTAGAAAACCAAGCGCTCGTGCAGCTGCGTGCCAGCAAGCCCATCCGCGACGGGCTCGAAGTGACGACTGCAGGCGGAATCGTGCGAATCCTCGGTCGGCAGGATGACCTTTGGCGTGTCGAATTTCCGGGGTCTGCGCTTGAATTCTTCGAGCGGTGGGGCGATGTACCGCTTCCACCGTACATTCACCGAGCCGCCGACGCGAATGACCGCGAGCGCTACCAGAGTATTTTCGCTCGCGAGCGGGGTGCAGTCGCCGCGCCCACGGCGAGTTTGCACTTCGATTCCCGGCTCATTCGCGACATTGAAGCGATGGGCGTAAACCGCGCTTTTGTAACACTGCACGTGGGCGCAGGGACGTTTCAGCCGGTGCGGATGGATGATTTGGATACGCATATCATGCACGCCGAACGCGTGTCGGTAAGCGCGGCAACATGCAGGGCGATTGAAAAGACGCGGGCGGCGGGCGGGAGGGTTGTGGCGATAGGCACGACGGTTATTCGCGCGCTGGAGTCAGCCGCGTTGGCGGCAGTGCTCCCAACGGGCGGCCCCGCCGAAAGGCCCGCGATGGCGCCGACAGTAGTGGCAACCGCCGCAGCGATCGCACCCCTACGCCTCCCTGAAAAAGGCTGGTCCGGCGAAACCCGTCTCTTCATCCGCCCAGGCTTCAACTTCCAGGTAGCTGACGCGCTCCTGACCAACTTCCACCTACCCGAATCCACACTGCTTATGCTCGTTTGCGCATTCGCAGGAATGCGCCCCGTGCTGGCGGCGTACGAGCACGCCGTCCGCGCGAAATACCGCTTTTTCAGCTACGGGGACGCGATGTTTCTGACGCGGGCAGCAGCCCCACCCGAGAGGTCACCCGGTTGAGACCCAAGTTCGAACTCCTGACAACAGACGGCGCAGCCCGTCTGGGTCGCCTGACTCTGGCGCACGGCGTGGTCGAGACGCCGGCATTCATGCCGGTAGGTACATACGGCACCGTAAAGGCGATGACGCCCGAAGAACTGGAAGGCCTGGGTGCACAAATCGTCCTGGGCAACACATTCCATCTTATGTTGCGTCCCGGACCGGACATCGTCCGTGCCCACAACGGCCTCCATCGGTTCATGCACTGGTCGCATCCGATCCTCACCGATTCAGGTGGCTTCCAAGTGTTCAGCCTGAAGAGCCTGCGCAAAATCACGGAAGAGGGCGTGCGATTTCGCTCGCCCATCGACGGAAGCGATGTGCGCCTGAATCCCGAGGACTCGATGGAAGTGCAGCTGGCGCTGCGATCCGACATTGCCATGGCACTGGACGACTGCACGCCGTATCCAGCAACGGAGCAACAGGCGCGCGAGTCAATGGAGCGGTCGATGCGTTGGGCGGCGCGGAGCCACGCTCATTACTATAGAGGCGCGGGCACCGACGCGGCCCAAGCCGCCGGCGCAGGAGCGGACGGCACTGATGCGGGTCACGTCCCCGGCGCAGAAGGCCACCGCACAGGCGGTACCCTCGAAGGCGCCAACGCAGAAAGCTCCGACGCAGAAAGCCCTGGTACTGAAGTCCCCCCCGGCGGCCTCTTCGGCATCGTCCAAGGCGGCATGTACCCCAACCTACGCCTGGCATCACTCGAAGCACTGATGCGGCTGGATCTACCGGGATTAGCAGTGGGCGGCCTCGCCGTGGGCGAACCCGAAGAAGACCGCCTGCGGATACTGGAAACCACCGTGCCGCACATGCCCGCCGACCGCCCCCGCTACCTGATGGGAGTGGGTCGCCCGGAAGACATCGTGGCTGCGGTGTTACGTGGCATAGATATGTTCGACTGCGTGATGCCCACCCGACACGCCCGAAACGGTCACCTTTTCACCTCCACCGGCGTCATCAACATCCGAAATGCCGCTCACCAGGCGGACCTTGGCCCCATTGACCCCGACTGCACCTGCTATACGTGCCGTAATTACACGCGGTCGTACCTGCGCCACCTGGACCGGTGCAATGAAATCCTGGGGTCCCGGCTGAATACCATCCATAACCTGCATTTCTATCTGGACCTGATGCGGACAATACGGGCGGCGATCGCCGCCGGCCGTCTGACGCCCTGGGCACAGGGGTATTTGTCCTTGCGGCGGGCCGCGGCAGGTGCTGTGGCATAATGCCGCCCCTTCGCTTCCCCGGGCCCCCGCGCCGGACGAAGTATTTCCGACCAAGGTGAGTGCATGAACGCTTTGATTCCCGATGCTTGGGCACAATCGGCTGCGCCTGGTGGCGCCGGCGGCATGGCGCCGCTGCTGATGATGGTTGTCTTCATCGTCATCTTCTATTTCCTCCTGATCCGGCCACAGCAGAAGAAAGCGAAAGAGCATCAGGCGCTGCTCACGAAACTCAGCAGCGGCGACGAGGTCGTGACGACCGGCGGTCTGCTCGGCAAGGTGGTGGAAGTTGGCGACACCTTCCTCACGCTCGAAATCGCTGACAACGTCCGCGTGAAGGTGCAGAAGTTTCAGGTTGCCTCGCTGATGCCCAAGGGCACGCTGAAAAGCGCCTGAGCCATGCTCGAATACGCCCGCTGGAAATACGTCCTCATAGGGGTGGTGCTGCTCCTGAGCCTGCTGTTCGCGTTGCCGAATGTATTCGGCGACGACCCGGCCCTGCAGGTTGCCCGTGCGGATCACATTCCGCTCACAGCTGAAGCCACCGCTCCGGTAGTCAGCTACCTGAAGGATCAGAAGGTTAACGTCGAAAAGAGCTACATCGACGACGGTCGACTGATGCTCCGGTTTGACAGCATTCCCGAGCAGCTCAAGGCTCGCGATGCCGTCAAGGATCACTACAAGGAGTACATCACCGCGCTGTCGTTCGCGTCGCGCGCGCCCGAGTTCTTCCGCCGATTGGGGCTGCGCCCCATGCCGCTGGGCCTGGATCTTCGCGGCGGCCTGTATCTGTTGTACCAGGTTGACGTCAAGGGCTCGATCAGCCAGTACCTCGATGGTTATGCGAACGATGCCCGGCGGGCGCTTTCAACTGCCAACATTCCGTTCAAGGACGTGAGTGTGATCACCAACGGGGGCGATCAGCCGAACGCCATCCGTGTCGTCCTGCCACCGGAATCGGATGCCACTGCGGCACGGAACGCGTTGGCTCAACCGCTCCAGGGCGTGGGTCTTTCAACAGAAGCCCTCCCGAGCGGATCCGCCGTAATCGCGACACTGACCAACGCACAGATCAAAGAGCGGCAGGATTACGCCATCCAGCAGGTCATTACCACGCTGCGCAATCGCGTGAATGAGCTGGGCGTGTCGGAGCCGATCGTGCAGCGGCAGGGTTTGGATCGCATCAACGTCCAGCTTCCCGGTGTGCAGAATTCGGCCGAGGTTGTGAATATTCTCGGCAAGGTAGCCACCCTCGAGTTCCGCCTCGAGGATATGACGAACAGCGCGGCTGAGGCGGCGATCAGCGGCCACGCCCCGCTGGGTTCCAAGTTGTATACGCATACCCGAATGGGCCGTCCGCTGTTGCTCAAGCGTGAAATCATCGCGACGGGCGATCAGCTGACCAATGCGACCAGCACGCAGACGCAGGAAGGGCCTGCGGTATCACTCAGGCTCGACGCCCGTGCCGGCGATGCAATGTTGAAGACCACCCGCGCCAATCTGAAGAAGCGCATGGCCGTGGTGTTGATCGAGAAGCGGCGCGAGACGTCGACGGTCAATGGCAAGGAAGTGACCAAGGATATCACCGACGAGCAGGTCATCAACGACGCAACCATCCAGGGTATCTTCAGCAATAACTTCCAGATTACGGGCCTGCAGGCCGGCGAGGCGCGGGAGCTGGCTCTGCTGCTGCGCTCGGGCTCGTTGTCGACGGGCATCTATGCGATTGAGGAACGGGTCGTAGGTCCGAGCCTCGGCAAGGACAACATCGACAAGGGCATTCATGCTCTGGTCATCGGCATGGCCGGCGTGTTCCTGTTCATGGCGATCTACTATCGCACGTTCGGCCTGGTTGCCGATCTCGTGCTCCTGGCCAACGTTGTGCTGCTGGCTGCACTGCTGTCGATGATGCGCGCTTCACTTTCGTTGCCCGGTATCGCGGGCATCATTCTGACTGTCGGTATGGCGGTCGACGCGAACGTGCTGATCTACGAACGTATTCGTGAGGAGGTCCGCAAAGGCGTTTCGCCTCAGGCCGCCATCCGGGCGGGCTTCGAGAAGGCGTTCTCAGCCATCGCGGATTCCAACGTCACCACGTTGATAGCGGGTATCGTGCTGTGGGTGTTCGGCACCGGCCCGATCCGCGGATTCGCGATCGTGCTGACACTGGGCATTGCGACGTCGCTGTTCACGGCGCTCATGGGAAGCCGTGCCTTGATTACATTGATGTATGGCGGCCGGCGCAAGCTGACCCGTCTGTCGATCTGAGGTAGCCCGCGTGGAATTTTTCAAAGGCGAAACCAACTTCCCGTTCATGGCCACACGCAAGGTGTGGTACACGCTGTCGGCGATTCTGATGATCGGCTCCGTCGTGTCATTTGCCACTCGCGGTTTGAATCTGGGCATCGACTTCACCGGCGGTATCAGCGCGAACGCGACATTTGCGCACACTGCCAACGTGGATGCGGTGCGCACCAAGCTGACCGAGGCGGGCTTCAAGGAGCCGCAAGTACAGAACTTCGGTTCCTCGCGGGACATCACTATCCGCCTGCCGCCCGATCCATCTCAGAATGCGAAGGTCATCCGGGAGAAGATCGAGTCCGTACTGAAATCGGTCGATTCCAGCGCACAGGTCAGGCAGTTGGATGTTGTGGGCCCGCAGGTGGGTAACGAGCTGAAGACGAGCGCCAGTTGGGCGCTGTTCTTCACCCTGCTGCTGATCGGCTTCTACATCGCGCTGCGATTCCACACCTGGCGTCTGTCCCTGGGCGCAATCCTCGCCGTAATACACGACCCCATCCTCGTCCTGGGCATTTTCTCCATTACACAGACTCCGTTCGATCTGGCCGTGGTCGCAGCCATCCTCGCGGTCATCGGCTACTCGCTGAATGACACCGTCGTGGTGTTTGACCGGATTCGAGAGCGGTTGGAGACGAACCGGCGGATGGCATCCGATGTCGTGCTCGATCAGTCTATCAACCAGACGCTGTCGCGCACGATCATGACGAAAGTCGTCACTTCGATCGTGGTGATCGCCCTGCTGTTCCTGGGTGGCCCCGTGCTGCAGGGATTCTCGGAGGCATTGATGATCGGCATCGTGGCCGGTACGTACTCCTCCATCTACATCTCCAGCGCCATCGCGTTGGATTGTGGACTGACCGCGGAGCACGTGTTCCCGTCCGAGAAGAAGGTGGCCGTTGATCACCTGCCGTAAGCCGCGCTGACGCCAATGCTCGAATTCCTCGCCGATCCACAGGTTTGGTTAGGGTTCATCACGCTCGCGTTGCTCGAGATCGTTCTCGGCATCGACAACCTCATCTTCATTGCGATCCTGGTGGGGCGGTTGCCGCCCGCGCGGCAGGAGACGGCGCGCATCACGGGGCTCACGCTTGCGATGGCGACCCGCATCGCGCTGTTGTACTCGATTGTCTGGCTGACGAGGCTCACAACGCCCTGGTTCCACATTGGGACGCAGGCGGTGACCGGGCGGGATCTGATCCTGTTCATCGGCGGACTGTTCCTGCTGATGAAAAGCGTGCTCGAGATCCACCAGGCTATGGAGGGCGCGGGCAAGAGTCACAGTCAGACGACGAAGGTTTATTCGAGCTTTCTCATGACGGTGACTCAGATCGCCATCATCGACATCGTGTTCTCGCTCGATTCGGTGTTCACGGCCGTAGGCCTTGCGAAAGACCTCTCCATCATGATCGCCGCAATCGTCGCCGCAATACTGGTGATGATGTGGGTGTCAAAGGCGGTCGGCGCGTTCATTGAACGTCACCCGACCATCAAGGTGCTGGCGCTGTCGTTCCTGATTCTGATCGGCGTGGCATTGATTGCCGAGGCCGTGCACTTCGACATTCCGAAGGGCTATCTGTACTTCGCCATGGCGTTCTCGGTCGCAGTCGAGATGGTCAACATCCGACTGCGCCGATTGCTCGATTCAAAGAAGAAAGTGAACGAGGCGGACGGCGGTTAGCGTGTAACGCTCACCGGGCTCGTCGCGCCGTTGCCGCGATGAAGGCGGCTGTGTTTGTAGCCGTAGGACGCGTAGATGATTGCGCCGACGATGGTCCAGACAATCAAACGTGCCCACGTTCCCCACCCGAGCGAGACCATCATGGCGAAGCAAACAAGAGCGCCGACAGTGCAGGTAATCCACGGCAGAGGGGTCTTGAACGGGCGCTCGAGGTCGGGTCTCGTATGACGCAGCACCAGCACGCCGACGCACACCGTCACGAATGCAGCGAGTGTGCCGATTGAAACCATCTCGCCGAGGATTCCAACGGGAAACAGTCCGCCGATGAGAGCTGCGAGAACACCCGTCACAATCGTGCCGACGCTGGGTGTCTGAAACTTGGGATGAACCTTCGCGAAGGGTTTCCAGATGAGCCCGTCACGCGCCATGGCCAGGAAGATCCGCGCCTGGGCCAGTGTCATCACCAACATGACCGAGGTCATGCCGGCCAGTGCGCCCAGTTTTATCGGCCAACCCATCCAGTGCAGCGCCTCATATTTGTCGATCGCCAGTGCCACCGGTGCGGGAACATTCAGTTCTTTGTAACTCACCATGCCGGTCAGAACCAAAGCGACCACAACATACAGAATGGTGCAGACCACGAGGCTGCCCAGGATGCCGATCGGCATGTCGCGCTGGGGGTTGCGGGTTTCCTGCGCCGCGGTGGAGATGGCGTCAAAACCGATGTACGCGAAGAAGATGACGCCTGAGGCGGTCATGATCCCGCTCAATCCGTATTTGCCGGGGGCCACGTTCTCGGGAATGAACGGGTGCCAGTTCGCGGTGTTGATGTAGCTCACACCGAAGAAAATAAACAGCAGCACCACCGTTACCTTGATGGCGACGATGATCGTGTTGAATGCGGACGACTGCCGGATACCGATATAACAAATGACCGTCAGCGCCGCGACAATGGCCATTGCGGGAACATTGATGATCGCGCCGGTGCGTACGATATCCAGATCACCTGCGCCCTTCGCAAACGGCGACGAAGTAAAGGCCGTAGGCAGATGCATCCCGATCTGGTCGAGAAGACTGACCAGGTAACCTGACCAACCAACCGACACGGTGGCCACGGCAAACAGGTACTCGAGTACCAGGTTCCAACCGATGAACCAGGCTATGCCTTCGCCGAGTGTTGCATAGGAGTATGAATACGCACTGCCGGAGACGGGAATCATCGCTGCAAACTCGGCGTAGCAGAGCCCCGCGAGGGTGCAACCGAAACCTGCGACGATGAAGGCGAGAGCGAGTGCGGGGCCGGCGTGGTTCGCGGCCGCGACACCTGTTAGAACGAAGATGCCGGTACCGATGATGCCGCCGATACCGAGTGCAGTCAGTGCTGTTGCGGAGAGAACCCGTTTCAGCTGCGTGCCGCTGGCATCGTCGGCATGCAGATCGGAAATGGATTTGGTCGCCAGAAGCTGGTTAGCCATTAAGCTGTAAACCCCCGAAATTGTTTGTCGGATCTTGGCTTTGCCCGGACTGTGGAGGATCTTCAGCCTTCGCGCAACTCTTCCGGGATGTGGGGTGCCAGCAACTCGAGCAGCGCTGCGTAGACCTTCGGCGAGCCCGCCAGGACGTTCCCTCCTTGTGTATATTCGCCGCCCGTCAGCGTACCAATGAGTCCGCCAGCCTCCTGAATGAGCAGCGTTCCGGCTGCTGTATCCCACGGAGCCAACCCAATCTCCCAGAACGCATCGGTTCGTCCCGCTGCGACATAAGCCAAGTCGAGCGCTGCTGAGCCCGGACGACGTACACCGGCGGTGTTTTCCATCACCGCTCTGAGCATCGCCATATAAGAGTCGAGGTACTTCGCATTTGCGCGATATGGAAAACCGGTGCCGATGAGGGAGCCTTCGAGTCCGCGCTGCTTGCTGACGCGAATGCGTCGGTTGTCGAGGTGCGCGCCGCCCCCGCGGGATGCGGAGAAGATTTCCTGACTGATGGGGTCGTATACGACGCCGTGCTCCAGCTTGCCTCGGATCTGACAGGCAATGGACACTGCGAACGTCGGGAAGCCGTGCAGGAAATTCGTCGTACCGTCGAGCGGATCGATGATCCACACGGTTTCGTTGTCGCCGCTGCGGCCGCTTTCCTCGGCCAGAAAAGCGTGGTTGGGGTAGTTTTTGCGGATCAGCTTGATGATCTCGGCCTCGGCCGCATGATCGACTTCGCTGACGAAGTCATTGCGCCCCTTGGACGTAATTGTCAGGGATTCGAGGCGGTTGAGACTGCGGATGATGACTTCGCCGGCGGCACGAGCGGCCCGGACGGCAATATTGAGAAGCGCATGCACGGTAAAATGAGCTCACGGAAAGCAATCAACGAATCGTAGCAGATTGATGTCGCCCAACATTCGTATCGTTTTGGTGGAGCCCTCGCACCCGGGAAATATCGGGGCCGTGGCGCGTGCAATGAAGAACATGGCTCTCGAAGAGCTCGTGCTCGTGCGGCCCAAGCAGTTTCCGCACGCAGAGGCCACCGCGCGTGCATCAGGCGCGGACGACATCCTCGCGCGTGCCCGAGTCGTCGAAACTCTCGCGGAGGGCCTCGAGGGATGCGGGTTTGTTGCCGCGACGACATCGCGCGATCGCGATCAGAACTTCCGCATCGCCGATGTGCGCGACGCTGCCGAACGCATCGTGAGCGAAGCGCGTCGATCTCCTGCTGCCGTGCTGTTCGGAGCTGAGCGTACTGGCCTGACGAACGATGAGATCGAATCCGCCCACGTGCTCATACGGATTCCCGCGAACGAGGCTTATTTGTCGCTGAATCTCGCTATGGCGGTGCAGCTGGTTGCGTATGAGCTTTTTCGCGCTCGGGGGGCGAAGGTGGTCCAACTGCCGACAGAGGTGCCGTTGGCCACACCCGAAGATATGGATCGGTTGTACATCCATCTGTCCCAGGTGATGGAAGAGGTGGATTTCCGCGACCGCACGCAAAGCGGGACCAACCTGATGGCGCGGATCAGGCGGTTTCTGCAGCGTGCCGAGCTGGATCAAAACGAGGTGAATATTCTGCGGGGATTACTGACGGCGGTGCAGAGCCGC
>JAXDQF010000199.1:0-34574 GCA_034668025.1 Gammaproteobacteria bacterium | reverse complement strand
GATAGAGCACCGATGGTCCATCGCGCCCGCGAGGTCCGTATTCGCAAAGGCGATTCGCCCAAACGGCGCGCTACGCAGGACATCGCGTGGAGCAGGTTTGCCGTCCGTTCCGAAGAAGAATCCAGGTTGTGGGCTCAGATATGCGTGCCCCCAGCGATTGAGGATGATTGCGGCGATGTCGCGGCGAGGATTGAAACCGGCTCCTGAAAACATACGCGTAAATTGCTCACGAAGCTGCCGCTCGTACTCCCTATAAGGCGTCGCCAGCAGCTCCGCGCGACCCCGAATGCCCTGCTCCCGGGTCGGCAAACCCGGGGACTGAAACAAGACCTTCAGCGTCAATACGACCGGCGAGTCGGGCGACAGCGTCTTCTCCCCATCGCCGATCGTCGCGCTCCGGTAAACATTGAGCTCGCTGCCGAATCCGTCAAACCAACGACAGCCCGTGATTCCCAGCTTCTTCAGAAAGCGCCAGTTGCGAACCGCAACGTTGGCCATCAGACAGGGAGAACGATGGAATTGAGCGTAGGCATTTGCATGCTCGGCAGGCAGATCCTCGACGATGTGCTTCGCGGTCCAACTCCCGCCAGCAATCACAGCAGAGCGCGCCCTCACTCGATATACCTGCCCTGCGCGGACATAGGAAATCAGCAACGAATCAGCGGTCTTTGGATCGCCGTTGTGTCTCACCGACACCACGGTCGAAGACAACCTCACACGAGCAGCAGAGTCAGGACTATCCAGCAAGTCAAATCTGACTCGCCCTTGGTGCACCCCTTCAATACTGTGCTCGCCTTCGATTGCGGCCGGGATCAGTGTTTTGACCATGAGACGCGCAATAGCAGCATTCCCGCCCGGAAACATCTGCGCAGAGCTGGACTCATCCCCAAGAGGATGAAGCATGTCGAATGCATAATCGCTGTAGGCGGAAAGCGCATCGGGCCCCAGACCGTACGCTCCCCCCTCGACCGCACTCAGGTATTTACGAATCGTGTCCTGCCCGATACCGAAGCGATTCATGTAGTGCTGCTCGAGCGTGATCGAGTCCAGATAGCGTGAAATCTCGTCACCTTCGTAACGCGGCGGCGTGTCGGCAGCACCCGTGTTTCCGCCGAACCAACGCAACAGTTCGCGGCGAGCGCTTTCGGACAACGGCGCATCCTTCAGTTGCGAGTTGACCGGGTCCATCACCCAGATTCCCTTTCTGCCGCCCTGAGGCGCTGCAAACCAAAATCCATACTGACCACTGGCCAGGTCAGCCGTCTCGTACGGTGTTCGGCCCAGTAACATCGGTTTGCCATGACCGCCCCAGCGTTGATATTCGAGACGCGGCGCACCCAGGCCGATCGATTCATAGAACCGGCCAATGACACTGTGCGGATACGGGACGAAGTAGATGGCCGATCCCTGGTGAGCAATGAGCCGCTTGCCATCGACCTCGAATTCATTCCGCTTGGCCTCACCGCCGAAGATCGGATGGTTTTCGAGGACGAGGACATTCTTGCGCGGTCCCGCCTCTTTCAAGAAAGTCACAGCGGCAGCGAGTCCACTGATGCCCCCGCCGACCACAACACAATCGTAAATCTCGCCCGTGTCCGTACCGTCGGCTTCTGTCCGATCAAACACGCCGTCGCGCATCTGGTGGCCGGCCAGCACAACTTCGCGGGTGTTGCCGTTTGAACTCGCATAGTCACCGAGTCCACCGTAACCGGTGAAGTCATCGGCCGTGACGCCCGGCTGGCTCAGCATCTCGGCAGGTGCGCGCGGCGGCATCAGTGCGGCGCCGGCGCCCAGTAAAGTCGAACCGAGAAAGTCGCGCCGGGTGATAGGCGCGTCCATGCCGAGCGAGTCGTCGCCCGGTTGGTGTTCATCGTGGTTACTCAAGCTCGTTATTCTCCTGTCAGCGCTAGCACAGTCCCGGCTAACCAGTACACGGTCCATAGTCGGTAGCGAATTCTGCACAAAGTGTGATGAAGTTAAAGCATACATGCCGGTACTGGGAGTCAGCGTGCAGTTATATATTGTTTTGCGCCCCACCCGGAGCGCAAAACTTGGACTGCACAACCCCGACCAAATCGCTGCGGAGCAAGTGGCATCGGGCCGTTGTCACGGTTATTGCAGCCTCCCGGCGCGAGGCACACATGACACAAGAGGTTCTCGCGGACCACCTCGGCTGGCACCGCAGTCGAATTGCCAAAATAGAGTCGGGCGAGCGGCGCATAGACGTCGCGGAGTTCATCTCTATCGCGAAAGCGATGAAAGTCGACCCCGAGACGCTGTTTGGAAGAGTGCTCCGCTGGTAACTGCCCCGCATCCAAACAGCCGAAGTGCTCAGTCAATCACAACCGGACGCAAGCAGTGCTCGAACACAATAACGCAATAGTGAACAATGCCGACGTAGATACTCTCGTACACGACCTCGGGCAGATGATCGAGGCGGCTCGGCATCACGTTGCAGCGACCGCCAATGCCTCGCTTACGACACTCTACTGGCAGGTCGGACACCGAGTCCGAACGGAAGCGCTCGGCGGGCGACGTGCAGAGTACGGCGCACGAATCGTTGCAGTGGTTGGGCGGCAGTTGGAGACTCGCTATGGCCGCGGCTTCGGAGAGAAGTCGCTACGCCACATGATCCGCTTTGTGGAAGTTTTCCCGGACGCGCAGATCGTCTCCGCACTGCGGAGTCAATTGTCCTGGAGTCACTTCAAGCAGCTCATCTACATCTCGGACAACCTGAAGCGCGACTTTTACGCCGAAATGTGCCGCGTCGAAAGATGGTCAACCCGTCTGCTCGCACAGAAGGTAGATGGAATGCTTTACGAGCGAACCGCGCTTTCAAAGAAGCCGGAGAACCTCATCCGCCGGGAGCTCGCAGCGCTTCGTGAAAAGGGCGAAGTCTCGCCCGCCCTGGTATTACAGGATCCCTACATGCTCGACTTCCTGCAGCTCGCGGACACGTACAGCGAGAAAGACTTGGAATCGGCGATCTTGCGCGAGATCGAACGCGTCCTGCTCGAGCTCGGCGCCGGATTCGCCTTCATTGAGCGCCAGAAGCGCATGACGTTCGACGGCGATGACTACTACCTCGACCTGCTGTTTTTTCATCGGCGCATGCGCCGACTCATCGCAATTGAGCTCAAGATCGGGGACTTCAAACCCGCCGACTCGGGGCAGATGGAGCTGTATTTACGCTGGCTCGATCGGCACGAGCGTCAGCCATTGGAAAAGGCGCCCCTTGGAATCGTCTTGTGCGCGGGTAAAAAGCGCGAGACGGTCGAGTATCTCGACCTCGATGCGCGCGGAATCCATGTTGCGGAATATCTGACCGAGCTTCCGCCACGGGAGGTGTTGGAAGCTCGATTGCGTCGTGCAATTGAGGCGGCGCATAGCCGGCTTGCGCTCGGCTCTGATCTCAATGCGCAGATATCACCGCAGACTCGACGCGCAAAGCGCCTGCGTCGGAGGCGCGACACGTAATGCCTAAGGCGTACCGCGCTCAATTTTCCGCGCCAGCGCCGCGATTTCTTCCAGGTCCAAAGGTTCGTCGATCTCCATTTCTACGGGGCCGTCCGTATCGGGACCCGCGTTGGGTGCCGACACACCCTTGCCCAGCGTGCCGGCGGGCGCGTGCGCAGATGTTCGACCAGGTTGCAACCTCCCGCTAGCAGCAGATGTAGCGCGCCCAGCAGGCATCGTGACACGGGCCGCGCCCCTGACGATCCCGCCGTCGGCAGCAACGGGTGGCGGAGCCGCGGGGCGTACCCATTCCTTCTGCTGGTCGATCCAACGCTGATAGCGCTCGAACGTCCACATTCCTTCCTCGCCGCCGGACTGAATGACATTCGTGAGCTGGCCGAATTGACCAGCGCGGATGGTCCCCCGGGCGCCTGAGTTAGGTATCAGGATCTCGCATTGTGGGACACGCAGCTGCCATCGCGGCAGATACTGCATGCGCTGGCAGACGACTCCGACCAGGCAGTCCGCGAGTTGCGCACGGATGCTACCTTGGATATCGGATGGAAACGACATACACAATCGACTCAGCGCCTCGCCACAACTCGCGGAGTGCATGGTAGCGAGCACCAGGTGTCCGGTCTCCGCGGCATCGAGCGTGAGCCGCATCACCTCGGGTGTACGCATCTCGCTAATGACCAACACGTCAGGATTCTCACGCAGAGCGTCGATGATCGCCTGCTCAAAGCTTGGCGAGTGCGTGGGAATCTCCCGCTGTCGAATGAACGAGCGGCGGTTGGAAAATACATACTCCAGCGGACTTTCCAACGTGATGATATTCAGTGCACGCGCAGCATTGGCCTCCTCGAGCAACGCCGCCAGCGTGGTGGATTTGCCACTGCCCGTCGGCCCCGACACCAACACCAGGCCGGTGGGCGCCGCTATGAGCCGGCGCAGGTCCGGGTGCAGGTTGCAGGCGCGCAAGTTGCCCACCGACGGTGTCAGCAATCGAGCGGCGAGCGCGAGGCCCCGGATCGTCCGATAAAAGTTGATGCGGCAGCGCGTACCTGCAACGACGACCGAAAGATCGACCGAGCCGCGGGCCTTAAAATCGGCCCAGTCGTCGTCATCCAGCAACTCCCGCGCCGTTTCCATCAGCTGCGGACCCGTCAACGGCTCGCCGATGGGTGTGAGCTCGCCGCGGATGCGCGCCACGATGACCGTGCCGGATTCCAAATGCAGGTCACTCGCGCCAAGCTTGAACGCCTTCACAACGAGATCTTTGAAGCTCATCAGTACCTCGGCGGGCCGTAGGCAGCAGGCAGCCGGCCCTTGTGAAGTGCCCTTCCCTATGATTGGAAAGTTGCCCCTTCAGTTCCCGTTCCCCGACGAGTCCACCGCAGTGGCGAGCTGGACACGCTGTTGATGTTGGGTTGGTGTCACGAGCGGCTGCTACGCCGCGGGTACAGCTTCAGCAGAAGCGCAACCATTTACCGCGTAATGGCTCTGTACCCAATCGCGCTTCTTGGATATATACGTCCGCCACCAGCTCAGGTGGATGAGATATGAACGACTCTTTTGATGTCAAAGCGGCGGTCGAGGCTGGCTTCGAGGCGCTGCGGCGCGGTGATCCGAATTCGGCGCGTGATTCCTTCGCCCAGGTGATCGCAGCGGGGAAGGCGAATGCGAACGTTTGGTATGGCCTGTCACTCGTCCACCGAAGCAGCGGAGCCGCCAGCGAGGAAAACGACGCGCTCGATCAATGCCTCGGCCTGAATCCTGGCCACATACCCGCCCTGATTTCAAAAGGGGATCGATACGCTCAAAGTGGCGATTCGCGGGCGGCCAGTTCCTACTACCGAACGGCACTCGAGATGGCGGCGGCGAAGCCGTCTCTCGCGCCGCAGTTGCGTGCGGACCTGCAGCGAGTCGAAACGATCTACCGGCGGTTTGAGCAGGAGTTTGAGAAGTACTTGCTCACTGCACTGGGCAATACCGGCGTCGCCGGACCCGGAACTGAGCGTTTCAACCAGGCGCTCGAGTTACTGATCGGCCGCCGTCAGATCTATTTCCAGCAGCCCAAGTACTTCTTCTTTCCCGAGCTGGCGCACGTCCAGTTCTTCGAACGGGAGCACTTTCCTTGGGCCGGGCGGCTGGAGCAGAAAACGCAGGCAATCCGAGCGGAGCTGCGCGAGTTGCTCATCCACGGCATGGGTTTTGAACCCTACATCAAGCCCGAATCTGAGCGACCCAACTTCAACCCGCGAGGTCTGCTCAACAACGCCGACTGGAGCGCGTTTTACCTGATCAGAAACGGGGCGGAAGTTGCAGATAACGCCGCACGTTGCCCCAACACGATGGCAGCGTTGCGCGAGGTACCGATGTGTCAAATGAAAGGACGGACACCTTCGGTCCTGTTCTCGCTGCTGCGACCAGGCGCGCACATACGCCCGCACCATGGATTCACCAATGTCAGGCTGATTTGCCACTTGCCATTGCTCGTGCCCGCCAAGTGCGGCATGCGAGTCGGTAACGAGACCCGCCCGTGGCACGAAGGCAAGCTCACAATATTTGACGACAGCATCGAGCACGAGGCCTGGAATTCGAGCGATGAGCTTCGAGTGGTCCTGCTATTCGACATATGGCGACCCGAGCTGTCGCAAATCGAGCGCGAGCTGATCACGACCATGATGACATCCATCGATAGTTTCGGTCCGCGCCGCGAATGGACCGATTGAGGACCCGGGGTCTACCATATATGGAGTCACCACGGGCGATGCTCCGGCGAGAACAGCAATGCAAAGGAACGCAATCTGGCTGTTGTTTTACTGTTGTGGGTGCGCCCGCCCTGCGCCGACCTGCCTACCTGGGTTCCGGAGCGCCGCGCTGTCTCAACCAGGCTTTCCGGTACTCGCGGCGCGGCCAAACGGATTGATCAGAGGAACACCGAAAGGCTCGAAATCGCCGACATTGCGAGTAACCACCGTCAACCCACGAACGAGCGCCGTAGCCGCGATGAGGGCGTCTTCGAGATGGTGATCCGGCCGCCGGTGCATGAGTTGCGCCCAACGACGGAAGATGGCGGCGTCCGCCGGAAGAACGCCATAACTGTGCGCAACGCCATCGAGCCAATCCTCGATCTCTTTGGCCTTCGCAGCGTCCTGGCACCGAGTAATCTCTATGCCGGCCTGTATCTCACTCACCGTCACAGCGGAAATGTACAGCGATTCATCAGGTGCGCTCTGAAGCCAAGCAACCACACCCTGATGAGGTTTGATCTTGCGCAGCTCAGAAACAACATTCGTATCCAGTAAATACACGGACTAGTCTTCGGCTTGGGGCGTCCGGCGTCGCAGGCGTCCTCGCGGCTGCAAGTTCAATTCGCCCCGAGCTTCAGGTAAGAGAAGTAGAGCTTTCAGAGTGGGCCGCGCCCGCGCATGCAAGCTCTGCCACTCCCGCATTGGCACGAGCACCGCTGTCTCGACGCCGCGCAAGGTTACGACTTGCGGCCCTTCCGTGAGGCTTGCCTTCAGGAACTCACTGAAGCGGGCTTTCGCATCTTGAACTGGCCAGGATTTCATTGGACCGAACCCTCTGACTAGTCAGAAGTCTAGTCAGAAAGGCCTGTGCAGTCAAGATCTCAGCGGCCGGTGGATGACGCGCTGAACTATAACTCCTGTCGCACTGTGCATCGCGACTGGGAAAAAGCTCGAATTTACCTGCGCAGCGCGATCAAGGAATAGCGATCATCCAGGGCCGCTCAGGCAATGCTGCGACATCCGATCCACGCCTGGTGGCAGGAGAAATGCAAGCGATAGTCACTGTGCCCCCCGGGACCGGGAAGCCTAAATTGGTACTGTTGTTCCGCAGAGCTGATGACCTCTTCACAGACAGTGCAGCGTCGTCCGTCGCCGCTACCAGCCCATATATTCGTGGGGAGAGTGGTGGGCAACTGGCCGGAACGAATACGTTCCTGTGCGAGTGCCAGAATCTGCGCGAGTTTCATCAGGCGCACCCCCGGGGTATCCAATGTCCGATGCAGACCATATTGACGCGAGGGTGTCGCGTCTCTCGTTCAATCAACACGCCTATGACGTATCGATGCCCGCGCGGACTGCGGTCACTTCTGCGCCATCGCCGTCCTGCATTGCACTCGGCTCGGCGTGAGTACATCTGAAGGCAGAAATAACTCATAATGAGATGACGCTATGTCGATCTAACGAGGGGATCTGTGCGGTAGCGCACCTACATCTTCGGGTCGCCATCAATCAGCGACGCACACGTCGTCCCGCCTGTGAAACCCGTCAGCACAGGACCACCTGGCGCCTGAGAAATCGATGTATGCGTTTGGCGGCAGCGTCAGTGCCGTGCACACCGTCTCCTCCCGCCTGAATCCGCGCTCGCATTGCCAACGATCTCCGCTGCCATCGAGGTAGGCATTCGCGGGCACCTTAACCACAGCACACGTCTCGCCGAGCTTGACGAAACCGCGTTCGCATTGCCAATCACTCCCGCTACGTCCGAGGAAGCCGTTGGAGGGAACTTTGACCTGCGCGCAAGCCTCCCCTTCGGGACGAAAACCACGGCTGCATTCCCATCCGTGACCATATGATGAGTCAACCAGATACGCATTCTGCGGCACGAGGATCGGTGTGCAGCGTTGCTCGGTCTGATGGTAACCGCGGCTACATCGCCATCCCGACCCGAAAAGGGAATCATCCGCATAGGCGTTACTCGGCACCTTGACGGCGAGACACTGCTGGCCGGATTTCGAATATCCGCGACTGCAATCCCATTGGTTGCTGGAAGAATTGAAGTATGCGTTGAGTGGAATTTCAATACGTACACACGCTCGATCCTTGCGTTCGTAGCCTTGCAGACAGTTCCAACCACTGCCGAAGATGCTGGCACGGGCATGACTCGGCAATACGCCCGCAGCCGCCTGGGCCGCGACGCCTCCTGAAACTGACAACAGGAATGTGCCTAGAAGCAGGCACGGCAGCCAGCGCTTGCGCGTTTCTGAGCCGCTATTGACAGCAACGATTGTGTTCATTTTGAGCTTACACGCATGGGCACCCGGCGAACGATGTTAAGTCGTCGCTGCTGCGAATCTCGGTGCGCTCGCGCACATATGAGGATTCGAGCCAGCGTCTCGGCTGCGTTCGCAACCGCACAGACCTCTCGAGCGGCGAGCGCCAGGCTCTAACATGGTGTCGGTTCGAGGTCGACCATCCGAAGGGGTTATTGAACACGAATGGATCAATCTATCGTCGTAGCGGTCGCCTCCTCGGCAGGTGACCTGGATGCCGTCTGTGAGCTGTTGTCTGCCTTGCCGGCCGCAAGCGGTGTGGCCTTCGTCATCGTCCAACATCCGGATCCGGCTCGGCGCGAGGTGTCACTGGGCGAAGCCCTTGCAAAGCTGACAAATAGACCGGTGGTCGTTGCGCTCGACGGTGTTGTGCCGGAGCGAGACCATGTGTATGTGATGGGCGCAAATTCCATTCTGACAATCAGGGATGGCCGTATGAGGGTAAACCCCAGCGCAAACGCGGTTCACGGACCCAGCGATACACTATTCACTTCTGTCGCCGAGGACCTCGGTGCTGACGCAATCGGCGTGGTCCTCTCGGGCCGCGGCTCCGACGGCGCCCTCGGCATACGAGCCATCAAACAGGCCGGCGGAGCTACATTTGCTCAGTTCCCGGGATCTGCGCGTTTTGCCAGCATGCCCATTAGCGCCATCGACACCGGGTGCGTGGATCATGTGTTGCGCCCGAACGAGATCGCGCGTGAGCTGAGTCATATGAGCCGCTTCAATAGCCATCCCCAAACCCTGCCGCAAAGTCAGCCGAAAGTTGCGCCCACCAACAGGGCACAAGCCAGCGCGATCCAGATCAGGTAGGTCAGCAGCGAGCGCGGCTTTTTTGCGCGAGCAGCGGCTAACGGCTCTGATTGCGGGTCCGCCGGAATTGGCTGTGCAGGTAAGAGCTTGATGAGACGCTCCGCCAACGTATTGGACGCCGGGTGCGTCAATGCCTGGCTCGGCATTGCCTCGATGAGTGAAGCCAGCTTTTGCGCGGCGACGTCTGCGGGCAAGGCGGCCAGGGATGCAGCCTCGTTCCAGGGATCCAGGTTCATCCTGCCCAGAATGGAGGCCATCGCGAGCGGCGCACCATTGCGGTCGTCGCCGAGAGGCTCGAATAGAAATGCTGCGTACTGCAGAACGGGATTCTTCGTAATCAACCGGAAAGCTCGTCGCGCTCATTGGTCGCTGGCTGGTAATGCATGGATGCTCAGCCGCGTGTACCGCGCCGCGCGAAGTGGACGATGAGCAGCAGCAGGATGGCCCCCAGAAACGAGACCAGCAAGCTCGGAACGCTGAAGTTGCTTTGATTGATCGTCGAGACCCCGACAAGCGGACTCAGGAGCCATCCGCCGAGGGCTGCGCCGATGATCCCCACCACGACATTGAGCAGAATGCCCTCCTGCGTTCGCATGACCATGCTCGCTGCCCATCCAATCAGTCCACCGACTACGAGCCAGATTAGGATGTTCATGGATATGTCACCTCAGATGCGTACTGACGGTCGACGGTACTCCCATTCAGCGATTTGATCTGTACGTCGGCACACAAACGGGACCGGAGCGGCTACCGGGAGGCAAACGATCGGGGTTCCCACTTGACTTCGGTAGTAACCTTCTGTTGGAGCGCGACGACGTCATCGATGTGCGGGGCCGACGGGGCTGCTTTGTACACCGGGACGGCAGGAAACATGCCAACCAACATTCCGACACCGGTCATCGCTCGGACCGCCGACACTGCAGCCGTGGGGGCTGCGGGTGTTGTACCTCAGTGACCCCAGCGGAGTGCTCTGGCACATCTGCGACCGGCGCTCCTGATCGCTGCGCCGCCCCCGCGCGCTCATTTCAAGTTGGTCACGCTGGTCGGCGCGATGAGAGACCGTGCGCGTTTCTCGCCGCGCTCCAGTGAGCCCGATCACGAATCCATCCTGCAGAGCAACATGACCGCGTCCGCTCGAGTAAGGTTGCTACGTTGCCCCTTTCGGAAGGGGTGACGACGGAGCGGCCGCAACAGCCGGCTATTCAACAATTTCAAGCAACCGCCGCCAGATCCGGCTGATCACGGGCCTCACGGAATGCAAGACGTACGTTTAATTCGACACGGCGCACACTTTTCACCCGTGTTGCGTTATGTATGCACGGTTCTACGGGCGTTCGCGGTGGCATTGCTCGCGTTCGGCGCAATCGCTCCGGCATACGCGGCTCCGCTAGTACTGTTGTCCACATTCCAGGACTCCCCCGATCCGGTTGCTTCTACCCAGCAGCTCACCTATGAACTGCAAGTCAGCAACAACTCGCTGACCACGCAGGCGGACGGAGTCCAACTCTCTGTACCGATTCCCGCAGGGGCGACCTTCGTTTCCGTCTCCGACGCTGAATGTAGCTACGCGAGTCAAACCGTTACGTGCTCATTCGGCACGCTTCCCGACGCAGGTAGTGACCCCAGTGGGGCGACCAAAACCGTCGACATTGTGATGACCGTCACAGCGGCCGGCGGTAGCACGTTGAGCAGCACTGCCGTCGCCACCTCGACGAGTCTTGGTGAAACCGCCAGCAGCGTCACCCAGATAACCACTGTCAGTGCTGGTGCCGACCTGGTGCTTACAGCAAGCGGGTCACCCGGTACAGTCGTTGCAGGCGGCCTCGTCACGTACACGCTGAATGCGAGCAATCTGGGGCCGGACTCATCTTCCGCTCTCAACATCGTTAACACGCTGCCTCCAAACGTGACGTATGTCTCATCGTCCGGCAGTGGATGGTCCTGCTCCGCATCGGGCTCGACAGTCAACTGCAACAACCCGGCGTCGCTTCCAAACGGAAGCAACAGCACACTGACCATCGTAGGTCGAGTTCAGAGTTCCAGCAGCGGCAACATCACGGATACCGCCACGCTGTCCGCGGGCGTGCCCGATGGATTCCCGAACAACAACACGGCGACCGCGACTGTCAGCGTCTCCACCGGCGGCGACCTGAGCATCACCAAGACCGCCTCACCGAATCCGATGATCGCCAGCAATGCTGCGACTTTCAACCTTCTGCCTCGCAATGCCGGTCCCGATGCAGCGAGCACTGTGTCCGTCACCGACACCCTGCCCACCGGCTTTACCAGCATCGCGGCCAGTGGCACCAACTGGTCCTGTTCGGTAGCGTCTTTGACGGTAACCTGCTCACGGGCCACTCTGCCGGTGGGGGCGACCGACAACATCACGATCTCGGCGACCGCACCGGACAATACTGTGGTTCCGCCGGCCGGTATGGCGGCCACGAACACGGCTTCCATCAGCGCCACCAGCGCCGACCCGGATTCGACCAATAACACCGGATTGGTGAATTTCACGATCCAACGGGATGGCAGCGACTTGTCGGTCTCCAAGACCAAGTCGCCCAACCCGGTCGCACAGGGTGCGGCATTGACGTCCGTGTTGCAGGCTACCAATAACGGCCCGCGTGCGGTCGGCAGCGGCGACACGATAACCATAACGGACACCTTGCCTACCGGTGAGACTTACTCGGGCAGTCCCACCTTC
Organism: Gammaproteobacteria bacterium; assembly: GCA_034668025.1. Lineage (GTDB taxonomy): Bacteria > Pseudomonadota > Gammaproteobacteria > Steroidobacterales > Steroidobacteraceae > 13-2-20CM-66-19. The sequence goes on along the minus strand of JAXDQF010000199.1, from coordinate 22,512 downwards.
TCGAACAATGGCTGGACTTGCACCTACAGTGCCCCGGTCTTCACCTGCACTCTGCCGGGACCACTCGCTGTCGGTGCAAAGACTCCTACAGTCAGCCTGGTCACGACGGCAACAGGGGCGGCGTCGCTCACGAACCAGGGATGCGTAGCTCTGACCAGCGCAACCGTTACAGACCCGAACAGCACCAACAACTGCACATCTGCCGCTTCGAGCTCCACCGCGGCGCGGGCCGACCTGAGGATCGTCAAGACCCAGAACCTGGCCACCGTCGCGAGCACGGATACGACGCTCGTATATACCCTCACGATCAGTAACAACGGTCCGCAAGACTCGGCGAACATCGTAGTGACGGATGTCATACCGATGCAGACCACGCTGGCAGGCGGCACGATCATCTCTGCGGTCGCCGGCACGGGAAGCAAAGGGTCTACTGGCACCTGTTCCGTGAGCGGCGCCACCGTCACCTGCAACTATCCAGCGCTGCTCTTTGCCACCGGCACCCCCGCGGACAGTGCGGAGACGGCGAGCATCACGGTCAGCGTGAAGCGCCCAATGGCTGACGGCGCGTTCACAAACACCGCGACGATCAATTCCACAACAATAGGCGACCCCGACCGGTCGAATAACTCGTCACAGGTCAACACGACCGTCGATCCCGTCGCCGACGTTCAACTGCAGGCAAAAACCGTTTCTCCCAATCCGGTGCGCGCCGGCGTCGACACCACCTACGTCATCACGTATGGCAATGCGGGACCGTCGAGCGCGCAAAACGTCACTCTGTCGGATCAATTCAATCCGACACCCGGCGACGCCGGCTACACGATCGGAACTCTGACTTCGAGTAAGGGCACGTGCAGCTTCAATGCCGGCAGTAATCTGATTTCATGCACGGTGGGCACGCTCGCGGCCAATGAAGTCGAGACGTTGACCTTCACGGCACGTCCCACGTGGATGGCCTCGCCGCCGTCCCCGCGAGTGCTGGCCAATACGGCCACAGTCGCAACCACTACCACTGATTCGGATTCCAGCAACGACAGCAAGAACGCCTCACTGACCATTACGGCCGCGCAGGTCGACCTGATCGCCAATATCTCGGACGTCCCCAGCTTCGTTGGCGTCAACGCCGATCCGCTGGGATACGACGGCGTCACGACGAGCAACAACCTGGTCACGTACGCCACGAAGGTCACGAACGGCGGCCCTTCAGCGGCGACCGCAGTTACGTTCCAGAACTCGTATCTCGCGCCATCGGGCAATTCGGTCACATTTCTCTGTGATTCGACCGATGAATACTCGTGCACCGGCACGCCGATATGCGCCGTCTCCGGATCAGCAACGGCTGTCGGTCCTGCGCCCCAGGTAGTCAACTGCAGCGTCGGCAATCTCGAGGCCAATGCCTCCTCGACACGCTATCTGCGTTACCAGATCAATACGAATCCACCGGCGGCGGGTAACAGTTACGTAAACACCGTTACCGTCAGCTCGAACGAAGTCGATTCGAATAGCGCAAACAACTCCGCATCGGAGCCTACCGCAGTGCGCGCCAAGGCGGACCTGGCCTTCACGAGCAAGACCGCAGTCGTCACCTCGCCGCCACTTCAGTACGGGCAGACGTTCCAGTGGCAGATGGTCGTGACCAACAATGGACCCGGTACCGCTTACCAGTCGACGCTGACCGATAATCTCCCGGCCAACACGGCGCTGTCTCAGCTGCCTCCGGTCTACAGCATCAGCTCCGGCGGCGGTAGCTGCACGGCCAGTACGCTCAATAATCTCACCTGCAGCCTGGGCGACATAGCAGCGGGCGGTTCCGTTACGGTTACCGTCAGCGCCGTCATTCCCCAGCCGTCGGGGGCGCCGCCTGTGCCGCCGATCTACTCGAACACCGCTTCGGTTTCGACGTTCAGCGTCGATCTCGTGAGCAGTAACAATTCGATCACTGGATCGGTCAGCCTGGTGAAGTCGAGCATCGCAGGCAGGGTCTACGCCGACAATAACAATAACGGAACCATTGACAGCGGCGAATCGGGAATCGCCGGCGTAACTCTCTCAATCAGCGGAACCGACGTCTTCGGTAACACCGTCACCCATTCACCGGTGACCAGCGACTCGAGCGGAAACTATCTGTTCGACAGCCTCGAGCAAGCGAATTCGTCGGGCTACACCATCACGGAGACTCAGCCATCAGCCTACGCGGACGGCCTGGAGACGGCCGGCACCCCGCCGGGCGGCACGGTCTCCGCCACCGTCGGTAGCAACACGATCACCGGGATAGTGCTCGACAAGGATCAAATCGCCACCGGCTACAACTTCGGCGAGCTCCGAAACAACAAACTGAGCGGCATCGTCTTTGCGGATATAAACAATAACGGGCAGAAGGATACAGGCGATCCCGGCATCTCTGGCGTCACAGTCACTCTCACCGGTACCGACGCCCGCGGTTCAGCGGTGAGCCTGACGACCACCACCAGCTCCACCGGAGCATACAGCTTCTCCAACGTTCTGCCGGGTACCTACCAGATAGCAGAGACACAGCCGACAGCTTACGCCGACGGCACTGACACTGTTGGCACGCCCACCGGCGGGTCAAACGCCGTCAACGATCAGTTCAGCGGGATCACGGTCGGCAATGTAGATGGGACTGGTTACAACTTTGCGGAGTTGGGTGGATCCATTGGCGGACTGGTTTGGCGCGACGTGAATCGCAATGGTGTCCTCGACGCCGGCGAAGGCGCCATCGTCGGTGCCACGATCAGTCTGAGCGGCGCAGCTACCCGCACAACCGTCACCGACAGCAGCGGGAACTACGTCTTCGATGCGTTGCCGGCCGGCACCTATACGGTTACGCAGACCCTGCCAGCAGGCTTCGGCAACAGTACGCCGTTGGCAATTGGGTCTATCACGATCGTCGCCAACGCCACCAGCACTGGCCACAACTTTGGTGATACCACCGGCGCCATTACGGGATCGGTGTTTTTCGACCGCAACGGAAATGGCGCGAACGACGGTACTGATTCACCTATTGCTGGAGTGACATTCACGCTCACGGGGACTACGGCCGGAGGCGCTGCTGTCAATCAGTCCGTAACCAGTGATGCGAGCGGCACTTTCGCTTTCAACGACCTGCTTGCGCCGAATGGCTCCGGCTACACCGTCACCGAAACTCAGCCAACCGCGTATGCCAACGGGCAGATCGCAGCGGGCACGGCGGGAGGTACGGTCACTCAGGCTGCCAACAAGGTCACCGCGATAGCGCTGCCTGTCGGCACGGTCGCGACCGGCTATCGATTCGCCGAAGTCGGCACCGTCATTTCCGGAACGGTGTATCGCGATGCCAATCGCAATGGAGCCAAGGACCCCGGCGATGTCGGCATCGCCGGGGTCACCGTGACTCTCAAGGACTCGACCAGTACGGTCATCGCTACTGCCTCCACCGCTGCCGATGGCACCTATAGCTTCCCGCCTCAGCCCGGTAGTAGCTACACCGTCGAGGAGACGCAGCCGACCGGCTATCAGAGCGGGCCGGAGAACGCGACCAACAGTGTTGCGATGGCTCTGATCGCGGGAACACCCGCTACGGTCAATTTTGGCGAGAGCGCCGGTTCGTTCGCAGGAACCGTCTTCCTCGATAGCAACAACAACGGTGTGCTGGACAGCGGTGAAGTCGGACTTCCAGGAGTAACGGTCACTCTAACCGGCACCGACGCAAACGGTGTCAGTGTAGGTCCCACCACCGCCACGACCAGTGCATCCGGCACCTATTCCTTCAGCGACCTGCTGGCCGGCACTTACATCATCAAGGAAACGCAGCCCGCTGCTTTTGGCGAAGGGCTCGACGTTCTGGGCGCCGGCAATGTAGGCGGGACAGTCGGAACGGATATCTACAGCGCAATTGCGCTGCCTGCAGGTACACAGGCGACGGGTTACAACTTTGCAGAAACCGGATCTGCCGTCACCGGTACCGTGTTTCGCGACTCGAATCGGGATGGTACTCAGCAGCCCGGGGACCAAGGCATCGCCGCGGTTACCGTCACACTGCAGAACTCCGCCCACTCGGTCGTAGCGACGACCACTACGGCAGCGGACGGGAGTTACCTGTTCGCTGGCGTTGCGGCCGGTAATTACTTTGTTGTTGAAACGCAGCCCGCCGGCTACGGCTCCTCAGCCAGCTCGCCCGATACGGTCGCGATAGTCGTGCCCGCTGGTGGAGCAGCCACTGCGCGGTTTGCAGACACGCTCTCGACGTTGGCAGGATCGGTCTACGTCGATCTGAATGGCAACGGGGTTCGCGACTCGGGCGAGCCCGGCATCAATGGTGTGACGGTCACCATCACCGGCACTGACGCGGCCGGACAGTCGGTGAATCGTGTTGCGACGAGCGACGCAAGCGGCAACTACCTGTTTATCGATCTCTTGACGCCCAACGCCGCGGGATACTCAGTGGCTGAACCGACTCAGCCGTCCGCGTTCGCGGACGGTCTCGAAGCGGCGGGCACTGCTGGCGGCAGCGTCGGAAACGATCTCATCAGTGCCATTCACCTTACAGTGAATACTGATGCGACCGGCTACACCTTCGGCGAGCGAGGCACGACGGTAGCTGGCACCGTATTCAAAGACGTCAACGGAAATAACGTCCGCGACGCCGGAGATCCCGGAATCCCAGGCGTCATTCTAACGCTGAAAAATTCTCTGAACGCCACTGTAGGCACGGCGACGACCGCCGCAGATGGTACCTACAGCTTCTCCGGTCTGCCCTCGGGAAACTACACGGTCGTAGAAACACAGCCCATCGGCTACGGCAGCAGCCTGGGCAGCCCGGATTCGGTCTCAGTCACTGTTGCCGCGGGAGCGTCGGCAACGGCCAACTTTGCGGAGATCACTTCGAGTCTCGCCGGTCAGGTTTACGCGGACACGAATAACAACGGCAAACGTGACACGGGCGAACCTGCAATTGCAGGCGTCACCATCACACTTACCGGCACCGATGCGAGAGGAACTCCGATTTCGGGCACTGCGGCGAGCACTGCGACAGGTGACTTCTCGTTCACAGATGTGTTGAGTGGTACATACACACTGACCGAGAGCCAGCCGCCGACCTACGCTCAAGGCACGAATGCGGTCGGAACTGCAGGCGGCACACTTGCCAGCACCGACGTGATCAGCAACATCAGCCTGCTGCCGGGCAACGTGGCAACCGGCTATCTCTACGGCGAACGCGGTCAATCGATCACCGGGCACGTTTGGCTGGACAGCAATCGCAACGGCACGCTGGAGGCAGGCGAAGGTGGCATCAGCGCAGTCACCGTAACACTCCGCGATAGCAGTAACTCGGTGGTGGCGACGATCGTTACCGCCGCCGACGGCAGCTACGATTTCTCGAATATTCCAGCCGGCCACTACAACGTAGTTGAGACGCAGCCGGCCGGTTACGGCAGCTCCACCCCTGACACGGTCGCTCTCGACCTGACTGCGGGCGGCGCGCCACCGGTAGTCAATTTCGGGGATACGGCGGGGAGCCTGGCCGGCTCCGTGTACACGGACCCGAACGGCAACAACCAAAGGGATCCGGGAGAACCAGGGATAGCGGGCGTATCGCTGCAATTGAGCGGTACCGATGCGCGCGGGAATCCAGTAAGCAAGACGACCACGACGGCTCAGGACGGCAGCTACTCATTCAAGGATGTAGTTGGTGGCACCTACTCCATCGCGGAGACACAACCACCCGATTACACCGCTGGCGGCGAGAGCGCGGGTACGGCAGGTGGAGTAGCGAGCGCCAATCTGATCAGCGCAATTGCGCTGGGAGCGGCCGTTGACGCTGTCAATTATCTCTTCGCAGAGCATGGAGCGGCCGGCGCTCTCAGTGGCACGGTCTGGCGCGATGCCAACCACAACCGCGCGCGCGACAGCACCGAAGAGCTCCTTTCCAACTGGATCGTGGAGCTTTATCAGGGTGCTCTGCTCCTGCAGAGCGTTACGACCGATACGAACGGTCATTACGAGTTCGACAACGTAACACCCGGAAGCGGCTACGAGATCCGCTTTCACGAGCCCACCAGCCGGGCGGTTTACGGTACGCCGGTCACTAACGAGGGTGGGCTTCCGATTTCGCCTGGGGTCGTGGGTCAAAACAATCCCGGTGGCGCTGACCCTCGAGGTGGAACGCTACGCGGCCTGGCGCTGACTCCGGGTGAGCGCATTGTCCAGCAGAGCCTCCCGGTCGATCCGATGGGCGTGGTCTACGACTCCGTGAGCCGGCAACCGATCGCCGGAGCGACCGTGACGCTCGTGGGTCCATCGGGATTCGATCCGAGCTCTCAACTGCTCGGCGGAACGGCCAATCTGCAGCAGATCACGGGCGCCCAGGGTTTCTATCAGTTCATCCTGCTGGGCAACGCACCGGCCGGCACCTATACGCTACAGGTCACACCACCGCCTGGCCGTTACACGCCCGGCGAGTCGGTTCTCATTCCGGCTTGCGCCAGTTCTCTCACAGTGGGTTCCATCCCCGCTCCAGCGGTCGTCCAGGCAGCCACTTCGGCACCTGCGGCAACGGTGTCAAACGTAAACGGAGCCTGTCCGACCAACTCGGCGTCGTTGGCCGCCACCGCGGGTACAACACAATATTTCTACGGGTTCCTGCTGGCACCGGCGACGTCGGCAGCCGTAGTCGACAACAACATTCCAATCGATCCGATTCTCGGTGGCGCATTGGTCGTCACCAAGACGACACCGATGGTGAATGTCAGTGTCGGCGACCTCGTGCCTTACACGATCACGGCAACGAACACACTCAATGCAACTTTGACCAACGTCGACATGCGCGATCTGATTCCGCCCGGCTTTGCCTATCGCGCCGGGTCCGCCTCGGTCAATGGAATACCACTCGAGCCGCAAAGACTCGGGCGGCAGCTCACCTGGATCAACCAGACCTTTGCAGCCAAGGAGCGCCGTACCTACAAGCTGGTCCTGGTCGTGGGCGCCGGTGTCGGCGAGGCCGAGTACATCAACCAGGCGTTCGGACTCAACAACCTGGTCGGAACTGCAATTTCCAACGTAGCCACCGCAGCCGTACGCGTGGTTCCCGACCCCGTATTCGACTGCGCCGACATCATCGGCAAAGTGTTCGACGATAGGAACGTGAACGGCTATCAGGATGCAGGCGAACGCGGCATCCCGAACGTTCGCCTGGCGACGACCAACGGCATTCTGGTCACGACGGATGCGGAAGGGCGCTTCCATGTTGCCTGCGCCGCGATTCCGAACGCCTACCGCGGATCGAACTTCGTCATGAAGCTCGATGAACGGACACTGCCCTCGGGCTATCGCGTCACCACCGAGAACCCGCGGGACGTCCGGATCACAACCGGCAAGATGAGCAAGCTCAACTTCGGCGCCACGATTCACCGTGTCGTGCGTCTCGAAGTAAGCGACGCGGCGTACTTGGCGCAAGACATCCGGCTGAAGCCTGAATGGCAAGCGCGGATCGCGCAGCTGCCGCAGTCCTTACGGGATAAGCCGTCTGTGGTGCGAATTGCCTATGCGCCTGGAACTGCAGATCGAAAACTCGTAGCGCGTCGCAAGCGTGCGCTCATTGAGCAGATCAGGGAGCAGTGGGAGAAGTTGCACTGCTGCTATCAGCTCCAGGTCGAGGATGAGACGGAGGCGCGCCGATGAACAAGCACATGTACGTGCTGGCGCTGCTGGCGGCGAGCCTTCTCGGGGCGCGGATCGCCTCGGCGGACACTCCGCGGAATCCGACAGCCCTGACGGATGCATCAGCAAATCCGACGCCTTGCACCCCGGATCGGGTGCATCCGGGCGACTGCGACGGCCTGCGCGGCCAGATCGCCGATAACAGCGCCACCTTCACAGCAGCGCCCGGCGAGAACAGCGAATTCAAAACACCACTCGACGGATTGGCGGGCCCGTCGCATGTATCGCAGCGTGACTTGCAAGCCATGCGCGACTCTGCGGCATCGCTACCCACGCAGCAGGCGGCGCGCACCGAGACTCTCTCGGATGCGGACCTGGGAGCACTGTTCGAATCCGGGCGTGACGAGTTACTGCCAGCGTTCCACGCGCAACTCGATCGGATAGCGGATAGCGTCCGCGGCAAGACCGGGCTGCGGTTCCTCATTACCGGCCACGCTGACAATCAACGCCTCAGCGCTCATGCCAGGTCGATCTACCGGGACAACAAGGGGTTGTCGGAGGCGCGTGCTTTCCAGGTCGCACAATACTTGCGCGGGCGGCTCGGACTGCCGGCCGAGGCGTTTACGATCCGCGGCGAGGGTGATGAAAGGCCGGTGGCCGACAACAGTACACCCGCCGGCATGGCAAAGAATCGCCGTGTTGAATTGGAGCTTTGGTACGACCAGACGCACACAACCGCGCCGCCTGCACCGGTGGACCGGATGAAGTCCATCTGCGGCACGCAGGAGTCCGCGCCGGCCGCACCCTTGCGTATCACGATCGACGGTAAGCCCGAGACACCCGCCGATCAGCCCAACGAGGCTGACCACCAGCGGTGCGTGGATGTCGAAGCGAATCGCAATGACATCCAGATTCAGTTCGATCCGCTGAAGACGGATCCCGCCCTCAACGTGACCGCCTGGCCGAATGGCGTGGTGCGCGGTGAGGCTGTTGAGCTCTCTACGTACAGCAACTACCTGCATTGGATTCGTAAAGCGGAGATTCGCTTCTTCACGGTCGGGCAGGATTCGCGCGAGCGCCCCTTCCTGGTTCTGCCTGTCGCGATTGGCGAGACGCTCAAACTAATCGCGGATGGACGTTTGCCGGCGACCTCGGTCTATACCCTGCGGGTGTATGACGAGCACGGGCGATTCGACGAGACAGCCCTCAAGCCGTTGACAGTACTCGACCATCCGCGCCCAATTGGAGATGAAAGCACGCCCGCGCGCGAGCGTCTCACCGGCTACGGGCAAAGCACGCTGCGGATTCGTAACATCACTGTGAATGGCGGCAGCGTCACTGTCAGCGGTCGCAATGCCGCGAAGGGCGAAGTCGTACACGCACTCGGGACAATCGTACCCGTTGATGACCAGGGTCGCTTCGTCGTACGCCAACTGTTACCTGCCGGGACTCATACGGTCAATGTTGATATCGACACCCCCGACGGCGGTCATACCGAATATGCGCGCAATCTGACGATTACACCGGATAGCTGGTTCTACGTCGCGCTCGGTGAACTGACTGTTTCGCCCAATCACACGACCGGGCCGGCACTGCTCGTCACGGAGGACACCGATCGCTATGGGAAAGCCACAGAGGTCGACGGCCGGGGTGCTTTTTACGCCAAGGGCAAAGTACATGACGACTACCTGGTTACGTTGAGTGTCGATACGACCGAGCGGCCGATCGAGAAGTTGTTCACCAACGTTGCATCCAAAGACCCGAGATTCCTGCTCGAGCGTATCGACGCTGACAAGGCTTATCCTGTCTATGGCGACGACAGCACCAGCGAGTGGGACGCCCCGACCAACGGTCAGGTCTACGCGCGCGTCGAGCACAATGACTCGCGCGCGACGTGGGGTAATTTTCAGACCGCCTGGACCGGACTGGAGTTGAACCAGTTCAGCCGTAGCCTGTACGGCGGCGACCTGTTGCTCAAGAGTGATGGTGCGACGTCCTTCGGCGAGCGCCGTTCGACCACCGACGCCTTCGGCGCAGAACCGGGAACCCTGGACTCACGCGAAGAGTTTCGCGGCACGGGCGGCTCTCTCTACTACCTGCACCGGCAGGACATCACCCGCGGCTCGGAACGGTTGTGGATCGAGATCCGCGACCAGACCTCTTCCATTCCGCTGCAACGAACACAGCTCATTCCGGGGCTCGATTACGACCTCAACTACCTGCAGGGGACGATCCTGTTGCGCGCTCCGCTGTCATCCGTTGCCGATGGAAGCGGGCTCATTCAGATCGGCAGCCTGAGCGGCAATCCGGCCTACCTGGTCGCCACATATGAGTATTCGCCGGGACTCAACGCCGCGCAGAGCAACGTCTACGGAGTACGCAACAGCACCTGGCTCAATGACTTCCTGCGCGTGGGGTTGAGCGGTTATCGCCAAGGGGAAGGTATCGACCGGCAGATTGTGGGCGGGCTCGACGCGACCTTGCGTTACCGGCCTTCGACCTACCTGGACCTGGAGTTCGCCCGTTCCGACGGCACCGGATCGCAACTCAGCTCCATTGACGGCGGCTTCGGTTTCAATCAAACCTCGACGCCGGATACGCTTGCCAATGCAGGACGGGTGCAAGGCGCGATCGATTTGTCGGACATCTGGCAGTCCGCACGGGGCCGCGGCAGTGTCTACTGGCAGGATCGGCAGGCCGGCTTCTCCGGTGCCGGCGCTCTGGCTACCACCGATGCCATCAAACAGCAGGGAGCGGCCTTCAGCGTTCCACTCAACGCCCGCACATCGATTGATGTGAAAGCCGACGATAAAAGCTCCGCTACGGATCGCATCGATGGCGAGGAAGCGGCGGTGCACTATCAGATCAACGACTCGTGGGCCGCCAGTGCCGGGGCACGCTATGACGATCGGCACAATGACGTCGCGAATGCGAGTACGTTGCTTTCAGAGAACGGGGCCCGCACTGACGCGATCGTGCGCTTCGACTATAAGCCGCCCGCGAAGACGCAATCTCCGGCACTCAAACCGTCCCCCGCGGCGGCAGCGATCGCGGGCAGTGCAGCGACGCCGGGAAATGTGACCTCCGGAAACTCCGGGACATCGGCGCCAGCAACAACCTTCGCGACCGGGCCGCTGTCCGCAGCCTCCATGCAGCCTGGGGCTAACACTTACGATGTGACGCATGCAACTGTCCCGGCGCAAACGGCGGCAGACGTCGCTGCACGTCCTGCCTCGTGGCAGGCGTACACATACGTTCAAGACACCCTGGACCGTAGCGGTGACCGGGAGGCGAACGATCGCATCGGCGTGGGCGCGCAGAAACAGATCAACGATCATGTCCGTGTGGGCAGCGAGATTTCGGAAGGCAGTGGCGGTTTCGGAGGGCAACTGACAGGGGATTATCGCGTCGACGACCGATCAAACGTTTATCTCGCCCACTCCATTGTCACCGAGCGCGATGACTCCACCTATCAAGGGCGATTCAACAACACCGTGATCGGTAGCCGCATCAAATTGAGTGACCAGGTGAGTGTCTATGACGAAGCGCGGGACGGTCATGGCGCCGGACCGCAAAGTGCGACGAACGCTTTTGGTGTTGATCTTGCGCCCAACGACCGCTGGAACTACGGGGTGAAATGGGAGACCGGCACGATCAGCGATCCGGTGGCCGGAGACCTGACGCGGCATGCCGTGAGTGTGAGTACCGGCTACAAGGAGAAGGCCATCCGTTTCGCGTCGAGTCTGGAATTCCGCCACGAGAACGGCACCGCCGGCGAGCGCGACACGTGGCTCTCGCGCAATGCCGGCTCGTACCAGGTTTCGCCCGACTGGCGCCTCATGGCCAAAACGAATTTCTCCTTCAGCAGCGCGAGCCAGGGCAACTTTTACGACGGCAATTTCATCGACGCCTCGCTGGGCGGCGCCTTCCGGCCCGTCGCCAATGATCGCTGGAATACGCTGCTTCAATATCGGTATTACTACACGCTGCCTTCGCCTGGACAGGTGGGACTCACTGACAGCACGCTGGATTACGCTCAGCGTAGTCACGTGATATCGCTCGACTCGATCTACGACCTCGTTTCGTGGCTGTCGCTCGGCGGTAAGTACGCTGAGCGCTATGGCGAGCTGCAGGACACGCGTGTTGGCGGGCCTTGGCTCTCGAGCCGGGCGGATCTCGTCATCCTGCGCGGTGACTTGCACATAGTCCGCGAGTGGGATGTCATGATCGAAGGGCGCCGACTCACTGTGTACGAGGCCCAGGACCGGCGTTCCGGCGTGCTCCTGGCTTTGTACCGGCACATGAGCAAGAACGTGAAGCTGGGCGTGGGTTACAACTGCACTGACTATTCAGATGATCTGACCGACCTCTCGTACCGCAGCCGCGGTCCGTTTGTGAACATCATGGGTACGTTCTGACTGACCGCCCTCGTTGCCGGCCCATTCGTATACACTAGATGCGGTTGCTCCCCCATCTCCTGCAACCCGGCGTCGCTGTATTTGCCCATAGATATCATGGCCGAAGTGCTCCTCCTCGATGACGATCCGGCCATGCTCGCTTTTCTCGAGGGCATCCTCTCGCACGCCGGTTATATCTGCCACATGGAGACGGACCCGCGGGCAGCGCTGTCACAGGTGACCTCCCGCCAGGAAATCGGCCTGGTGTTGAGCGATGTCTACATGCCGGGATTGACGGGGCTGCAATTCATCAACCGGCTGCACGGGCTACACCTCGGCCGGCCTGCACCACCGGTGCTGCTGCTAACCGCCCAGCCCTCGGTCGAGTCCGCAATTGATGCACTGCGGTTGGGCGCCGAGGATTTCCTCCTCAAGCCGGTCCGTCCGGCCGAGCTGATCGAAGCTGTTGCCCACGCCCTGTCGCGGTCCCGAACGGATCGTACTGTTGACACCACGCGCTCACCGCAAATCGATCAACTGGTGCAGCAGGCCGAAGAGTTGGCGGGAAGGTTGCGGAATCTGGCCGACGCTCGGGACCTGCAGCCTGTCGACACTCCGGTGCCTGCGCCGGCCGCCCGGCAGGCCAGCGGCGAAAAGGCAATCGGCCACCCAGGGGACCGGGAACCCGCCGTGGACCGGCAGGCCGCGGAAGACCCGGCGGCGCTGCTCTCCGTGCTGGATACCATCGAACAATTGCGCCGTTTGCGCCATCTGTACGCGCATCACTCGCTGGACGATGTCGAGTGGGATCTGCTTTTCGAGCTGCTGCGCGCCGAACGGCTGCAACAGCGAATGTCGGTATCCGCCCTGACGATCGTAACCAGCGGAGTGTCCACGACGACCTCGCTGCGACGGATCAACCACCTCGTAGCCCGCGGCTACATCGAACGGAATCCGGATGCGAGCGACGCGCGACGCGACTTTGTCTCGCTGACTTCGAAGTCGAACGATCTGCTCACCGACTACCTGGTGCGTGCGAACGCACATCTGCGCGATCTGCTCGCCTGACCAGGCGGCCACCGCCGTACGGTCAATTCACATAATGATTCATGCAGATTGCATGTAATAAGAGCGCCGTTACCGCCAGCGTGCACATTTTTTCCGTGATCCACGTCACAGTTTGGGCCTTCCGCGGCACTACAGTCCTTCTAATTAGCGAGAGGACACGCTCATGGCCACGAAGGATCTGCTCGAGGCACTTCCGGACCTGATTTTGCTCCTGCAGCAGGACGGTACCGTACTCGGCAGCTATGGCGGTCGAGCCGTTCCGGAGCTGCAGCCCGCAACAGACCCTGTCGGCAAGCAACTCGAAGTTGCATGGCCAGCACCCCTCACAAAACTCATAAGACAACTTACGCGCGAAGCGCTCGCTCTTCGGCGGGCCACCGGGGCTTTGTACCAGGGTGCCGGACGCGGATATGACATTCGAGTCACTGCTCATGGGTCTTACTGCGCGGTCTGCGCCATTCGGCGTATGTTGGATCCACCCCGGCAGGCTGTTCGTGACAGACAGGAGACTGCCCGCAAGCAGCCCGGGCGGCGCGGGTTGCTGCGTCGCCTGAGCTACTTGCTCACGGCTCTCCGCGGAACCCCTGCAGCGGTGGCTGTCATTCGAGTCGACGGCGTGACCGACATCAAGCAGATCGTCTGCGGCCAACTGTCCGAAGAGCTCATGAGCAACTCTGTTCGGCGCCTTTCAGCCCGGCGCATCGATTCCGCGGCAGCGGGACTCTGGAGTTATGTGGGCCGGCTCGGCGAGGACCTGCTGCTGTTTGTCCTGGCGACCGATGATCGGGATGCAATCGAGACCTGCATCGCGCAAATCTGCGGCAGTCTGCGACAGCCCGCGAACGTGAGGCGAACCGTGTTTCAACTGACTCCTCATGCGGGCGTGGCGGTTCTCGGCGAGGGCGGCGCTGCCACCCCCGGGATCCTGTTGGAACGTGCCTGCGGCGCGGCAGCCGAAGCGCGGCGAACGGGATCCGCGCGGGCCTGCTTCAGTCATGAGCATCCGCGACTCAGGACCGCGGCACGGCCGGATCTGGCCCATGACTTGCGGGAGGCCATCGCGAAGTCGCAGATCGGCCTGCGATACGTGAGTCGTCACGACCTGGCAACGGGCCGCCTGGTGGCAAGAGTGGGCTATCTGCGCTGGCGGCACCCGCAGTATGGTGAGATTCACCCGTTGGAGCTCGTGCGCCTGGCGGAAATAACGGGCCGGGCAGCGGATCTGACACGCGCGGCGCTCCAACGGCTGCAGACAGACTTCGCCGCCTTTGCACCCCAGTGGTCCAAAGGTGTGCGGATATCCTTCGGCGCTCCCAAGCATCACATCCTGTATGAGGATTTCGTCGGTGACGTCGAGCGTTTCCTGGCCGAGTCGGCCCTACCCGCCGAGCGATTGGAATTGCGGATTCCGGTGAAAGCCTGCTTCGTGCGAGCTGCCTCCGACTTCAACTCGCTCGCCGAACGTGGGGTGCAGTTCGTCGTGGACGACCTCGGGCGGGGGATGGACTGGCCGCTCGATTGGCTGGCCCGTGCTCCGATGCATGGCTTGCAGTTCAATCGCGGCTGGGTGAAAGCGATGCAGAGCGATCCCAACATCCTCAACCTGTGCCGTGCGGGCCTCGCCATTGCGAAGACATTCGTCCTGACACCGATCGCCGCCAGCGTGGATGAACCGGCACAGCGCGACATTCTCCTGGCCTTGGGGTGCCTGCAGGGCTCCGGCGCGCTCTATCGAGACGAGCTGATCCCGCCGGACCGGGTGGGCGGCTCCCGGGCCATCGTGGCCGCCCCGGGGCTCGACCGTACGACCCCCTTCAAAGGTGTCGCCTTCCTATCGGGGTGAGTCTCGAGTTCAAATAGGCGTCATGGATGATTCGCTCACCCAAATCGATAGCAGGGTGATCGCGGAGCTCCGGCGCCTGCCGGCCCGTGGATCGGCCAATCTCTTTGTGAAGCTCGTCGGCCTCTTTCAGACCAGCTCCGCCGAGACCCTGTCGCAGCTGCAAACCGCGCTGCAGATGTCCGCTGCCGGGCAGGCCGCCGCCGTTTGCCACAGGTTGAAATCGATTGCCGGCACCGTGGGTGCCATGGCTTTCGCGGACGAGGTTGGCCGGATCGAACGGCTGTGTGTCGAGGGCGATCTCGCACGAGCCCGGGATTTGCTTGCAGGACTACAGGCCGCTCATCCAACACTCCTCGCTGAGCTGGCTCGCCCCTGAGCCGCGCGTGGAATCAAGCGGCTCAGGACCTGTCCACACTCTTCCAAGGTACATGGCTTACTGAGCAAGTCATCCATACCGGCAGCTAAGCATGTGTCGCGATAACTGACGACATCGTGTGCGGTGAGCGCGACAATGGGGATGCGGCCGGCCACTCCAGCCTGCTGGCGAATCAGCGCCGTCGTCGCGAACCCATCCATTCCCGGCATGCTCAGGTCCATCAGTATGAGATCGAAGCGCTCCGCGGCGTTGCGTGCAATAGCTTGCGGTCCGTCGCTGACCCAAACGGAAGTGCATCCGAGAACGGCCAGATAGCCTTGCGCAACCTCTGCATTGACAGGTTCGTCTTCGACCAGAAGAACGTGTCCGCCGAGATTCGGTTCGTCCGCTGTCAGTATGGATTCGACGTCGGCCGCGGAGCGCACAGCTGCGTTGGCGGCCGCCAACGCCTCATACAGGGCTTCGCGCCGGACCGGCTTTAGAACGATCGCTTCGGGCCGCACGGTATGCTCGAGATGCTTAGCCTGTACTGCAGCGGACGAGGCGACGACGACCAGCGCGGCATGGGGCGCGATCCGGGCTCGCGCGTCGAGTAGTTTGGGATCACCATCGGCATCTACGACAATTATTAAATCATCCTGACTGGCATCGTCCTGGCTGCCGACAGGAGGCGGTTCCTCGCCATCAATACACACGGGCGTCAGGCCGAAAGCTGACATGTGGCGCACCAGGGATTCCGCAAGCGCCTGCCTTCGAGTCATGATCCAGACACGCCGCGAAGGCAGCGGCGCCCACTCCCGCGATGGCTGCTCCGCCCCGACCTTCAAGGGCAAGGTGAGGCGGAATGTGGACCCGACCTGAGGCTGGCTTTCGACACTGATTGAGCCGCTCATCAGGCCCGCAAGCTCGCGACAGATGGCCAGCCCCAGGCCGCTGCCGCCGAAATGCCGGCTCGTCGATTCGTCCGCCTGGGTGAAGGGTTGGAAGATCTTGGCAATCGTGGCGGAATCCATCCCGATTCCCGTGTCGGATACGGAAAAATGGACGGTTGCGGACTGCGCATCGCCCGCCTGGACGTCGGCGCGGACGACAATCGTTCCATGCGGGGCGAACTTGACCGCATTGCCAACCAGGTTCATCAGGATCTGCCGCACCCGCAAGGGATCGCCATACAGATTGCGAGGTTCGTGCGCCGGCGGGCAGGTGATCAGATCGATGCCCTGGGACTCAGCGGCGCCTGCGAACAGACTCGCGCATTCTTCGAGTATGCGTCCGGGCTCAACAGGCAGCTCTTCGAGGACGATCTTGCCTGCGTTGACCTTGGACAGGTCGAGAAGGTCGTTGACGATTTGCAGCAGCACCTTTGCCGATGTGTGGATGGTCTCTGTGAGGCGCGCCTGTTGCGATGAAAGATGGGTACGCGCGAGCAGCTCCGTGATCCCCACGACGCCGTTCATCGGCGTACGCAGCTCATGACTCATCCGGTCGAGGAAATCACTTTTCGCCCGCGCAGCCTGCTCGAGCTGGCTATTGGTCGCGACCAACTCGTGGGTTCGCAGAGCGACCTCCGATTCCAGGCGCTGCTGCTCCTGGACGACGCGCTCGAAGCGGGTCCGCTGCAGCCGCGCACGGTAGGCAATCAAGCCAAGGACAGCGAGCGCGTAAGCCCCGTAGGCCCAGCCGGACTTCCAGGGCGCCGTGTCTCTGTGCACTCGAAGGCGCAGCGGTTCAGGGGACCAGACCGAGTCGGAATTGGCGGCTCGGACTTCGAGGAGGTGATCGCCGGCGTCGAGATTGGTCAACGTGATCCGATGTTGAGTACCGACATCGATCCAGCGATCGGTCAGTCCACCCATCCGGTAAGCAAGTCGATTGCGGCGCGGGGAAGTGAAGTCGAGCACGCCGAAGTCGAGCGACACGATGTTGTCGCGGTAGCCGAGGGACACCCGGTCGAGGAGCCAATACGGCGCCTGATCCCGGGCTGGCACGCCCATGACTTCAACCTGTGTCAGAACCAACCGCGGCACACGAGCGGCCTGCGTCAGACGTGACGGATCGAACAGATTGAATCCGCCCGGGCCGCCAAAGCACAGGCGGCCGTCGCGCAACCGGATGTAGGCCCCCGAGTTGAATTCCTCACCCTGCAGGCCGTGCTCCCGGTGAAAGGTCTTGAGGGTCCCGGCTTCGGGCTCGTAGCGCATCAACCCCGCCGTCCCGCTGAGCCAGATGTGGCCGGCGTCGACCACGACTCCATAGAGCGTGTCGCTCGAGAGCCCCTGCTCGCGCGACACTGTCTGGAAACGGATCGAATCCGGCGAGTTGGCTGAACCCACTACGCGGGCGAGGCCGCCGCCGTCCGTGCCGACCCAGATTCGATCCTGAGCGTCGATCGCCAGCGCATAGACCATGTTGGCCGACAGTGTGGCGGGATTGTCGGGGTCGTGCCGAAACACCTTCACAACCGTTCCATCGGCGCGCACCAGATCGAGCCCTCCCCCGTCGGTGCCGATCCACAGGTTGCCGTTTCGATCCTCGGCAATCGCAATGACGCTGGCGGCGCTGATCGCCCCGGCGCCGAAGGGCACCTGACGCACCAGACCCGTCAACGGGTCAAGAATGTTGACACCACCGCCATGCGTGCCGATCCACAGTTGTCCGGTACGCGTCTCGAAAATTGTCGTGATGCCCGGCGCGCTCAGGCTGCGGGGATCCCCAGGCCTGACCGGTATCGACTGCAGCCGGCCATCCGCACCGAGCTTCTTCAATCCATTGGCCATCGTCCCGATCCACAGGTTTCCCCGACGATCCTGCAGCAGCGACATCACGCGCGAATCACCTGCAGAGTTGGAATGCCCTGTCAGGGTATCCAACGACACCGCCGCGTCCGTATCGGGATCAAACAGGAATAAGCCGCCGCCCAGTGTTCCCACCCAGACCTTGTTGCCGGGCCCGTCGGCAAATGCGGTGACCAGCCTGTTCCGCAGCCACTCAGGCCGATAGCCGCCGAGCTCCCAACTGCGAGGATTCCATCGGCTGACCCCACTCGTCCGCGTGCCTATCCACATCAAACCCGTGGCATCGGTGTAGAGGGACATGATGAACGAGTCGCGCAATGATTCCGCGTCGCCGGCGTCGTGCCGATGATGACTGAACCGGCCCGAAGCGCGGTCCAACAGGTCCAGCCCGTCCGCAGTCCCTATCCAAAGACGCCCCGACGGGTCCTCGAGCACGGCCCGCACGTCGTCATCGGCCAGCGAGTCCGGATCATGCGGGTTGTGACGAAAGCTCTCCACAACCCGGCCGTTCCGATCCAGGCGATTGAGCCCGCCATCGAAGGTGCCCACCCACACAAAGCCGTCTCGATCCTCGATGACCCGTGAGACATCGTTGCTGCTCAGAGAGCCGGGATCGCCTTTCTCGTGGCGGATATGTGTGAATGCCCGCTGTTGCGGCTGCCACCGGTCGAGCCCCTGCTCGGTGCCCGCCCAGAGGGTGCCGGAGCGATCGAATGTCAGGGTCTGGATCCGGTCGCTGACCAGGGAGTCCGGATTGTTGGCAGTGTGCCGCAGATGTTCAATCCTGCCGGTCGCAGGCTCCAGGATGTCGATTCCCGCATCGCTGGTTCCGATCCACACCCGGCCACGCGCATCCAACACCAGGGCGCGCACTGCATTGCTCGCCAGGGACTTTGGATCGGTATCGCTGTGCCGAATGACGGTGAAGCTGTTGGTGTCCCGGTGCCAGAGCGCGACCCCTCCGTCCTTGACCGCGATCCACAGATCACGGTGCGCATCTTCGATCATCTGGTAGATGTAGTTGCCGGACAGGCCGCCGCGGCTGGTTGGCAAACGGGAGTAGCGGACCAGCTCGTGACCGTCGTAGCGGACGAGACCGTCTTCGGTCGCGAGCCACACGAATCCCTGCGAGTCCTGCAGAGTCGCGAAAACGGTGCCCTGCGGCAGGCCGTCCGCGGTGGTGAGATGATCGAGGACGAGCGGAAAAGATTCAGCTGCCGCCGCGGGCACGACGAATCCCAGCCACCACAGGAGCGCGGCACTCAGCTGGGCACGGCAGGCTGTCACTATTGGTTTGGAACCCAGGACACAATGGAAGCCGGTGACGTTCCGGCGGCACCCTGAGAGTCGGTCCACCACGGCAGATTCTTGGCCCACGTGTAACATTTGGCCCACGTGTAGCCCTTCGCCCACGTATATCCCTGCTCCCAGGTGTAGCCCTTCGCCCAGGTGTAGCCCTTGGCCCAAGTGTAGCCTTCAGACCACGTATAACCCTGACCCCAGGTATACCCTTGGGACCAGGTAAAGCCATCCCCTGCGAGCGGAGTGCTCCAGGTCGAGCCGCCATCGAGGTCCATGAGGTAGTAGTTGCCGTTCTCGTCCTGATTGGCTGGGCCGCCGAAGTGCCGTGTACCGGCCAGATCAGCGTTGATATCGAGCCCCTGGTTCGCACAATCCGTGGCGGAGCTGTTCACCGCTGCAGGTGCATTGATGAGACCCGCACCTTGTTGGAAAACGCTGTAAGCCAGACTCCCGCCTGAAGTCACAGCCGGACGGGTCGATGCCAACAGGCGGCACTTGACAGCATCCGGGGTGAGGGCTGGATTGCCCTGCAGCATCAGTGCAACGACGCCCGATGTGACGGCCGCCGCCTGGGACGTCCCCGACATCGTGAACATCTGCTCGCCCGGGCTCATCGAGTTGGGATCGATATTGGCCAGGTAGCTGTCCCTGGGCATCGATGCCGCCATGTGGCCACCCGGCGCGACCAACTCGGGTTTCACAAAACCTTCGAATGTCGGACCCGCCGAGGAGAATGAGGCGAGCCGGTCGTCGGTAGCGTCGTAGGGGGTGTAGTTGTCCGTCAGGGCGCCGGCGGTAATGACATAGGGCACGTTGCCCGGAACATCGATCGTCATCGCGCTCGGGCCTTCGTTACCCGCCGCGGCTACGACCACGATACCGGCGCGCCACGCGGCCATGACGGCCTGATTGACCGGATCGTCCCAGTAGTAGGACTGGGGCTGCGCGCCGAACGACAGGTTCAAGACGCGGATGTTGTATCTCGCGCGATTCGCAACAATCCAATTCAGCCCGGCTATGACATCCGTGTAGCGGCCGCCGCCGGTGTCGTCGAAGGCGCGAACGATCACGAGGTTGGCCTGCGGTGCGATGCCGGAGTAGCTCAGTGAAACGTTTTGCGCGCCTCCCGCCGCTATGGATGTCACATGCGTTCCATGTCCATAGGGATCGCTCTGGACGGCGCCCGAGCCGCCATTGACGACATCAATGCCCGCCAGCACCCGGGATCCGAAATTCTGGCTGGGATCCTGCCATAGCCCCGAGTCCAACACTGCGATCGTCACGCCTGCGCCGGTAATTCCACTGCGCTGCAGTGAGTCCGCGCCCACCAGCCGAGGATAGTTAGTCTCGTAAAGCAGGCTCGAAGAACCGACGCCCGTGCCATCCTGAAGCGTCATGTTGGTGCTGATAGACGTGACGACAGGGGCTAGCAACGGTGTGACGAGAGGTGAGGCGACTGGCGTCACCAGCGTAAGAACCGGATTTGTTACCGGTGCGACGACCTGAGCGACCGGAGTAACGATCGGTGTTGCGGTCGTGACGACCGGAGCGGCGACGGTACCAACAGTAGACACGACCGAGGTGACGACGGAGCCGAGCAGAGAGCCCAAAGATCGGCTGGACAGCGTCCGATCCCGGAAGACGTGCACGCCAGCCGCATTCCGCAACCGGTCGGCCTGCTCCGCGGTGAGATACGCCGACACCGCGTGAATGATGTCGAACTCCCGATCCACCTTCGCATTAACACGTCCCACACTCTGTTCAGAGGCGCTCAGCGTTGAAGCCTGGACGACATAAAGCGAACGGGCAGCGGGGGGGCTGTCCTCCAGCACGGTCGAACCGGGTCGAGCCGCCGGAGTGGCAGCGGACGCGATGGTTATCGAAAGCAGCGCGACCGAGATTGAGTGAATAAAGTATTTCGCCCGTATCATTCCTTGTCCCTCGAGCGGCTTTCTTCACCTGACGCCATTTGACGACAGATGGTCGCAGCAACGTAACATAATCGCGATGCCAAATCGGACGCATCCGCACAGCGGAAGCTGGATGCTCACCAGCCGGCCCGGCAGGACTATGGCAGCGCAAGGCGACAGAGGCAACTGTTGATCGGTTGCAACGCACAAGAGAAATGCGAGCGGCGTGGCGCCGGCGGCAGTCCGTTAGCCGGACTGCCGCCCAAAAGGAAGAGGACTCCAGTGGGGGTAACACATGTGGGAGCCTCTTCGGGAGCGGGAAAAACCACTCCGGGCGAAACACTACCTGTCATTCCGTCATCAGTCTTGGACAGATCCGCCCGGGCTTGCAGAAGCCTGTCATCTTCGACAGAACAAAAACGAATGTTGTTTGTGCTGACCACGATTCGCAATTGCGGGACGCGATCTTGGCCGTCAACACAACAACAGCCTGTCAACAGGCTGGTATCGGCTTCCCAATGGAGTGATGCCGGAAATCCCACGGCGGCACAGGAACCCCAACGGCCCACAACCCCCGATGGGCATTCCTGGCCTCCCTTTCCAGCCCACACCAACCCCGATCCTCGCGGCGCAGGTAGCGTCGATACACCCAGGCGTCGCCCCGGCGGATCATTTCGGCATTGACATCGAGGTTCCCGCGTCGAATCCGCGCGACCATTCGGTTATACCGATCCTGATTGACCGGCTCGAGCTCGATGCGCTGGCCACGAACCAACGAATCGAGCTCGATCGCCGCTTCGCGTCCACCGCGCTGGTTGTGCTCCGGGGCATCAATGCCATAGAGCCGAACACGAATCCCGCCGCTCGTGAGTTGCACGACGAGAGTATCGCCATCGACGACGCGAGTGACTGTACCAACGAGCACGGGATGGACAGCACCCACACAAAGCAGGCTGGCGATCACGACGACGATCGATCGAATGAAACACATCCGCATTCACTTCCTTTTCGAAACGAAGATAGCGTCCAGAGCCGCACGGCCCTGTCAGCGGCAGCAATTCTGATGTCTCAGAACTGCAGCCGCAACGTGGCGCCGTAAGTACGCGGATCGCCGACCGTACCGGCTACATATCCGGCCGCGAACGCGCCTCCGACCAGGAGCGAG
>JAXDQF010000198.1:0-7255 GCA_034668025.1 Gammaproteobacteria bacterium | reverse complement strand
CGGAGAGGGTGGGATTCGAACCCACGTGCCGGAATTACCCGACCATCCGATTTCGAGTCGGCGCCGTTATGACCACTTCGGTACCTCTCCAGATTCCCGTTTCAGCGGCCCGTTCGAAGGACCCCATTTTTCGGGGCTGGTATTCTAGCCGAACGTGGTTCGAGGAGGGGAGGTTCGCGTTGAGAGCAATTGGTGCAGCAGCAGGGACGTTATTTGTGGCCGGATGCCTGGCCAGCTGCGCCCCACAACCGTCCACGCTCGACCAGATCCGGACGCGCAACGAAATCCGGGTCGTCACCCTCAATATTCCCACCTGTTTTTACTTCGGGGCCCAGGGTACCCAGGGATTTGAGTACAAGCTCGCGAAGCAGTTTGCGGCCGAGTTGGGTGTGAAGCTCGTGATGTATCCCGTCGCGACCGAGCAGGCCATGCAGGCGGAGCTCGCCGCGGGACGCGCCGACATCGCCGCCGCACAGGTGACTCCCACCAAGGAGTGGCGGCACGTGGGCGACGCCTCTGAGCCGTACGGCCACATTGCGCAGCTGGTCGTCTACGGTCAAAAGGGCGTGCGGCCCCGTGGGACGTTGCAGCTCGAGTCGGCGAAGCTCTCCGTCCGGGCCGGTAGTCCGCAGGAGCACACGCTCGAAAAACTGAAAACGACGGTCGCGCCGACTCTGCAGTGGGTAGACACGGCACCGAGCAACGCTGACCCGTTGGCGGACGTCGATTCAGGTGAAGCGGACTACGCGATCATCGACGAGCGCGAATACTCGTTCGCTCACCACCTTTACCCGAACGTCCAGTTGGGCTTCACGCTCACCGAGGAGCGACCGGTACAGTGGATCGTTCGGCACGGCGCCCATGATCTGCTGAAGGCAACCAATCGCTTCTTTCGCAACGTCTCGACTTCCGGACGTCTAGCGAAGTTGCAACTCGAAGAGACGGGCGATGCGCGTCCGTTCCAGTACGAGGAGTCGCGAGAATTCCAGGCCCACCTGTCGGAGCGACTCCCTCGATATCAACCCCTCTTCGAGGCCGCATCGGCAACCACAGGCATCGACTGGCGTCTTCTAGCCGCCATCGGCTACCAGGAATCGAAGTGGAATCCGCTCGCCGAATCAGGTGACGGCGCAGGCGGCATCATGATGCTCACATCGGATACCGCCGAGGCCATGGGCATCGCAGACCGCACGAATGCTGCCCAGAATATTTCGGCCGGTGCGCGCTACTTCGCATCAGTGCGCGAGAAGATTCCCGACCGTATCCCCGAGCCGGATCGGACGTGGTTCACCGTAGCCGCGTACAACGTAGGTTTCGGGCACCTTGAGGACGCACGCATCCTCGCGCAGACCCGAGGTAAGAACCCCGACTCTTGGTTAGACGTGCGAGACCAGTTGCCCCTGCTCGGCGAGGAGCGCTGGTACTCGTTAGTGAAGCGCGGCTACGCGAGGGGCTGGGAGCCAGTGCAGTTCGTCGACCGCGTGCAGCGGTATCTGACGCTGCTGGAGTGGCAGCCCGGTGACGGCGTTGCCGCCGCGCCGCCTTTAGCACCAGCGCCCGGCAAACCACCCGGCGCGTAACGCCCTTACCCTCCACGCCGCCGCGCGAAAAACTCCTTCAACCGGCGCCCACACTCATCCGCCAACACCCCCCCAAACACATCAACCCGATGGTTCAACCCCGGCAACTTGAACAAATCCACAATGCTGCCAGCAGCCCCCGCCCGCGGATCCCACGCACCAAACACCAGGCGCCGCACGCGCGCATGCACGATCGCCGCGGCACACATCGCGCACGGCTCCAACGTTACGTACAGCGTCGTGTCGGTCAGACGATAACTGCCGAGTACCTGTCCGCCAGCACGGAGTGCTTCGATTTCAGCGTGAGCGGTTGGATCATGTGAAGCGATAGGCCGATTAGCCCCCTCCGCAATAATCTCCTCCCCCCGCACCAGCACCGCTCCCACAGGCACTTCCCCACTCGCATCAGCAACAGCCGACAAATCCAGCGCGCGCTGCATGAACTCGACATCAGTTCTGGGACGCGTCACCAGAGTCACGAGCCCGCCTCGGGAGGTGTCGTTTCGATCACCAGCTCGGAATGCACACAACGAGCGTCAAACCGCGAAAGCAACTCCCGCGCACGGGGCGCCACATGCGCCGCCTCATAATCCTCCCCGGCGAATTGCTTGATGGCCTGCACCGATTCAAACCGGGTAATCGTCGTGAACTCGATTTCGTCGCCCACTGTGCGACGCAGTACCGACGCGCCCTTGAAGCCCGGAATCGAATACGCCGCGGGCAAAAAGCTCGACCGCAAAAACTCTTCGTAAAGATCAGCCGCCGCCGCACTTGCCACCCAACCACGCCACATTCTGGCGATCATCGGCCCACACCTTCCGTTGCCAGGATCAGGCGAGCAGTATAACGCTCAGACCGTCTCCGCCGGCCGATGCAGCGCCATGGCAGCCATAACCAATGCAATTCCGGACATTTCGCGCGGCCCGGGAACCTGCCCCAGCACAATGGCCCCTATGATGGTGGCACTGGCTGGCAGTAACGTCAGCATGAGCGCAAAGCTCGCGCGCGACAGCCGCGCCATTGCGAGTTGGTCGCAGACATACGGAATGACCGAAGAGCAAATTCCAACACCGACTCCCGCGAGAACGAGCATCGGATGCGAGAACGCTCGGGCGGCTTGCATGATCCCAACAGGAAATACCGCCACAAAAGCCACCGCCATCGCGGCTCCCAGCCGTTCGATGCCCCGGCCGGCCCCACCGCGGGCAATTCGATGCCCCAGGACGATATACAACACAAACAGCACGCCGTTCGCGAACGCCCACCCCAATCCCACCAGATCGGTCGACCAGCGCACATTGATCAAAACAAATACGCCCGCCACCGCCATGCTCAGAGCAACCCGGTTGCGTGGGGTTCGCATGCCATACAGCGCCAGCCCGATGGTGCCTACAAACTCAATGGCGGCAACCAGGCTGATGGGAAGCCGCGCGAGTGCGAGATAGAAAGAGCAGTTCATCAGTGCAAGACAGGCGCCCATGCCAACGAGTAGCAGGCGCTCCCGCCGCTCGATCCGCGCAAACAACCGCATGGGACGAGTAATGGGCGCAAAGACCAAAGCCGCAGAGGCAATCCGGAACCAGGCGACCCCAAGCACACCGACAGCCGGAAACAACAGCACCGCAAACGCGGGTCCGAGATAGTGAAAAACGGCGCTGACGAGAAACCAAGCCTGCGGCGGCACGTTGGAACCCACGCCAGCGGGTGCTGCAGGAGAAAATCCTTCGCCGGCACCGGGCGCGCCGGTCGGTAACGCCGGTGGTTCGCATCTGTTCATGGCGCGCATTTTCCAGTCACCCATCCCGAATCACCATGCAACAATAGGGACAATTAGCCCGATATGCCTCTACTATGAAGGCACACCCGGCTTTTCACCTTTCATGACAGGCGAGTCACATGAAAAGAGTGCGATACGTTGATGGCGCGTTGGATGCGCTCGACACCGCGATCCTTGCAGCTCTGGCGCAGGACGCCAGAACACCCATGCGAGAGCTCGCGCAAAAAATCGGTCTGTCAGCTCCAAGCACCACCGAGCGGGTCCGTCGCCTCGAAACAGCTGGCGTCATCGAGGGCTACACAGTACGAGTCAACCCGGGTGCGATCGGGCTCCCCCTGGCCGCAATTCTGCGCATACGTCCGATGCCCGGAGAGTTAAATCGGGTTGCAGACCTGTTGACCGCCATTCCCGAAATCACATCCTGCGACCGGGTAACCGGTGACGACTGCTTCATTGCAAAGGCACAGGTTCCCAGCGTCGCGGACCTCGAATCCCTCATCGACGGATTGCTCCCTTACGCTTCCACTAACACCTGCGTGGTCGTCTCCACGCTGGTTGCGCAGCGACTCCCGGCAGGCAGCGCCTGAAAACGATTTTTGTTCCCGACAACCGACCGACCCAGGAGACCCACATGACCCGGCGATTGATCAGTTCCGGATCCCAGTTCGAACGTGACATCGGCTATTCCCGTGCCGTCGTGGACGGAGATTGGATATTCGTGTCCGGCACCACCGGATTCAACTACGAGACCATGACCATCTCGGACAATCTGCTCGACCAGACTGACCAGTGTCTGAAGAATATTCAAGCCGCCCTTGTGGAAGCTAACGCTGACTTCGCGGATGTTGTGCGAGTCATGTACATCCTACCCGATGCCGCGCGCTTTCCAGATTGTTGGCCCATCCTGAGGAAATACCTGGGAACCGTGCGTCCTGCAGCCACCATGATTTCGGCCGGACTGTCCGATCCGCGCATGCAGATCGAGATCCAGGTGACGGCGCGCAAACACACACCACCTACTTCGCGAGGAACTCCGTGACCAACTTGATGGTCGCCTGCGGATTCTCCTCCATGATCCAATGCCCCGAGTTGGGTACGATGCCGGTCGTCACATTGCTGGCGGCGAAACTCAGGACTTGCGCCTCTGCCTTGCCGAACGACTTCTCCGCCCCGATGGCAAACACCGGCATGGTGATCTTGCCACCCTTGGCCAGCATCGCCTGGTTATCCTTCGCATCCTGCGTGAACGCCGCGAATTGCTCAAACGCGTCATGCATGGCATGGGGCCGTGCATACAACTCGGCGTAGTGTTGGCGCGTTGCCTCGTCAATCCCCTTCGGATCAGCCGACAGCTCGTTGTAGAAGCGATCCAGATAGATCCGCTCGCGACCCTGCACCAGGCGCTCCATATCGGGGCCGCGGAAATTGAAGTGCCACAACAGCGGGCTGCGAATGATGTTGTCCCAATCGCCGATGCCGGGTAACGGCGCATCGATCACTGCCCAACGCGTAATCCGCGCCGGATACTGCGCAGCGAGCGCGTAACCCACCATGTTCCCGATGTCGTGCGTCACAAGATCCGCCTTCTGCACTTTGAGCGCATCCATGACACCGGCAATGTCCACAGCCTGGTTTTTCTTGGTGTAACCCGTATCCGGATGTTCCGACAACCCCGTACCACGCAGGTCAGGGACGATCACGGTGTGGTCTTTGACGAGCACGGCCGCCAACGGCGCCCACATGTCACCCGTATCCGCGAAACCGTGCAGCAGCACCACGGCCGGCCCTTTTCCACCGACGCGCACATAAAGCTGTGTGCCGTTCGTAGGCACCATCTGAGTGTGGAAGCTCGCCGGGTACGGCGTGATAGCTGCCGTTACAGGCGGCGCAAGAACAGCCACCAACAGCGCGGCGGCGAGATATCTGAACATGGGTTCTCCCTGGACTGAGTGATTTTGCTCTCGCTGCACTATAGGCTTCCGCGCAACCGGCGGGATAGCCGATAATCGATGTCATTTTTCGGAAAAGCCGAACAATGCTGAAACTCGAATTCGTCCAGGCATTTGCCGCCATTGCTGAAGGGGGCTCCATCACGAGTGCCGCCCAGCGGTTGGCGCTGTCAAAATCGGTGCTCAGCGAGCGGCTCACCGAGCTCGAGCGAGTGCTCGGTTCCAAGCTGGTCCACCGCACCACCCGCAAACTGTCACTCACGGACGACGGCACGATCTTCTATCAGCGCGCAAAAGCAATCCTGCGCGACGTTGAGAGCGCCGCCGCGGAGTTGTCGGCGCGACGGGGATCTGTGTCGGGTCCTTTGCGGATAGCGGCGCCGGTCGGGTTTGGGTGTCTGCACCTGGGGCCCGCTTTGTTCGGATTTCTCCGTGCGAACCCGGGGATCGAGCTGACGTTGGAGCTCGACGACCGCTTCGTCAACATGTTGTCTGAAGGATATGACGCCGTTGTCCGCCATGGACCGGTGGACGACAAGAGAATCATCGTGAAGCGGCTCGCCAGTACCCGGCGCGTGCTGGTTGCATCGCCGGACTATCTGAAACGGTTCGGCACACCGAAGTCCCTGGCAGAACTGGAGCAGCATCGGGGAGTGATCTACAGCAACCGTGGCGCCGGCGATTGGCGCTTTCGCGCCGGCCGCAAATTTGTCACTTTGCGTCCTGACACGGTCATGCGGGTCAACAACGGCGTTCTCATGCGCGACGCGGCTGCGGCGGGACTGGGAGTCGCCCTGCTCCCAACATTTTTTCTCGAAGAGTCACTAAAGAGCAAGGCGCTCAGGGTGATTGAGGTCGGCGCCGAGGCTGAAGGCGCCGTGATCTATATTGCCTACCCCGAGCATTTACGTACATCGGCGAAAATTCGCGCGCTGACGGCGTGGCTGCAGAAATCATTTACGTCAGCGGCGTTTTCAATCGCCCAACAGATGTAACACGATCTCCCGGTCGTGTGGGCGTGCGCGGTGTTCAAACAAATAGATCCCTTGCCAGGTGCCCAGAGCCAACTGACCTTCAATCACCGGAATAGACAGTTGCACGCTCGTCAGAGCCGTGCGCAGATGAGCCGGCATATCGTCGGGCCCCTCGTCATCGTGGTCGTATCTGGCAGGATCTTCCGGAGCAATCGTCTCAAAGAAAGCCTCGAGGTCAGAACGGACCTCGCGCGCCGCATTCTCCTGGATGAGGAGGGATGCAGACGTGTGCCGGCAAAACAAGGTTAAAAGGCCCGTGGTGACCTTCTGAGCGCCGACCCAAGCCCGCACTTCAGCGGTGATCTCGAGGAGACCGCGACGGTGCGTGCGCACTTCCAAAGTCTTAGCAACATTGCGCATAGCCTTACCATACAGTATCGCCCGCTGTTTCTCACTGGTTGGACGACCGCCCGGTTCACTGGCAAGGTTTGCCGCATGCACCGCCCACCGAAAACCTCAAAACTGGCCGATTGGCGCACCGGGTATGCGTTGGTCATCGGCTGTCGAACCTGCAAACACGCCCGCCGGACGGAGCCCCATTCACTTGCCAAGCTTCTGGGCTGGGATGTGCCCTTGATCGTCGTCACGGCCCGCTTGCGCTGCTCAAATTGTTATGCCAAGGACTGCGAGATCCAGGTCGACCGCCTGATGCCGCAGCGTAGCGTTCCCAAGAGACTTCTTTAGGGGTGCAGGCGCGTTCGAGCGCTTGCTACTGACATGCGTATGGCGGCAACATGTCGCGATTCAATCAGCCGGAGAGGTCGATGTGCGATAACGATTCAATCAAGGATATCGTCGAGTACAACCGCCGCACGGGCGGCTTGTCCCGGCGAGAATTCAGCGCTTTGACACTGGGAGCGGGCCTGATGTCCGCGCTGCCGGCCGCCGCCGCCGCTGTCGAGACAAAGGACTCGG
>JAXDQF010000197.1:0-27485 GCA_034668025.1 Gammaproteobacteria bacterium | reverse complement strand
TGCGCCGCAGTCGCCATGATGGGATTGAAGTTACGCCCGCTGCCACGGTAGCTGAGATTACCCCAGCGATCACCGCGCCAGGCTTCGATCAAAGCCACATCCGCCCGCAGACCGTGCTCGAGCAGGTAGTCCTTGCCGTTGAAGGTCCGCACCTCCTTGCCGGCGGCCATCGGTGTGCCAACGCCGGTCGGGGTGTAGAAAGCAGGAATGCCGGCACCGCCCGCCCGGATGCGTTCCGCAAGGGTTCCCTGCGGGACGATTTCCAACTCGATCCTGCCCGCGCGGAACAGATCGTCGAACGCCGGCGAATTCTTTGGGAAACTGCAGACGATCTTGCGCACTCGTCCCAGGTCAAACAACCGCGGAATGCCCGTCTCGCGATTCCAACCGGCGTTGTTGGCAACGATAGTCAGATCGCGCGCGCCCTGCTCCGCCAACCCGTTGACCAGAAAATCCGGTTGCCCGACGGCGCCGAAGCCGCCCACCATGACAACCGACCCGTCACGGATACCCGCCAACGCCGCTTGCAGGTTGTCGACCCGCTTGTCGATCATCTCGTTCCCCCTTGCCGATTCCAGACGAGCTCAACGCCCTTTGAAGACCGGTTTGCGCTTTTCCTGGAAGGCGATCCGTCCCTCGATCCGATCTTCCGTGTTTCGCAACACGCCCCAGGCCATGCGCTCCGCCTCGATCGCAGCCGCGAGCGGTAGATCCGCGCCGCGATAAACCAGATGTTTGACCGCGCGGACGGCCAACGGTGCGTTGGCGGCAATCTTTTCTGCCACCGCCATGGCTTCCGTCATGAGCTGCTCCGCAGGCACCACCTTGCTCACCAGCCCGATGCGCAGTGCTTCGGTGCTATCGATGCGGTCGCCCGTGAGCAGCAGGTGCATGGCGTTGGTCAAACCTACGATGCGCGGCAGGCGTTGTGTGCCACCCGCGCCGGGGATGCTGCCGATCTTGACTTCCGTCAGGCCAAAACTGGAGTTGCTGGAGGCGATGCGGATGTCGCACGCCAGTGCCAGCTCCAGCCCCCCCGCGAGCGCATACCCATTGATGGCGCACACCATCGGTTTATCCAGAGTCAGATAATCGACAAAGGAACGATCGCCGTCGCCCGCATAGGCTGCGCACGCATAGCTGTCATTGGGCGGCATGGTGTTTTTGAGGTCCGAGCCGGTGCAGAAGGCTTTCGACCCCGCTCCGGTCAAGACGACCGCCCGGATGGCGTCGTCGGCTTTGATCCTGGCCCACAGCTCCGCCAGCTCGGCGCGCATGGGCACGTCCACGGAGTTCATGACCTCGGGACGGTTGAGTGTCACCGTTGCGACGGCACCCGTGACCGCAAACAGCACGCTCACGACTTACTTTCCCCTTTGAGTCCAATGGTACGAGCATGAGCGGCACGCGGCCGGCGCGCAAACGACTTATCCAGGCCCCTTGGTTGAGAATTCCTCGCGCAGAAAGTCGAGAATCCGCGCCGCCACGAGGGTTGGGCTGAGAATATGCATTGCATGACCGCTGTCGATCACCTCGTAGCGAGCGTTTGGAATAACGGCAGCTACACGCTCCACGACGGCAGCGGGCCGTGTCTTGTCGCGCGCTCCAGCGATGACGCGCGTAGGCACGTTGATCCGCGCCAGATCGCCACTCAGGTCGAGATCGCACAACATGCGATAGGCGCGGGCATAGGCAGCAGGGTCGTGACTGAGCAGGCGCGCGCGTACCTGCTGTCGGTCGGTTCGTCCCAGGAAAAACTCATGCGGATAACTCAGGTCGAAGCGCTCCTCGATCCTGGCCCGCATACCCTCGGCCTCGATACGCGCCGCCAGATCGAGAATGGCAGGCCGCTGCTCGGCAGTCACCCCAGTAGCCGGGGCCAACAGAAATAACCCCGCCACACGCTCGGGGAATTGCACGGCAAACCGCATCGCTACCGCCGCGCCGACCGCGCACCCTGCCAGGATCACCGGCGCCCGCTCACTCAGCGCGTCCAGCAAACCCTTCAGATCGCCCGTGAGGTGCTCAATTTTCAGCGCCCCCACCGGCTTTTCCGACGAGCCGGCGCCACGCGCATCGTATGCGAGGGTACGGACGTGGGGAGACAATTCCCCGACGACGGCATCCCAACTTTCCAGGCAGCCGCCCATCTCGTGTAACAACACGAGGGTTTGTCGGCCCTGACCTCTCGAGGCATATCGCAGCGAGACGCCATTGGCATCCAGCCACGCGATCATTGGGGCGCTGTGGCCAGCATCGATGGGCGCGCAGAGATGCGGGCGTAATAGGCACTCAATGCGGGGTGCCCGCTCCGCCACTCTAGCGCGGGAAAACGGAAGTCGGCATACGCCAGGGCAGTGCCGATCGCGATGTCACCCAGATCAAACGAGTCGGGTTGCGCGTCGCGGGCGTGGGACTGCGCTTCCAACGTCGGCAAAGTGCGCCGGAATTTTGCTGTGAAGGCACCTACATAAGTTGGATGCACCGGATCTTCCGTTCGCCTGCGTTCCGAGAACAACCTGACCAGCGTCTCGAGCAGCGCCTGCCCGGTTGCATGTCGGGACAACACCTCCCAGCGCGCCTCTCCAGGCGGGATCAGGCGATGAGCGCCTGTCAGTGCATCCAGGTACTCGCAGATGACCAGGGAGTCGTGCAGCACCCTGCCATCAGCCAGCAGCAGTGCCGGAATCTGCCCTAGCGGATGGACCTTGTTCAGCTCCGGGTCGGTAGTGGTCAGGCTGACATTGACCGGTTGTAGTCGAACGCTCGCCAGCAAGCCGAGCTCGTGCACCGCAATCATTACTTTGCGGTTAAAGGGTGAGCGGGTCGATCCGTAGAGTTGCATGCAGTTACAACGTCACTTCAATCAGGAAAGGCGCTGTTTGCTTCAGCGCGGCCGTCAGAGCATCGGTGAATTGCTCCATGGTAGTGACTCGCGTGCCTTCTACACCCATACCTGCGGCCAACGACACCCAGTCGAGCGCCGGATTGTCCAGATCGAGCATGGTACGGGCGGTGGTACCTGCGACTCCAGCCCCAACGTTGCGCAACTCGTTGTGCAGGATCCGATAGGAGCGGTTGGCCCACACGACCGTCACAACGTTCAACCGCTCGCGTGCCTGCGTCCAGAGCGCCTGCAGAGTGTACATGCCACTACCGTCGGCCTGCAGGTTGAGCACCTTGCGATCGGGGCACGCCACCGCTGCGCCGGTGGCCATAGGGATACCAATGCCGATGGAGCCGCCTGTCAGTTGCAGCCAGTCATGCGGTGGCGCGCCGGCGGTGGAACCAAAGAAAGTGCGTCCGCTGGTGATGGATTCGTCGCATACAATGGCACCTTCCGGCAACAGCGCACCCAATGCGTGGCCGATTTTTTCCAAGGCCAGATCGCCCTTCGGCAACTCCGTCCGCCGGGCAGCTTCCCTGGGCGCCTGCGCGATGCTCGCGCCGACTTCATCAGCCACCGCCGACAGCACACCGACAAGGTCGTCACCAGGAGCCGCGAGTGTCTGAATTGCACAGCCCGGTGGTGTCAGCCGACCCGGCTTACCGGGATGCGCGAAGAACGCCACCGGCGCGCTCTCGTCCACCAACACCAGGGTTTTGAGCTCCGCGAACCTGCCGATCGAGCTTTCGACAGGATTGGGAATGCGCTCGACGACCGCGCTGCCGGCGCCCCGTTCCATGCGTGGATTGCGGCTCAAGGTCGCAACTTTGACACCCAGCTTTGCGCCGATAGCCGCGGCCAACGCGAGTGGCTGCGCCCGCAACGCGCGTCCACCCAGCAACATCATGGCATTGCCGGCCCGCAGGCTCTGAACGACCTCACGGACGACTTCGGGCGGAACCGGCCGCGGGCGCGGCATCGGTGCTACAGTTCCAACTACGCCACCTTCGGTCCAGGCGGTATCGGCCGGCAGAATGAGTGTTGCAATCTGCCCCTTGGGCGAGCGAGCTGCATCGATGGCTTCCGCCGCATCGGCGCCCACCATACGGGCCTCCCTGGTCGTGCGCACCCAGGCTGACATAGGCCGTGCCAGCGATTCGATGTCAGATGTCAGAGGCGCGTCATACTGGAGGTGATGGGTTGCGTGATCGCCGACGATGTTGACGATCGACGAACGGGCACGGCGCGCGTTGTGGAGGTTGGCGAGTCCATTGGCCAGCCCCGGCCCCAGATGCAACAAGGTCGCTGCCGGCCGATCCGCCATGCGGAAATAACCGTCCGCGGCGCCGGTGACCACACCTTCGAACAATCCCAACACGCAGCGTACGCCCGGGACGCGGTCCAGCGCGGAGACGAAATGCAGTTCCGAAGTGCCCGGGTTGGCGAAGCAGACATCGATGCCACCTCCCAACAGGGTTTTGACGAGACTTTCTGCGCCGTTCATTTTCCCCCGCGTCGCACGGCTCAAGTGGCCGTAGACATGAATTTGGTCACCAGATATCCCTCCATGGCCTCCGATCCCCCTTCCGAGCCGTAGCCCGATTCCTTCACTCCGCCAAAAGGGGTTTCAATCAGGCCCAGGCCCTGGTGATTGACCGAGACCATGCCGCTTTCGATGGCCCGGGTGGCATGGGTCGCATGGGCGAGGGAGCCGGTATACACATACGCCGCAAGTCCCGCCGGCAGCCGATTGGCTTCGCTCAATGCCTCATCCAGATGTTTGAACCGTGAGAACAGGGCGATGGGACCAAAGGGCTCTTCATTCATTGCGCGTGCGCAAGTCGGTACTTCAGTCAACACCGTGGGCGCGAAGAAGTTGCCCTGCTCACCAATACGCTTGCCGCCCAAGCGCACTCTGGCACCGCGCTCGACAGCGTCGGCCACCAGTGTCTGCATTGCCTGGAGGCGGCGCGGGTTGGCCAGGGGCCCCATGGTCACCCCTTCCTCCAGACCGTTGCCGACCTTTACCTGCCTGGCACGCTCGGTGAACTGCTCGATGAAGGGCTCATAGAGGTCTTCCTGCACCAGGAAGCGCGTGGGTGATACGCAGACCTGGCCGGCATTGCGGAATTTGCCGAAGGCCAGCGCCTTGGTACTCTTCTCCAGGTCCGCATCGCCGAGCACAATCACGGGCGCATGGCCACCCAGCTCCATGGTGACGCGCTTCATGTGGGAGCCGGCCAGGGCAGCCAGATGTTTGCCGATGTGCGTGGAGCCGGTGAAAGACACCTTGCGGATGATGGGATGAGGAATGAGATATTCCGAGATCGCCGCCGGAGATCCAAACACCAGGTTGACACTGCCGGCCGGCGCACCTGCGTCCTGCAATGACTTCACCAGGGCCGCGCACGATGCTGGAGTTTCCTCCGGTCCCTTGAGAATGATGGCGCAACCAGCGGCGAGCGCTGCTGCCACCTTGCGCGCCGCCTGAGCGATCGGAAAATTCCAGGGCGTAAACGCCACCACCGGCCCTACCGGTTCCTTGTCGACCCACTGCACAACTGTATCGCTGCGCGAGGGAATCACACGCCCATAGGTACGACGTGCTTCCTCCGCAAACCAGTCGAGGATGTCGGCACTGGTCCTGACCTCGGTCGCGGATTCCGCCAGGGGTTTACCCTGCTCCAGTGTCATGACACGCGCGATGTCGTCCACTCTCTGGCGCATGAGATCAGCCGCACCGCGTAGCACCTTGGCGCGATTCATGGCCGGCACTTTGCGCCAGACCTGGAAGCCCTTCTGCACCGCTGCCAGGGCGGTATCCAGATCAGACTGCTGCGCGTATGCGACCTTGCCCAACGGCTGACCGGTGGCCGGATTGACAACCGGCAACGTCTGGCCGCCGGCCGCGGCGCGCCATTCTCCGTCGATAAAAAGCTCGATGTCGTCGTACATGATTGAGCTCCTAACAGCGCTTCCGGGCTGCGATCTCGATCACGCCCTCGGCTGCCAGATCGTCGATTTCCCGGGTGGAAAGTCCCGCCACGCGCTGTAACACTTCTACCGTATCCGCTCCAACCACGGGCGCATCGCGCGCGACCGTCATCGGCTCGCGTTCAAACTGCATGGCAAACCCCTTCACCAGCGTGCCATCGGGGAGGCGTTGCAGGGCATCCTTCCAGACCTGCCCTTCACGTTCCAACACCTGCCGGCCGTTGAGTGCCGCGGCCGCCGCGATGCCGTTGGCATTCAACACCCGCTGCGCTTCCTCCAAGGGGCGCAGCGCGACCCACTCGCCAATGGTGTCAATGTCGAGCAGCGCCGCCAGTGTGGCTCGCTGCGCGGGCTCGACGGTCATTGCCAGCCATTTGCCATCCGCCGTCCGGAAACAGTCCTGCAGGAAGTGCGGTGCTTGCGCGTTGCCGCTGGGCCGCACATCGAGGCCCGCGCCGGCGGCGACAAACGCTTCGCCGGACAGGTAACCGGTGAGCTCACGCTGCGACAGGTCCAGATGCGCTCCGCCCTTGCCTTGCTGGCGCGCCCGCCAGGCCGTCACAATCATGGCGCTGGCAAACAATGCCACCACCTGGTCAGGATAGTTGAGATCCACACCGCTGACGGTAGGCGCGCCGCCCGCGTAGCCAGTCGTCCACGCCAATCCGCCGACCGCCTCCAGAGTCGAGCCATAGGAAACATAACGTGCCTCGGGACCGGACTCGCCCTGACTGGAGATGGAAGCCAGAATGAGGTTGGGATTGGTGGCACGCAGGGTGGCGTAGTCCAGTTGCAGCTTTGCCAACACGCCGCGACGGAAATTCTCCACCACAATGTCGCTCCTGGCGACCAGGCGCAGAAACACCTCGCGCCCCCTGGGATGCTTGAGATCGACGCTCAAGCCGGCTTTGCCGCGATTGGTGGCGCGAAAGAACGGCGGCAGATCCTCCACCGCATCGTCCGGCCGGTTGGACAGCCAGCGTCGAAAAGGATCGCGGTAACTCGGCGATTCGACCTTGATCACCTCAGCCCCAAAATCGGCCAGCACCGCTGCCGTAGCCGCTCCGGCGGTGATGATTCCGAGATCCAGCACACGACACCCTGAGAGCGGCTTCACCGGTCGGCTTCTCCTGCCGCGGGGCCACCCCATAAAACCGGCAGACGCGGCCTCAAGAGATTGTGAGGGACCACACGCTGCAGAAACTCGCGCTGCCGGTTCTGTGGATCGTTTTCCAACTCCAGCGGCGACCAGACGGCACCCAGAGGCAGGCGTCTTGCCAATGCCGCGTCACGCAATTGGGCGCGGCTGTAGCCGCCGAAGGCGCTCTGCACGATCTCGGCGATGTAAGCCGCGTGTTTACGCCGTTCCGCGCGGTCTTCGAATCTCGGCTCCGACAGGCGCGGATCGCCAATTAACTCGCGCAGCGCCGGCCAGTCTGCTTCCGAGCACACCAGCGCGATCCAACCGTCGGCACAGCGAACCGTGCGCCACTCAGCTGCACCTCCCTGGCGCGAGACGCAGCGATCGGACCAGGAAGGCATGGCCACACTCTTCCAGTTGAGCCACACCCCGACATCCGCCAGGCTGATCCTGACGGCCTCCGGAGTTTGGCCCACCTCTCGGGCACACAAAGCGGCAATGGCGCCGCCATAGGCGGCGAGTCCCGCAGCATAGGCGAGCTGATGCCCCCCCAATCGCAGCGGCGCCTCGAGCGGATCACCGACCAGATCGAGCAGGCCGCACAACGCCATCAGAGTGAACTCGCTCTGGAGCGTATGGTCAGTGACTTTTCCGAACGCCGACACCACCGACCATACCGCCCCGGGAGCCGTCCGGGCCTGCGCCTCATACAAGGGTACATCAGAAAAAATCACGTCCGCACCCTCGAGATGCGAGCCGGCGACACGGCTGTCCGCGATCTGCAGACATTGCTTGCCCGCATCCAGAAACAAGCCCAGCGCGCTGTGTTCCGCCACCCTGGGCTCGATGCGATCCAGGTCGGCATGCGCGGGGGCACGCAGGGCCGTGACCTTTGCTCCCAGGTCGGTGGCGATGCGCCCGGCAAAAGCCAACGCCAGCCGCACGGCCAGCGGGCAACTGTCGGAGGCACATTCGATGACACGGACATCCTGCAGCGGGCGGTCTGATTTCACTCGAGCTTCTTCCCCACGGAAGACCTGGCAAGGGGGGAGAAATTGGCCGCTGAGACGGCCTTCGGTCAATCGAGTTAAGTGCACAGTGCCGATGACATAAACTCACCCGAGCAGCGGTACCGATTTGTCACTCCCGCGCTGCGCGAGTATTCTCGAGTGATAAAATCTCAACTGGAGACAGAACAACATGGCGACACGTTTGCCACCGTTGAATGCGCTGCGGGCGTTCGAGGCCGCCGGGCGCAATCAGAGCTTTGCCAAAGCAGCGGAAGAGCTGTACGTAACTCCAGGCGCCGTGAGCCGCCAGATCCGCACCCTCGAGGCGTTTGTCGGCTTCTCGCTGTTTAACCGCAACCACCGCGAAGTGCAGCTCACGCCGGAAGCCGATCATTATCTGCAGATCATCAGCGATGCCTTCAAACAGATCGAGACCGCCACCCATCGCCTGGCGGACACCCGCAAACAGCGCCTGCTGCACATCCATGCCGCCATCACCTTCACACTGCGCTGGCTGTTGCCGCGGTTGGCTGGTTTTCATGTCAAGAATCCCCACAACGAGATCCGCCTGTCAGCCTCGCTGCCGACCAACGCGGAGCTCAGCGTCGCGCCCACCGATGTCACCATCCGCATCAAGAATAAAGAATCAGCCGCGGCGTCGGCACCCCAGTTGGTCACGCATCACCTGGTCGATATCGAGCTCATTCCCGTGTGCAGCCCGAGTTATCGCGACAGTCACGAGCTTCGAGGCGCGCCCGCGGTGGCGTTGCGTCGCGCAACCCTGCTTCACTCGACTGCGCGCCCCGATGACTGGGAATCCTGGCTGCAGGCGGCCGGCGCCCGCGACATCGACCCGCATGCCGGCATCAACTTCGCCAGTTCCAGTCTGGCTTATCAAGGCGCGCTCGAAGGGATCGGGGTCGCCGTCGCCATGCGCGCTTTTGTCGAATCCGATCTGCAGGCAGGACGCCTGGTGACCCCGTTCCAATTTGCCTTCAGCAACGGGGAGGGGTTCTACCTGACCTACTCCGCAGCAGGCGCCCAACTGCCGCAGGTGCTGGACTTCCGCGACTGGGTCATGGCGGAAGCCGTGGCTGGCACCCGCTTGGAGCAGCACGCCGCGTGAGCGGCGGCGCGCGGTTGGGCCGTTTTCTCATCCTTGTCAGCGAGTTTCTCAGTTGAGCAGACGGGGCACGCTCCCGTAGCGTCGCCGTCATGACGAGCGCGCCCACCCTTGCATTGCCTGCCGACGCGTGGGACAGCCATGCGCACGTGTTCGGGCCGTTCGACCGGTATCCGCTGCTCACCGAGCGCCGCTACGACCCACCCCTGGCATCCGCGGAAGACTATATCAGCGCCCTGGACGATGTTGGTTTTGCACGCGGCGTACTCGTGCATCCGTCAGCTTGTGGTTATGACAACACCTGCACCCGGGACGCCCTGCGCAAAGCCAAGGGTCGTATCGTAGGCGTGGGTGTCGTCCAACCCGGCATCAGCGATCGCGAGCTCGAGCAGATGCACGCGGAAGGGTTTCGCGCTGTCAGAGTCACCGTGACCGGCGCCCGCTCACAACAATACTCCGGCTCATTGGATTACGAGGGACTGCGGGAACTGGCGCCGCGCCTGCGGGCGCTCGGCTGGCACGTCGAGGTCTGGTCCAATTGCGAGCGCATCGTGGCAGCCGCCGCGCAGCTCGCCTCCTACGGCATGCCGGTCGTGTTCGATCACATGGGTTATTTCAACCCCGATGCCGGGATCGATGCTGCCGTGTTTCAGTCATTCCTGGGGCTGCTGAAGAGCCACGACTTCTGGGTCAAGTTGATCCCCATCCGTCTGTCCAGGACGGCAGGCCCCGAATACGCCGGCATCCGCCCGTTTCATGACTGCCTGTTGGAAGCGGTTCCGGGCCGGGCACTGTACGGCACCGACTGGCCTCATCTGAGCATGGAGCCTTCGCCCACGCGCGTCGCCCGGCTCATCAACCTGTTTGACTCCTGGACGAAAGACCATGGCCTACGCCAAAGAATCTTCGTTGACAATCCCCGCCGGCTCTACGGCCGGGATGACCCGACCGGGAGTGGTTGACACGGGCAGCGTCGCCGTCAGCCCCGGCGACACCGGCAGCGAATACAACACTCGCTCGCTGCTGGCCGCATTCGCCGCCTGGCTCGGCTTGTTCATCGGGCCCAACGCGCTGGTGTCAGCGCCCATGAGCCTGTTCATTACGCCGTTGAAAGCGGAATTCGGCCTGAGCAGCTTCGCGGTTTCCTCGATCCTGGTGATCTCCCCGTTCGGCATCGCCGCGTGCTCGTTGTTTGTCGGCCGTGCCATGGACCGCTGGGGCCTGCGGCGGGTGCTGCTGCCCGGCGTGTTGCTGTTCGGCGTGGCCGGAATGGCACGCGGCGCAGTGCACGCCCCCTGGCAGTTGGGATTGAGCTTCCTCGTCGTCAGCATGGCCTCGGCGATGACCAGTGCCGTCGGCTACGCCAAGCTGGTGTCGCTGTGGTTCGGCACCAATCGCGGCAAAGTGTTGAGCCTGGTGGTCGCACTGGGCGCCGGACTAGGCTCCGCGCTGACTCCCCAGGTGGTCAGGCTGCTGATCCACGACTACGACTGGCGCGTGGCCTATTTCAGCCTGGGCGCCTATGTGCTCATACTGCCCCTGCCGCTGCTGTTCCTGTTGGTCCGCGAGCCCCAGGGAGCCCAGACGGGGAAGCACTCCCAACAGCACAACAATGCCGATTTGCCAGGACTCACGCGGCACGAAGCGGTACGCAGCCGTCCCTTCTGGCTGCTGTGGTTTGCGATTTTCCTGGCCTCCATGGCGCTGATCGGCACGACCTCGCATGCCGTGCCGATGCTGACAGAAAGAGGCTTCACCTCGCTGGTGGGTACGACAGCCATCTCCTGCTTCTTCTTCGGCGGCATCGCCGGCCAGCTGACCTCGGGTTGGATCGCCGACCGTATCGACTCGCCCCGCACCGCCCTGCCGTACTTCATGGCCGCCCTGGCCGGCGCGCTCATGGTCCACACGGTCACCAGCAAAGGGCTGCTGCTGTCGGGCGCTCTGCTCATGGGCATGGGACAGGGCGCCGAGATCGCTTTTGCCGCCTACCTGACCTCGCGTTACTTCGGCTTGAAAGCCTATGGCAGCATCTACGGTGTGCTGTTTGCGTCCAGCACCTTTGGCATCGGCACCGGCCTCATGCTCATGGGGCTGGTGCACGACTTCGCCGGCTCCTACCGACCGATGAAGTTTGTGTTCGGCACCGCCCTGTTGATTTCAGTAGTGCTGGTTGGATTGCTGGGGCCGTATGCATTCGCCAGCCGCAAAGCGTTGACTGCAGCGGCCGGCAAGTAGACAACCCGTTGGAGTCCGCAAAAAATTGAGCAGCAAGATCACCAGCGCCGCCGAGCTTCTGGCCGACACCCGGCGGCGTCGGGCAGTCATCCCCGACCTGCCGCCGCAATTGCGTCCCGCCGATCTGGCCGAGGCGTATGCCATTCAATACGCCGTGGCGCGTTTGTTTGGACCGGTCGGCGGCTGGAAAGTGAATCTCGGCCACCCCGGCGACGAGCCCAAAGCAACCCCGGTTCCCGGCAGCTTCACCCTTGCCAGTGGCGCCCACTGGGCCACGCCAACCCGTGTCGAAGTGGAGCTGGCCGTCAGAGTAGGCCGTGATCTGCCCGCTCGCGCCAT
The DNA here is from genome assembly GCA_034668025.1 of Gammaproteobacteria bacterium. GTDB lineage: Bacteria > Pseudomonadota > Gammaproteobacteria > Steroidobacterales > Steroidobacteraceae > 13-2-20CM-66-19. The sequence goes on along the minus strand of JAXDQF010000197.1, from coordinate 15,753 downwards.
ACCGTACACTTTGCAGGAAACGCTGCAGGCTTTATCCGGCGCGCATATCGCGTTCGAGCTGCTGGGTGCACGCTTCATAGACCGCAAGGCAGTGTCCACGCCGCTGACCCTGCTGGCGGACGGCCAGGCCAATGGCGCGCTGGTTCACGGCGCAGGGATTCCTGACTGGCCCAACATCGACCTGACCAGCCTGGATATGGTGTTGACCGCCGACGGGAGTGTTGTCGCAACGGCCAACAGTGGCAACTCCTTCGAACGCACGCTGCGGGGACTGACCTGGCTGGCCAATCACGCAACCCAACACACGGGCGGTCTCGAGGCAGGACAGTTCATTCTGACAGGCGCGCGCATCGGCCCGATTACCATCGACGCCGGCAAGGAGATCGCGGCACGCTGCGGCAATGCAGCGGTCACGGCATACCTGGACTGATGGCCGGTCGGGCAGCTGGTCAGACGTCGCCTCGCGACGAGCGGGTTGCCTGGCGCGGATTGGCCGGCGAAAGACTGCCTTGGCTTGGGCGGCAATTGCGCGAGCATTTCACGATCCACCCACAGCGCCCGTGGCCGATTCACGCGTCTCATTCAACGCGAGCATCTCCTCCACTGCCAGAACCTGGTTGACGTCGAGCAGAATCACGAATTTGCCCTGCACTTTGCCCATGCCCTGAATGAAGTCAGTGCAAATTCTCGAGCCGAAACTCGGCGGCGGCTCAATCTCGCTCGCGGGGATGTCGAGCACGGCGTTCACTGCATCCACCACCATACCGACAACGTGACGCTCCGTGTCCAAACCGATCTCTATGATCACGATGCAGGTGCGCTTCGTCACCGGGCTCGCCTCCTTGCCGAAGCGCACCGATAGATCGAGCACCGGAACTACTGCGCCACGCAGGTTGATTACCCCTCGCACGTATTCCGGCATCATCGGCACGGTGGTGAGATGAGCGTACTCAATGATCTCCTTGATGGCCAGAATTCCGATCGCGAACACCTCGCCGCCCAGTACAAATGTCAGGTACTGTTGCAACTGTTCACGGCTGTCGGGATCCGCCGGCGCGATCGCCGGACTGGCTGCGGGCCGAGTGTTAGCCTGAATCATGTTTGCTCTCCTGCGAAAGGGGCGCTCAGGCGAATTTGACGAAGTTGGATTCGTCAGCCTCGGCAAGTGCAGCGGCGGGCGGAACTTTCGCAACCGTGAGGTTCTTTCGCGCGGCGGCGCGAGACGCCGGGCTTTTAGCGGTGCTGTGTTTGGTCCCACTGCTGCCGACCTTGAAGAACGCCATGGTCTGCTGCAGTTGCTCAGCCTGGCTACTCATCTCCTCGGCCGTCGATGCGAGCTCCTCGGACGCAGAGGCGTTCTGCTGGGTCGTCTGGCTCAGTTGCGTGACAGCGGAATTGATTTGCCCGACACCGGATGACTGTTCTTGCGAGGCGGCGGAAATCTCCTGCACGAGATCAGAGGTCTTCTTGATGCTCGGGACCATCTCGCTGAGCAGCGTACCCGCCTTCTCGGCCAGCTCTACGCTACCCGTGGCCACTGTGCCAATCTCCTGCGCGGCGACTTGGCTTCGCTCCGCCAGCTTGCGCACCTCCGCTGCAACGACTGCGAATCCCTTACCGTGCTCCCCGGCTCGTGCCGCCTCGATCGCGGCGTTGAGCGCCAGGAGGTTGGTCTGATAGGCAATGTCATCGATGATGCCGATCTTCTGAGCAATCTGCTTCATCGCCGTCACGGTCGCCCTCACCGCCTCGCCGCCTTCAGCCGCCTGGTCGGCCGCCTTGGTTGCCATCCCGTCCGTGACCTTCGCGTTCTCCGTGTTTTGCGCAATCGAGGCCGTCATCTGCTCCATCGAAGCGCTCGTCTCTTCGACACCGGCGGCCTGCTCGCTCGATGCCTGCGACAGTGACTGCGAGGTGCTGCTGACTTCTTCAGAAGCGCTCGCCAGGGCATTGGCCGCCGAATTGACCTCCGTGATGATCATCGACAGCTTGAGCACCGTCTCATTGGCGTATTCCTTGAGCTGCGCGAAGGAGCCCTCGTAGTGCTTATCAATCGACTGCGACAAATCACCCTCGGCGAGTGCCTTCATGACCCGACCAACGTCGCCAATGCTCGAGCCGGCTGTCTCGACCATGCTCTTGACTGAATAGAGCATGCTGGACGCATCACCCTCCCTCGTGCGCACGTCGACAGTGAAATCGCCGCGTGAGACCGATTGCATTACAGAAGCGACATAGCCGGGCTCGCCTCCCAATTGTCCGAGCAGGCTGCGCGTTACGAGCGCGGCCGCCACGATCGCCAGTACGACAGCAAGCGCCCCCAATACGAGAAGCGTCATGCGCCCCGTGTTATATGTCTTGGTTGCATCGACGACCGCATCGCTATTCAACTTTGCCTCAAACTGCGCCAGTTGTTTGCACAGGGTGCGCAGCTCGAGGTTTTTGGGAGCAAACTCAGCCTTCATGATGGCCGTGGCCTCATCGTTTTTGTTCAGCATGCCGAAGTCGGCGGTCTTGTTGGCCGCCACTTTAACTGAGCCGAATGCGCTTCTGACTTTCTCGAGAAAATCCTTTTCGGTCGGAGTGGTCGAGGCAATCTGCGTAAACATCGTATTCAACTTCCCCAATGTCTCGTCCATTTGCTGAAAGTCCCGTTCCAACTCCTCGTGCTTGGCCTTCAAGGTCTCGTTGTCCGTGAATATGACGATGTCTCGCACCGAGACACCGATATCGTACGCCACGGAGCTCAATTCAACCGCAAGGTCCGCTTCCGGGTTGTTCTCATCTGTGATGGCGTGCAGATGGTCGTTCAGCACGCCCATGCGCGTGACGCCCACAGCGATCACAATGAGCAACAGCACGACGATCGAACCGAACGCTGCGGCCAGCCGGGTACTCACTTTCATATCAGCAAACATGACCTGGTCTCCTAATTAAGATCTATAGCGTCGGCGCCGCGTGAATACGCGCCCGATTGACTGTCTGCAAACTCTTCGCCGCGGATTCGACGCTGAAATTCTTCGCCGTAATCACGTCTGGAGTATGGCCTTGTGCATTTCTTCCAGCGGCAGGACGCGCTCGGCTGCACCGAAGCGGATCGCCTCTTTGGGCATTCCGAACACAACGCAACTCGCCTCATCCTGCGCAATGGTGCTCGAGCCTGCATCGCGCATCTCTTTCAACCCGCGCGCACCGTCATCGCCCATGCCGGTCAGGATGATCCCGAGCGCGTTGCGCCCTGCCGCCTTGGCGGCCGACCTGAACAGTACATCGACAGACGGGCAGTGGCGGCTCACCGGCGGGCCCTCGCGGATCTCCACGTAGTATTGAGCCCCGCTACGCTGGACCAACATATGCCGGCCGCCCGGCGCGATCAGTGCGCATCCTGGCGTCAGGCGATCACCGTTGCGCGCCTCCTTCACGTTGATCCGGCACAGGCCATCCAGGCGCTGCGCGAATGCGGCGGTGAAGTTGGGTGGCATATGCTGCACGATGACCATGCCCGGGCATACCACCGGCAAAGCGGAAAGCACTTCCTGCAGGGCCTGGGTTCCGCCGGTCGAAGTCCCAATAGCTACGATATGCTCGGTAGTCCGTGTCATGGCGCGCTCACCCATCGGGGCCAGGATGACATCGGCCGAGTTCTTTGGGCCCACTCCAACAGGGCGTGGAGGCTCCGGCCGCCCGGCCAGCCTTCTGATATTCACCTTGGCGGCCGCGCGGATTGCTGAAGTCAATTCATGCGCGGCTGCGTTCAGGAACTGTTTGAGTCCCAGTTTGGGCTTGGTAATGATCGCGACAGCCCCGGCCGCGAGAGCCTCGACTGTGGTGGGAGCTCCCGCCTCCGTGAGCGTGGAACAGATGATCACAGGTGTAGGGCGCTCCTGCATCAGGCGACGCAAGAAAGTCACACCATCCATGCGCGGCATCTCAACATCGAGCACGATGACGTCCGGCCAGCTGACTTTCATACGCTGCATCGCAAAGATCGGGTCGGCCACGGCGCCGATGACCTCGATGCCAGGATCCGCCTTCAGCAGCTCCATCAGCACCTGGCGTACGACAGCGGAGTCGTCGACTATCATGACTTTGATGCGGCTCACGGGAGCTTCCGATAGATTGCCGGAGCTATGACCTCAACCGCCGTGCTGACTTCCGCCAGGCTTTCCGAGTGCCCTATCAGCAGGAAACCTCCGGGCCTGAGCGTGTTCAGTATCCGCGCAACCACCGCGCGTTTTGTTTCCGTGTTGAAGTAGATCAACACGTTGCGCAGGAAAACGACGTCGAACAGTCCTACCTGCGGCAACGGGCCATTGAGGTTGATCTGCTGGAAACTCACCTTCTCGCGCAGGTGCTTCTCGATCAGCAGCGTCCCTTCCTGGCTACCGCGTCCCTTCAGGCAGAAGCGCTGCAGATAGCCGGCCGGAAAGTGCGAGATGCGCTCCATCGAGTAATGCCCCACCCTCGCCCGCTCCAGGACCCGGGTACTGATATCCGAAGCCATCACGTCCCACTGTCCGGGGATGCAGTCCTCCAACATCATCGCAATGCTGTACGCCTCCTCCCCGGTCGATCCGGCTGCGCTCCAGACTCGAAACGAAGTGCCCGGCTTGCGCGCGGCGGTGACCTGCCTTCTGAGGAAGGCAAAGTGTTTGGGCTCGCGAAAGAAATAAGTTTCGTTGGTCGTCAAAAGGTCGACGGCGGTCTGCATCTCCATCGGCTGCCTGCCGGTGCTCAGCAGTCGGAAATAATCTCCGTAGCTGGATACCTTGCAGGCCGCGAGGCGCCTGGCAAGGCGTCCGCTGACCAGAGCCTTCTTGGTGTTGGGCAGGGAAATCCCGGCCGCACCGTAGATGAAGCGCTGGAATTGCGCAAATTCGTTGTCCGTGATCTCGGGCATGGGTTACGACCAGTTATTCAGGCTGCCGCAGATGCCCGCGCTCGCGCGATCGCCTGCTGGACCAGGGCCGGAACATCCAGAATCAGGGCGACCTCACCCGTGCCGAGGATGCTCGAGCCGCTCACATAGTCCACCTTGCGAAACATCCTGCCCAAGGGCTTGATGACCGTCTGAAACTCCCCCAGCAGCGAGTCGACGACGATCCCTGCGCGCTCGCCGGCATGTTTGACGACGACGATGCTCGGCCGTCTGGGCGCCGGCTCGGTTGAGCCCACCAACTCGCGAAGGCGGATGAAGGGCAGGACCCGCCCCCGCAGGTTGGTAAAGTCGTGGCCATTCTCGGCCGGGAACTCGATGCACTCTTCGATTGCATCCAGCGGTAGCACGAAACTCGATTTACCGATGGACACCTGGAAACCGTTGATGATGGCAAGTGTCAATGGCAGACGCACGACAACCGTCGTGCCCTGTCCTTCGACGCTGGTGACACCGACGCTCCCGCGCAGTGCGGTGATGTTGCGTTTGACCACGTCCATACCAACTCCACGTCCGGACAGGTTCGTGACGCTGTCGGCGGTCGAAAATCCCGGCTCGAAGATGAGATTGAAGGCTTCCGCGTCCGTGAGCGTGCGATCTTCCTGAATGAGACCTTTCTCGAGAGCTTTAGCCAGGATCTTGTCGCGCTTCAAACCACCTCCATCGTCCTTCACCTCGATCACGATGCTGCCGGAGTCGTGATACGCGTTCAGAGTAATCTTGCCGCCGGCAGACTTGCCCCGCGCTGCGCGCACTTCAACCGGCTCGATGCCGTGGTCGATGGCATTGCGCACCAGGTGGGTCAGCGGGTCGCCGATCTGTTCTACGACTGTCTTATCCAACTCCGTATCCTCGCCACGCACCACGAGCGAGATTTCTTTGCCCAGCTCTTTCGAGACGTCGTGTACCACCCGCTTGAAACGATCGAAGGTCCCCCCGATCTTGACCATTCGCAGCTGCAGCGCGCTTTCGCGTACTTGTTCAACCAACGTGGTGAGTGTGGAGGCGCGCTCCTCGAGCTCACCATTGCTGGTTTTTCTGGCCGAAAGACTGACTCCCGTCGCGGCTATGATCAGCTCCCCAATGCGTGTAATCAGGTAGTCGAGTTTGGCGGCATCGACCCGTACGGTCGCAGACACTGCGGCCGATTCCACGGCAGACTTTTGGCGAGCCGCCACCGCCGTCGGGAGGGTCGTGCTGTTTCCGACAATTGCCGCAGCAGGTACCGGCGCCGGGTTTGCTTCGGTTATCTGCAGGACGCAGTCCTCCCGCACAAATTCGAACGCAGCCTCGATACGGGAACGCTCGGCTGTGGTGCGCAGATCGAGCTCGAACCCGACATGACACTCTTCCGGCTGAAACTCGTCGCGTCCAGGAAGTCCATCCTCGATGACCCGCACTGCTCGCAGCTCGCAGAACGTCCTCAGATAACGAATGAAGCCTAACGGATCCATCCCAGCCGCAAGAACACCGGCCGCGAACCGGATCGATACGTGCCAATCGGCACTAACGGATTTCATTGCCACATCGCTGGAGGTGTCTGCCGTTGAGACGGCGGCCGAATTCACGGCCCCTGCGCCTGTAGGCCCGTCGCCGGCAGTCTCTTCTTCAGTTATCCGCCGCAGCGCATCGAGCAGCTGCTCGCCAAGTGAGCTCACATCTGAGTTGGGAGCAGTGGCGCTGCCAACCTGGTCGACCAGCAATTGAATGTGATCCTTGCAGGACAGAAACAGCGAAATGAGCTGCTCGCTCAGGGCAGTCCTGTTGAGCCGAACGCCATCCAGTACCGTCTCTACGACGTGGACAAAGCTCACGATCTCGTCGAGGCCGAATAGGCCCGCGGATCCCTTGATTGTGTGCGCGCTGCGAAAAATGAGATTGATGGTATCCGGAGTAATCATGCCGCCGGCGCATTCGAGCAGGGCGCTCTCCATGTCCCGCAGAAGGTCGGCGCTCTCCGCGATGAACCCCGGCAGAGCCGAGTCGAGATTCATGGCTTTGTCTCCGCAGCTGCGGTCGGTTTCACCCACTGAGTGAGTTGCAGGAGGTCCAGCACATCATTGACCGAAGGACTGCCAGCCACGATCTGCAGCTGACGGCCGAGAGCTTCCGCACTGCGACGCGCGACCAGCAGGACCTGTAATCCGGCTGTATCTATCTCAGTCACTTCCGAAAGGTCGAGAAGGTTGATTGACGGTCGCTTGACGAGTACTTCCGACACCTGTGTATGCAGCGCTGCCGCTGTGTACACGGTCATCTCTCCTTCGATACGCATACGTGCGCCTTTGCAACGGACTTGCCGACTCATGATGATTCCCCGGGAAAGCGCTGTCAGGCGAGGATGAGCTTGGCAACGGCATCCAGCAGGTTGCGCGGTTGAAACGGCTTCGTGATCCATGCCTTCGCCCCGGCTGCGCGCCCGGCTTCCTTCTTGTCCTGCCCGGCTTCTGTCGTCAACATGATGACGGGTGTGAACTTGTATTTTGGATGCGCCTTGACCTCCTTGAGGAAGGTGATGCCATCCATGATCGGCATGTTGACATCGCTCACGATCAGGTGAACGCGCTCACCCGAGAGTTTCTGCAGCGCCTCCTGGCCGTTTCCGGCCTCGATGATTTCGTACCCCGCCTCGTTCAAGGCCATTCGGGCCACCGTTCGCACGGAGGCGGAGTCGTCCACGATCAGAATTTTCTTTGCCATGGTCTTTTCCCTAGAAAAACGTAGTCGCCTGCGGCTCGAGACTCACTGTCTCGAGCCCCTCGTGATTGCGCCGCTGCTCCTCAGTGGTGTACCCGGCGACCATTTTTGCCAGAAACTCGCGCGCCGCCTCTTCAGCCGTCGCACCGTGGCTCGGGCCTTCCAACGCCCCGACCTCCGTCATCGCGGCTGTAACCTGGGCCAGGATCTGGCTGGTTCGATCTTGAAATTGCAGCTGCACGAGGGCTTCACCCACTTCGTCCTTGATACATCTGCTTTCCGTGCTGGAGCGTTGCGCCGCCTCGTTCATCGCGCTCATCCGCGCGGAGAACCGCGCCAGCACCTTCTGAACTTGAGCCTCGGACTCCTCCACTGTGGCGCGGTCGCGCGCTGCCAGGCGTTCGCTGGTGCCGCCGATCTCTACCAAAGCCTTGTTGATAACTTCGGCTTTTGCGTTGATGCTTTTACCAGTCACCCGTGCAGCTTCAGACAGCGCGCGCACCTCGTGGGCGACGACTGCAAACCCCTTGCCGGCACTGCCCGCATGGGCGGCTTCAATGGCGGCGTTCAGCGCCAGAATGTTTGTTTGAAAAGCGACCGACTGCACTTCGGCGGACATCTGTTGCAATTCCAGCGTATAGCCAACCAGGCCGCGGATTTCCTTGGCGAGCTCGTCCCGGCTGCGCTGGATGTCCTTCAAGGCTTCCAACACACAACCGAGGCTGCGTGCCCCATCCTGTGCGTCCGCGGAAATAGCCCCAGCGCTACCATCCTGCTCCCGTCGCCCTAGAGCCGCATCCAGACGTCCGACGATTTCCGCAAAGCGCTGGGTCAGTGAGATGACGGCGGTTTCGGCCTGCGAACGGGCGGTTTCAATCTGCTTGGTCCAGATCGGGAACGCCTCAGCACAGACGAGGGAGTGCATCACCCCGCCTTCAGATGTCGACTCGACTGGATAGTCAGGCGGTGATTCGGGTGTCATGGAAACTTCTATCTGCGCTGCGCACTGCAACATCTCTCCTTGCGTGCTCATCGGCCGGAATCTCAACACCTGTAGGTGGCGTGCCGATATTTGTGACGCGCCGCAGTTGCGGCGTCACCGCTACCGTTGTCATGAGTCAGCGCGTCGATTTCGTGGGCGAGTATTTTTCGACCTGACATGCGGTCCCTCAGCTCGGGCTATGGGACGGGGCGCGGACGCGCCTCGTGGTCAGGTCGAGGGCAAGAGGACAGGGCGCGGGTTTGCGCGCAGTGGACAAACGCATGCAAATGACTCCAAGCCATGATTTGATTCAGCCACCAGGCGGGGATTGGGCCCGGAGAGTCATTCACCGCAAGAATGGGCGGTGTATGCGCGGTGTCGGTAAGTCCGGGTACATCGGGTACGCGGATGCAGCCAACGCAGTGAAGCATATGTCGCTTCCGCGCAGCGTTACGTGAAATGGATTTCTAATTCGAAGTCGCTTCTGAGAGCCAGTTCAAGAAATCTTCATACCCTGCGGTGATTGTGGATGTGAAATCCGGGCACCCGGCAGTTCGGCAGCTCCGCCCGTTACTCGGAATGTCGCCGCGAGGTTCTCGCCGTGATCGGATCGATTTGAAACAAAATAAGCGCCGCGCCGATCAGCCGGGGCCTCATGCCTCGACCACGCGCACCGGCAGGTGCTTCAAGCCCCGCAGTGTGTTGTTGAACCGGCGCTCGGGAGAGCCCGCCAGTTCGATCCTGCGAACCCGCTGCGCCAGGGCCTGCAGGATGACTTCCGAGCCGGGCAAGCAACTGACCGACACACACATGTATGCCCGCGCCAAATCCAACATGCCCCAGGACCTTGCGCTCAATGTCATAGGAGTCCGGATCGCGCCATTGGCGCGGGTCCCGATTCGCGGCGCCCAGGAACACCAACACCTTGCGGTCGGCTTCGAGCGGCACGCCGCCGAGCTGCGTCGCCCGGGTGGTCGTGCACCAACTTATGTGCTTCCTCCACGGTGATCTCTCCGGCATCTGCGCAGTTGTAGAGGACCATGCCAAAACCATCGGGTCGCAGGTTCTCCCGCAGTGCCCCCGATTCAATTCACGGGAACGCTTTGTCCGCGCGCGTCGCCGCAGCCTGAAAGAGCTCGATCTTGCTGCCCAAACGTTCTATCACCAGCGGCTGTACCGCCACACCTTTGCGTGCATTGTCCGTCGTGGCCATCCGCTCGACTCTGGACAAATGACCACCCATGCCTTCAGCCGACTGGGTCACGTCGTCGTAACATCGCCTTCCCGCAGTGCCCGCCTTCTCGAGTCGTGGCTGAAGAGCAAGCGCATCGAACGCAATGTGGCTCTGCGGACCCCGCACCACTTGAGTTTGCCGGCAATCATTGAGGCCACCGATCTTGTGGGGACGGTTCCGTTGGCAGTGGCCGTATGGTTCGCGCAGCACGGAGCCGGTGCAAGTAGTACCGCTGCCGTTGAGGCGTGTCACATCTGCGGCGGATGTTTCGTTCGCGAAATCACCGCTGACCCGAAGCTAATTGCCTCATGTTCTCACACGCCGCAGTTCGTGCTCAGCTGCAACTAATATTCGTTTAAATGTAGTTTAAGGTGATTTATGAGGTATAATCTGCAATATAATGGAGATTGAAAGAGTGAGCGAAGCTCTTGCCGTGCTGGGCAGCCGGTTGCGTGCGGCACGGATAGAGCGCAATGACACCATGGATGTTTTTGCGCAGCGTCTGGGTGTTTCCGTAGGAACGGTGCGCGCCATGGAACGGGGCGCCCCGACCGTACGAGTCGGCGCCTGGTTGAACGCGCTATGGGTCCTGAATCAGCTCGATACAATCACTCATGTGCTCGAGCCGAAAGAAAGCCTGCTCGAGCGCGCTAGAGCCCAGGAGAGACGTCGCCGGCAGCGAGCCTCGAGGCGCTCGCAATGAAGAAATTGTTTGTTTGGGTACGGCTGGCGGATGGGACCCTTCGGCTGGCCGGCGAGCTGGCCACCACTGACCCTCTTGCCAACAGTGGGCGCTTCCAATCGGAATTCGAGTACGCACCACAGTGGTCTGGGGACAGTAAGAGCTTTGCGCTCGACCCGGAATCGCTACCTTTGAAGACGGCGAGCCGTCGCTTCAGCGCCGATTTGTTCAACCCGCCGCTGGGAATTTTTGACGATGCCCTGCCGGATGACTGGGGCCGAAGCCTCCTGGCTGCGGCTCTCAAGCTCGAAGGCCGCAAATCGTCGCCGACCGAGATGCTGTTGCGCATGCGCGGTGGCGGCACCGGAGCGCTGCTTTTCAGCGAGACCCCAGCTGCGCCGCAGCCCGCCGCCACCGTTCAAAGCAAAGCCCTGCCGGTGCTGTTGGCCGCAGCGCAGAAGTTCGAGATGGGAAAGCTGCCGCCCGAGGATGAATTTCGCCAGCTCCTCGAGGGCAGCAGCCGTGCCGGCGGCGCGCGGCCAAAGGCGCTGGTACACGACGCCGAAGGCGAATGGCTGGTTAAATTCCCGAGCCAAAGACGCGATGGCCCCCACGACGTCATCGGTCTCGAGGCAACCTGCCTCGAGCTGGCGCGACGAGCGGGACTGCAGGTGCCTGAATCACACCTGCAAAAGATAGGACGCCGACGAACCCTCAAGGTGCGCCGCTTCGACGTCACCTCGCAAAACGGTCGCCTGCACATGATAAGCCTGCGAACACTGTGCCTCGAACGACCCGGCGTTTACGTGCAGGGTTATTCCGATCTGGTTCGTGCGGTTCGCAAACACTCGGCAGCACCGAAGTTGGATGTCACAACCCTCTTTCGCCACATGGTTTTCAACGCCGCAGTCGGCAATGTCGACGACCACCTGAAGAACTTCTGGATGCTGGCCAAACCAGGCGGATATCGTCTGGCGCCCGCGTTCGATCTCCTGCCTGATATCACAGGACGTGTCGAGCATACCCTGTCGTTTCGATCATCATTCGTGTGCCCACACCACACAGATCTCATGAGCATAGCTGACGAATGGAAAGTCGACGATGCCAGGAACGTCATCTCGCGAGTCACTAAAGCCGTGCGCACCTTCGCTGCGACCGCAAGACAATTCGCAGTGCAGAGTGGCGAGAGCCTGGAGAACATATCCGCGGATATCCGCGGGCGACTGCAAGCTATAGGCGATTGATTCAGGTGATGTCGGTAACCGCCCATCAGCAACCCGTTATCGCCAACCTGCCCTGCCAGATCCTTTCTCGGTGGATTCGTCAGGGCTCGGCTTCGTCGGGGGTTTGTCGGACGCAGGGGGTCGGCATGAGGTTACGATGGCGAAGCAGCGCAACGAACGCAGCCAGGCGCTCGCGTCGATAGCGTTCCACATCCCGCTCGCGATAGTCGAAGAAACCCTCGCCATCGCACAGACCGCGCCGCCCTTCATGCATGTTTCGCTCCACGATGGCCGGCGCCGAGAAGCGCGCCGGATCGAGGTTCGCAGCCAGGTTGCGGCTGGCGTAGTAAAGAATGTCCCCGCCTCCCCAGTCAATGAACTCCAACAGGCCGAGCACCGCGAACCGCAACCCGAACCCCAACCTGACAGCGGTATCGATGTCCTGCGCCGAAGCAACCCCCTCCTCCACCATACGCGCCGCCTCGTTCATGGCTAGCGCCTGGATCCGTGGAACGATGTAGCCGGGAGAGGATTTGCAGACCACCGGCACCTTACCGATGGACTCGAGCACATTGAGCAGGCGCTCGCGCTGCAATCGGTCCGTGGCTGCGCATGGGCTCACTTCAACCAACGGCATGAGGTGCGCGGGATTCAGCCAATGTGCGTTCGCGAATCGCTCCGGATATGTCACGAGTCCAGCGAGCACGTTGGCATCGAACGTAGACGTCGTAGAAGCAATCAACGCCTCACGCTGCGCAAAGGCCGAGATCGCGCCGAGGCCGACGCGCTTCGCCTCCATAGTTTCCGGCACACTTTCGAAAAGCACGTCCGCCTGCGCAATCGCCTCGGCCGCATGTTCCTCGCTGACGAAGCGAATACGCTGCAGAAAAACGTCAACGTCGCCGCCAGCAAGTGCATCCACCGAGGCGAGAAATTCGAGATCGCGCCGCAGATTCGACTGGGCGGCCTGCCCGAGCCGCGAGAGCTCCTCGACCGATCGCGGCTTCAAATCCACGAGCGATACTGAATGGCCGCAGTACGCGAAGGCCAGGGCGATCCCCTGTCCCATTCGGCCCGCACCCACCGCCGCGACGCGCGTTGTCGAGGGCGCCGCCGTCACAGACCCTCGCGCAGCAACTGTGCCATCTCGCCTCTTGTTAGAGTCGCGAGACCGAGGGCTTCGAGGCTGCGACCCGTGAGGTAAAGATCCTCGCCGAGGACTGCGGACGCGATGGCGAGCAGGCCGCGAGCAATCGGGGTCTCAACGCCCGCCCACTTCCCCACCGACGTCAGGAGGCTCAGCCCGAGTTTCGTGTCCTCGGTCATGTAGCGATGACTCAACAAGTCGATTTTCTCCCGCCAGTCCCCGCTCGAAGTCAGCTCCTCGTGCGCCGCGCGGCCATACATCCATTCCGGCCCCTCCTGCGCGTAATGATCGCGGAGTGGAAAGTGCGGCGGACCGTATCCCAAGCCCTCGCGAACCGCCATGCGCTCGGCATCCAGACCGTCGGTGACGCGACGGATTGAAGGCTGTGTGCCCTCGGCATGGATGTCCCACGCGGGAAAGTGCTCGAGCGGCCCCGCATTCATCAGAATCAGCGGCGGATGAATGATAGGGCCGGCGTTCATGAGCGCGGCGGATAACACATCCGCCAACGGCTGCACGCTCGGGTAGGCAGCCTGCAGGATCTTCACTGCCCGCCCGGTACTCCTCGAGGGAAACACACCGACCGGAAGATGCTTGCCGTAGGCGCTGACGACGATGGAAGTATCGCCGTGTTTGCGCACCAGATTCGGCAGGGTGCCGGTCTCCGCGAACGCAACATCGGCCCGGTTGCCGCTTTCACGCAGCGCCCGCGCGAATAAATAGGAGCCGAAAGTTCCTGGCGGCAGAAAAACAATCTGGCCGGGGCGCAGAAACGGTGCGATGGCGCACGCCATGCCTTCCTGCGCGGTCGCGGGCAATGGTGTCAGGATCAACTCCGCCTGCGAGACGGCCTCCTCGATGGAGGTCGTCGGCCTATGGATCTCGACCTCACGACGGCCACGCGAATCGGTGAGCGTGATCCGCTTCGCCTCCAACAGCGGTTGAAACGCTTCGGCATCGCGCCGCCAAAACCAGACATCGTGACCGCGCTCGGTCAATTCCGCCGCCGCCGCATAACATCCGTGCCCCCCGCCGAGAACCGCTACTCGCATATACCAACTCCAACTTCAGGTTAGTTTTCGATTGCGATCGATGCTGAGATGTTATAGTTTAAGTGTCAATTATTCATACGAAGGAGCCCCGTATGCCTCGCTCGTCGATCCAACCTGCGACCCCGGACGCTATCGCGTCGGGAGCTACGGTGCATGGCGGCCGCTCGACCGCCTACGCGTGGTACGTCGTCGCCGTGCTCATGGCCGCGTATGTCATGTCGTTCATAGACCGTCAGATCATGGCGCTGCTGATCGAGCCGATCCGGGCGGACCTGGGTCTCAGCGATACTCAGTTCGCCGTCGTGCACGGACTCGCTTTCTCGCTTTTCTACGCGGTGCTGGGAATTCCCATTGCCCAACAGACCGACCGCCGCTCGCGGCCGCTCATCATCTTTCTGGGTGTGCTCTTCTGGAGCGTGGCAACCGCCGCCTGCGGTTTGGCGCGCAACTTCTGGCACCTGCTGATCGCACGCTTCGGCGTCGGGGCCGGGGAAGCAACACTCAACCCCGCCACCTACTCCCTGCTCGCGGATTACTTCCCGGCCGAGCAGCTCGGCCGGGCCGCAGCCGTCTACTCCGTGGGCTCGTTCATTGGCGCCGGCCTCGCATTTTTTCTCGGCGGATCGGTCATTGCTGCGGTTTCTCACACCTCGGGCATGACCCTGCCCCTGTTGGGCCATCTGAAACCCTGGCAGTTGACCTTCGTCGTCGTAGGCCTTCCGGGCATCGTGGTCGCGCTGCTGATCCAACTCACCGTGCGGGATCCGAAACGCAAGGAGCTCTCGGCTGCTGCGCAGTTGCAGTTGCAGGCGCAGCCCGGACTGTGGGCATTCCTGTCGGCGAATCGCGGTGTGTTTGCGAGCCACTACTTCGGCTATTCCATGTCCGCGATGGTGTTGTTCACGCTGCTGTCCTGGGCTCCCGCGTTCTTGATCCGCACGTACGGCCTCCGCGCCCCGGAGGCCGGCTACATACTCGGCTTCATCGTAACGATCGCGTGCACCGCCGGCGTATTGTTCAGCGGTTGGCTCATGGACAGCCTGCGGGCGCGCGGTTACGTCGATGCTCCAATGCGCACTGGCGCCATTGGAGGATGCGGCGTGCTCCTTCCGGCAGCTCTGCTCCCGTTCGCTCCTAGCCTGGCAACGGCAGCGACGGTTCTGTCGGTCGCATTTTTCTTTGCCGCCTTCCCCATGCCCCCCTCCACGGCGGCGATGCAACTGCTGACACCCAACCGCCTGCGCGCCCGTGTTGCGGAGTTGTTCCTCTTCTGCAACTCCTTGCTGGGCATGGCGCTGGGCTCCCTTCTGATCGGCTGGCTCAACGATCGCGTGTTTGGCACCCCGCGAGCGGTTGGTTGGTCGCTCGCCATCGTAACGTGCAGTGCCGGCGTTCTGACCGCGTGGGTGCTCGGAGCGGGCTGCCGGCTCTTCCGTGAGAGAATGGTGGCGCGCTGAAAAAGTACTCACCAGGACGCCGCTCCAACTGTCACGATGATGCGCCGGCAGCTCGTGCGAGAGGGTGTCCTGTCCCGCCACGACCTTGAAATCGTCATCGCAACCCCCGCGCCTGTTCATAGCTTGCATGTAACCGTTTACATGGTAAAATACTTTAAGCCTAAACGTATCGGTCTTGTCAAGCGAAAATTGCTTCCGCATGCGGCGCGGCTGCAAGAGGAGATCCGTGGTAGCACACCCCCCCTTGCGCACTGAGCGGTGGTCCGCAGCGCCCTTCCTGGCGGCTGCGCTTTTATGGGGGACGGCCCTGCCACTGTTCGCCCAGACTACGCGGGATCTCGCG
>JAXDQF010000196.1:0-4421 GCA_034668025.1 Gammaproteobacteria bacterium | reverse complement strand
ATGACTCGAGGCTCGAGGCTCGATGTCAGATTTATGGTCGCTGCAGTGCCTGCCAAGTGATGTGTATCCCGGTACATCACCAGCCCGTTGAGCACACCTCTGCAGACATCTCCAGGACATAGCTCGTCGGTCAAGTCTATGATTTCCACATCCGGCAAGCCAGCGACCGCAGTCCTCTCAGCCGCGTAGATCGCCGGATCCAACACGTCCGCGCTCGGCATTTCACACGCCTGAGTCAGATACCAGGAGTGTCGGGCCAATCTAGCCAGGCACGAGGTGACATCAAACGGAAATTCCGGGGTGTCGCGTATCAGGGCCAATCGCAACCCCGCTGCGTGCAGCGGCTGCAGGGTATGTAGCACGCCCTCTCGAATCGCATTGATCACTGCGGTGTTTGCCCGAATCCCCGGACCCCCGGACCGCCCCAACTTGTTGGTTGCGCTGACGAGCACGACCAATGAGGGACGAAGAGAAATGATGCGACGAATGGCTTCCTCACGCCACGCTATGCACTCCGGGTCGCTATCCAGGCCGACAGCGGGATTGACCGCGACGGCCGCGCAACCCAGTTTCACGATCGTCGTCAATTTCCAATGTTGCCGCATGGCCATATCATTGAGAGCGTCGAACCACTGCGCGGCATGCGAGTCACCGAAGAGCACAACATTCGTCGCGGAATCGGCCGGGCCGAATGTGCACAGCCTTACTCGGTTGGACCCATTGATGCTGACACAATCCCTGCGAGACATCGTCGCGAAGTCCGCTCGCGTAACGGCTAGCGCTTTCATCTCAGGCCGTTCAGCCAGATGGTTGCTGAAACGAAATGCGATCAGAGCCGCAGCCAGACACACCGCAGCGCTTGCAGCGCCCATGACGAGTGACAGCGGCCCATGCTTCATCAAATAGCCGTTACGTCGAATCGGATTTTCGAAGTATCGATGGCACAGGTGAGCAATTCCTAACGCAGCCGTTGCCGCAAGCACTCTGGCGAATGTCGAGGCGCCGGGGATCAGCGCCGCGGTGAAGACCAGAAACGGCCAGTGCCACAGATACCAGGAGTAGGAAAGCCCTCCGAGTTTCTGCAGCGGCGGGACGTCAAAGTACGCTCCGATGCCGCGGCGCGGTTGCTCTGCACCGGATTTCAGAGTGAGCGCAGTTCCAACCACGGGAAGCAAGGCGATGTAGCCCGGAAACGGCATTGAGGACACGAGCAGGAGGCTGGAGCCGAGGATGAGTGCACCGCCGCACCACCCAATCGCAAGCCAGGCGTTCGCAGACAGATGTGGTGAACCGCGCGGCAGCAGCACGGCAAGGGCTCCGATACCGAATTCCCACGCCCGAGCAGGTAACTCGTAGAATGCAAGGACGCGCTGATGTCCGGTCAGCCACACACTCAGTGCAAGTGACAGAACGGTCAAAATCATCAGCGTTGCGATGAGGGCGGCCCTGGATCGCCACACCACCAGAGTCAGAACTAACAGGCAAGGCCACAACAAGTAAAATTGCTCCTCGACCGCCAGCGACCATGTATGAAGAAGCGGATTGAAGGTTGCTCGTGCGGCAAAGTAGTCGGACGAGTTTCGGGCGAAGAACAGGTTGCTCACATAGACCGCGTTCGCCTCCGCAGCTCGTGCTGCCAGGTTCAGTTCCTGGGGAGCGAACACCAGTGCCCCGACCAGCAATGTAACTATTGCAACCAGGGAAGAGGCCGGTAACAATCGCCGAACGCGCCGGGCGTAGAATTGCAGGAGGCTGATTCTGGAGGTTTTTTCAGCTTCGTTAACCAAAAGTCCGGTGATCAAATACCCCGACAGGACGTAAAAAACGTCGACACCGATAAACCCCCCGGGTATCTCCTCGATATGGCAGTGAAAGGCGACAACCAGCAGTATTGCGATCGCACGTAACGCTTCGACATCAGTGCGAATTCCGGACGCCCGTGTTGCTATAGCCTTTTCGCGGGTGGTAGGCGCTTCCCACAGTGCGAGTCGCCTGGTGATCATTCTGTCGAAGTTCTCGTGACGATCTATATCGAAGACGGCGGCTCACGCCCGTGCGGCAGTGGGCCGGAACCTGAACGCCGATCTGGAGCGTTCCCGATACCCTCCGATTGTCCGAACGCCCGCCAGTCAGTACTCAGTAGCAAGCAAGCGGCATTCCTTGCCTCGACTGAAAGTCTCCTTTTCGCGTGCCCTGAGTCAGTCGTGCCCAACAGTCCGCATTCCGTGCGGATTGACTAGGCAGACGATCCCGGGGACGCTCACCCAACTCAGAAGTGTCTGAGAGTGCTGGATCCGAATGGTCAGCTCGAACGCGCTCCCGCGAAGGGGCAGAAGTCATGTTGAGGGGGGCTAGAGCGATTTTAGATATTGGGCACGGGCGCACTCCAGTTGCCACACCGATTGGCAGACCAGGTGAAATCGAAGCTGGCGCACGTTCTCGTCGATGTGCACCTCGAGTTCGTATTCGACTTCTTCGTGCCGGATCGGTTTGTCGCATAAGGCGCAAGGCTGGCCACTGCCCGGACCACCCCACATTTTTGAGGGCACCTCCCGCGGCAGTTGTCCCTTTGCGATGCGCTCACGCGCAATAGGCCGCAGTTCTGCTTCGAGTTGTGTCAGCGGCATTATCGATCGCCTGACCGGAGTGAACTACAACAACCGGTTCAAACTCATGATAGGCCTCATTCGGCATTTACGATATCGGGGACAACCCGAAAAGCCCGGGGCCGAAGGGCTCTTTTTCATAATCTGGCCTGGCTGGGAGGCGCAGCTTACATCACGCGACACGTCGGCCGGCCCCCTAATGTTGGAGATGCGCTGGACGCGTCACGAGAGCGGCCAATGCGCTGAGGAAGCGCAAGTTGATTCGCTACGAGCGAGGCAACGTGACCGTCCTCGACGGACTTGGCCTGGGAGTCGCCGCTTGCAACTGTTACGCGGCTGCGGCCCATCCTCACGTGGCTCTTTGCTCATGAATGCACGAGTTCTCCGCCGCTCGCCTGCCACTCCCGCACCAACTCCCTCGCATCCTTATCACGCGGCTTCACTCCCATCAGAATGCCGTTCCGCCGTGGCGTGGCCGGCCATCAACACCCGGGACCGCAACCCCGCGAATGGCGGGCTGCCAGCAATCAACTCGACACCTTGCGAGTGGTAGAGCTTGCGTCGAATGCGATCAATACGTCGCGTTGACTCCGAACGCGGCGGTATCCCATCCGCTTGGCGAAGGCCAAGCGGAGAAACCGTGGGTCGTTACTTCCAGTCGGCAGTGGCGCGACCACTGCCGCACATGGACCGAATCCGCTATGATTCGGCTGGCGATTCAGCCCTCCAACTGGCTGCGACAAATGCGACACGTCAATTTACGATGTCGTAACGCTCTGTTTCTGCAAGCCGTTCCGCCTCAGTGGCTCCCATCCATCATTGGAGCGACCATACCCAACTGTGGCATTGAAGCAGGTTCGGACCTTCGTTCCACGGCCTCTGGCAAGATCAGCCCGCAATAGTTTTTGAACGACCGTTCGCCTCGCCATCGCCTGGAAGGCGTCACTTCGGCATTCGAAAGGTTTTCCGTCGGGGGTGAATTAACCGTGTAGTCATTCACTGGAATTGCCCAAGTTTTTGGCTATTTACGCCTTGCCGCAGCACGGCGCTTCGCGAATTGCCTCTCAACGACAGTGCTCGGCACGGCAGGACGTGGGTCATCGAGGGCCGCTTGCACGCTTGCGCGGAACCACTCGTCATATGCAGAGGCGTCGGCAGCAGGTTGCGTGACAGATTTGCGCATAAACTTTGAATACATCGTCAGCGTGTCAGCGACTTGAAGAGCATCGGCGAATCCGAAGGACCGTCCTGCTTGGGATTGTAACCGTGCCTGGAGTAGAACGCCTGCGCAGAGAGCGTGCTCTCGAGCGACAGCTCGCGGAGTCCCCGCAGTCGTGCCTCCGCTTCGACAGCCTCGAGCAGCGCACGCCCTACCCCTCCAAACTGCACCTCTGGCAGCACATAACATAGAAGAATCAAACCCGCGGCGCTCAGTGAGGCAACGCCGCACACGCCGCTGGTGGCACCCTCAGCAATCACCATGAAGTTACCCGGCGCATCAATCCATACGCACACGTTGGAAGCAGTCTTGTTCTGAAGCCAGCCGCCAAGCACTCCCGGGTCGTTGTGGTGATCGTCAACACAGAGCTCGGTGATCGAGCGCCGGAGTACGGTAACGATGGCGTCCGCATCCGCCGGCCGGGCGCGACGGATGGCTACGGCTACGCGCTCACGCACGTACGCCAACCCCCTTCACTCATACCTCAACGCCTCCACCGGCCGAGTCCGCGCCACCATCAACGCATGCCCGGACACCGTTGCCAGCGCAATAACCAGCGCCAAAACGCTGGCAACCAGGAAAGCCAGCGGGTTCAA
>JAXDQF010000195.1:0-3432 GCA_034668025.1 Gammaproteobacteria bacterium | reverse complement strand
GCGTCATGCGAGGCATGCCCTTTACTGCATCCGATCCAACGCTCAGATCTCGAGCAGATCCTTGCCGACGATCACCAATCCTCGGAAGTGAGTGCGCGCCGCGTCGATCCACATCTGATCCGTAACGGTGGGGTCATCCGGTGGGACAAGATGTGAGAGCACCAGCGTCTTGACGCCAGCCGCCTGCGCCACGCGCCCGGCATCCTCTGCCGCGGTGTGATGCGACATGATGCTCTGCTTGAGAGCCGCTGCGTTCGGGACGCGGGCTACGAGACGGTCGACACCTGGCACGAAGAGCGCCTCGTGGACGAGAACATCGGCACCTTTGGCAAGCCTTACGAGATCGTCAGAAGGCGCAGTATCTCCCGAGATGACGATCGAGCGGTCGGCTGTGTCGAAACGATAGCCGAACGCTGGCACGACCGGCGGATGCCGGACCAGTGCAGCCGTTACGGTTACATTCTCGTCCTGCATGACCTGCCCGCCGTTTCTCAACTCGTGCACGTGAACCAGCGGTACGAGGGGGATCCGGCCCTCGTCGGCTATACGGGTATTGATGTCATACGCATTCATCTCAAAAAACAGTTGAGTCATCTTCTCGAGTGGCGGCGGCCCCCAGCAATCGACGCGCGTGCGCAATCCCGCCGCCCAAGCCAGCAACAGCAAATTGCCGTAGTCTGCGTTGTGATCCGAATGATGATGCGTAATGAAGACGTTCCGAAGGCCGGTCAGCGGTATATCCGCGAACACGAGTTGGCGGGCGACGCCGTCCCCACAATCCACCACATACGCCACGCCCTTCACCAAGATGACTTGGGCCGATGCCGAGCTCGACTTTCGCGGCCGCGGCCCACCACCGGTGCCGAGGAGTATCAGTCTCGTTTTCGCGGCGTGGGCTCTGCCGTCTCTTGCGCAACATGCCGTTCCACCCAGCGCAGCGGCGCCTCGGAGGAAAGCTCGTCTGTCCACACGTGCTTGCATGCCCAATTGACCACGCGACTGTCTGACGTCAGCAAAGGTATACGAGTCCGATGTGAATGTCCGCTCGTTCGACCTGAATGCCGGTTCTCGGGCCAGAAGAATGTCTCCAGTGGGTCGCATGCGGAAGTAGCCCCACGCGACACTCAATCCTCAGTGTTTTCAGGCTACGTCGTGGCCCTATCTAGAAACCCATCAGAATTAACGGACATTTCCGAGCCCAAGCCAACTTCTCTGTGCGGTCGAGTCTCTTCAATGCCGATTCCGCCTTGAGTGCCTCGGACTTGCTGGCGAAAGCCTGTGCGCCCAGCACGCGAACAGGAGGGTTGGAGCGCGTGAATTTCGCCCCTTTGCCGCTGCTGTGAGTGGCGAAGCGGGCTGCAACGTCGGTCGCGATGCCGGCGTATGTCCGGCCATCTCGGCACATAAGCAGATAGAGCCACCAGCACTGGGTCATGCGCTAGGTTACCTGATGGTGCCCTACACTGGTTCCTGATCGCTCGCGGGCCAGGAGCGGAAGATCAGATACCCTCGTCCAGTGGAAGCCGCATGTGATGGTCGCTATTGGCTCTGTGCTCGAATCGAATAGCGTCCGGCTCAACTCCCCATGTGCGGAAGCCGGCTTTTTCATATAGACGTTGCGCGGCGACCGCAGACTCGCTGACGCTGAGGTGTACGGACGCAACGCCGTCAAGAGTACGTGCGTAGCGAATCGCCGCGTCGAGCAGCTGTACAGCCACCCCTTGTCCTCGACCGTCCGGCAGAACGAACATTCCCCAAACATTAGCCTTGTGGGCTGCCTTCCTCTGGTTGCTACGGTACAGCCCCACCATTCCAATCAGTCCGTGTGTATATGCACCGAACACCACTGATTCGCGTTTTGGCTTTAGCAAGTCGCGCACTGCTGCTTCGGAGGAAGCCATGTCATCTTCAGGGGAGGCAAGAAAGGCCAAGGGCGAGTCCAGCAGTGCACGACGGCGCAAGCGGAACAGGTCGCCAGCATCGTCTTCGTTAAGAATTCGAATTTCTAACGTCATCTTTTTATGCTACCGGTGCAGGAAGCAAAAGACCGGTCAGGGTCGAAGGTAAGTGTTGATGCTGCCACGCAGCAGTGTAGCCCGGTCTACCCGTTTCTTGAACCCCCGACCCAGACTGGATCTGAATAGGTTATCGCCACACCTGAGCATGCCAGACTGGGGACCGCCCCCGCATTGGTCCGCCAGCTGGGGGCCGCTTCGCGACCGGTAGAGGGTGCCACGTGTTGAGGCACGTCCTAGTGAATGCGCCACGCTCCTGACGAGCGAGCCAGCTCAGCGCTCCAGGCGATTGCGTATCACAATAAAAAGATGTCCGACCAACAACAATGTGCTCGCAACAATCTCAAAAAGAATAAAGTCCACGATATCTCCAAAGTTGATAATACGAATGTGTGACCGCGACGGGCGTCTCAGGGGGCGGCACCTTACGTGCCCCCTGAGCAATTCGCAGGTGCCAAAAGTCACACAGTTCTGTGCTCAGTCCGGAGGTGGATGAGCTGGGCCACTTCGCCGCCGGGAAGAGCGCCACGGGTTGAGGCACGTTCTAGCGAAAAAGGGCTGCAACGCCAACGGAGCGGGACCGAAAGGAAATATCGGAGCGGCATGAGCGCGCGGGCGATTGGAATGTTTCGATTGCGTAAAGGTTAGGCGCACACGCCGGCGTCGAACACGATTCTCTAAAGCAGACGGTCGGAATCTCCGGTAGCCTCATTCGGCCGTTCGGGATACCCATAACAGACACGGATCGAAGCTTTCTCTGACGCTGATTCCCAGGAGGCACAATGGCTGGTAACGGCTCGCTTTTTGACCTGAGTGGCCGCGTCGCTGTAGTGACCGGTGGCAATCGAGGAATTGGCCGCGCCATGGCGTTAGGATTGGCGCGCGCCGGCGCATCGGTGGCCGTGCTCGCGCGCAATGCAGAACACAATCAACGGGTACTCGCGGAGCTGAAGACCGTCGGCAACCCCGCGCTGGTGCTGCGCCTCGATGTTACGGATCGGGCTGCACTGGACCCCATAGTGGCTGAAGTGGAAGGTACCCTGGGTGGCATCGACATATTGGTCAACAATGCTGGGATCGTTGCCCTGACGGGCGGGGTGTTGAACGAAACTGCGGAGGTCTGGGATAAGACTATAGAAACCCATCTGAACGCCGCTTTTCTACTCTCACAGCTGGTTGCCAAATCAATGGTCAAGCGCAAGAGTGGCGGCAAGATCATCAATCTCGCGAGCATGTACTCCATCTTTGGATCAGGCCTGGTACCCTCCTACAGCGCCGCCAAGGGGGCTATCGTGCAGCTCACCAAGTCGCTGGCGATTGAATTGGCGCCACACAACATCCAAGTCAACGCGATCGCGCCAGGCTGGATAGAAACAGACATGACGGCTGCAGTACGCAGCTCACCGATGAACGACGA
>JAXDQF010000194.1:0-17074 GCA_034668025.1 Gammaproteobacteria bacterium | reverse complement strand
ATTCTTGCGATATTGATCGCCGGTTGGGCCGCAAACGTCAGTGGGGAGACTCCACCGGCACCGGAGTATCAGCGCGACATTCGGCCGCTGATGGAGCGTCGCTGTCTCGTTTGCCACGGTTGCTATGACGCCCCCTGCCAACTGAAACTGGATTCTTATCAAGGCCTCTCTCGCGGCGGCACCAAAGAAGAAATCTACAGTACGGCAAGACTCTCACCGGCGTCGCCATCCCGCTTGTTTGAGGATGCGCAAACCACCGCCGGATGGCGGGTACTCGGCTTCAGCCCGGTTCTGCCAGACCAGCCGGATGCATCCGAAAGCGACAGACGGGCAGGCGTACTTGCGAGACTGCTGGCCCTCAAGAAGCAGCATCCGCTTCCCACGGGAAAGGTGTTACCGGAGACCTTCGATTTTTCGTTGAACCGCGCCCAGCAATGCCCACGAGTGGAGGAATTGAACTCGTTTGCCACCCGGTTTCCGCAGTGGGGCATGCCTTTCGGGTTGCCGCCGCTGAGCGATTCGGAAGATCGCACGTTCACAGATTGGTTGGCCGTTGGCGCTCCAGACGGTGGGGTTGCGCCACTCAGTCCGTCGCTTGCGACGGAGGTGAAATACTGGGAGACGCTTTTCAATGGGACGAGCCTCAAGCATCAGCTCGCCGCGCGCTACCTGTACGAGCACCTTTTTCTCGCGCACCTCTATCTGGAGGACCAGGGCGCCAATACGGTCTTTTTCAAAGTTGTTCGGTCGCGCACTCCACCCGGCACGGCCCTGAGTCTGATCTCCACCCGTCGACCGTATGACGACCCCGGTGTTCCGCGAGTCTACTATCGCCTGTGGCGGGATCCGGCGTCCGTAGTCGCGAAAACTCATATGCCCTATCAGCTTACTGCCGCACGGCGCGATCGGTGGCGCAAGTGGTTCATTGATACTGAGTACACCGTGGACAAGCTGCCCGGGTACGAAGCGAAGACGGCCTCCAACCCTTTCTACACGTTCCAACAGATTCCCTATTCGTCGCGACACAGCTTCCTGCTCGACGAAGCCCAGTTCACCATCATGAACTTCATCAAGGGTCCCGTGTGTCGCGGCAACGTGGCTCTGAGTGTCATCCAGGACCGTTTCTGGGTGTTCTTCACAACGCCGCAATCAGCCGTCGGCAGGCAGTTCTCGCAGTTCCTCGTACGCGAGGATGAGCAACTGAAGCTGCCCGCGGGAGCGGAGAGCGGCATCTGGTCAGTGACGAAATGGCACAGCTACGCACGGGCGCAAAATCGATACCTGGAGGCCAAAGGTAATTTCATCCGAAGCAATGCCGCCGCCCTCGACAAGGCCGGGCTGAAGACGTTCTGGGATGGATATGGTACCAACGCCAATGCGGCTCTCACGGTTTTTCGACACAACGACAGCGCCACGGTCGTACAGGGTTTGGTTGGAACGCCACCGCAGACCGCGTGGCTGATCGATTACCCTATCCTCGAGCGCATTCACTACCTGCTGGTCGCAGGCTTCGACGTGTATGGCACGGCATCGCATCAGCTGATGACGCGCATGTACATGGATTTTCTGCGCATGGAGTCGGAAATGAACTTCCTCGGCTTCCTGCCGCAGGAGCAACGCATCGCGGAAGTCAATCAATGGTATCGCGGGGCCGACCGAAGCGTTCATGCCTACCTCGACGCCTACTACGAACACGGCGTACTGCTCCCGCCCTTCGATTTCAAGACCGATCAACCCAAGGCAGAGCTCCTCCGCGCGGTTCAGGCTCGGTTGGCGAAGGTACTCAATCATCGCTACGAGTTGCCGCAGTCGGGGTTGTCGGCCACCAGTGTTGCCGCGTTGGCCCGACTCGATCAGGTGCGGGGTGTGGCTGCCTCGATCATGCCCCAGGTGGTGATCATCAAGGTCAACGAGCATGGCCTGCTCTCACTGTTGAGTAACAGTGCGTATTCGAACCTGTCTTCGATACTCAACTCGGAAAGCAACCGCCTGCCCGACGAAGACACTCTGACCATCGTCAACGGGGTCGTGGGCGCCTATCCCAACATGTTTCTACAGGTGAACGAATCCGAGATTCCGGAGCTGGTTGCGAAGATCGAAGGACTGCGTACCGAGGCGGACTACTCGGCGCTGCTGGACCGCTTCGGCATACGCCGCACCGACGAACGTTTCTGGGCAGTGAGCGATCGAGTGTTAGCGGACTATCAAAACTCGGAAGGTGTCAGTCACGGCGTTCTCGATTATAGCCGTTACGAGAACCGGTGACGCTTCGCGGCCACCAGTGGCGCACTTGCATGCCACGGGCAACGCACCCCATCAGGCCCATTAACGTGCGGGGTCCTTCACGACGAGCGAATCGAGCGCGTCGATTTCCCGTTGCAGTCGCCTCGCGCGTGCCAGGGTAGCGCGGATGAGCACGTCGGCCTTCCGTACTGCTTGCTCTAAGTCCGGCTCCACGACGATATCGACCTCGGGCAACTTGGGGGTCAGGCGCGAGCGCGCGTGCAGCGACCGCGCCGGCGGCGGCCGTGCGTATATACGTGCGTGCGATCACGGTCTGACCTCCAGCGTTCCGCGGCCGACCATCGCTACATCCCCGCCCACATTGACGTTATCGATCTTGCGAGCCGTGCCGTCCGCTCGCACGCGCAGCGCGCTAGGCCGACCGGTGAACCGCCCTTGTTGGAGGATAAACATTTCTCCAGATTGGGCCAGGCCGTGCCGCAACCGATAGGCGCCGATCGTCCCGGCCGCACTGCCGGTGGCAATGTCCTCGACGACGCCATCGTTGTTCCAGTGCCTCACTTCGATTGCAGATTCATCCAGAAGCACAGCGAACTGCGCATTGACGGCCTTCAGCTGGGAGCCGATGTCCCGGGCGATGCGTGCACGTTCTAACGCACCAGGAATGACAGGCACGATCAGATAGCGCAGTCCAGTACTGATGACCTCGAGAGGCAGCTCCGAGTGAAGGTCGGTTTGTTCCAGGCCGAACGCCGGCGCTACCCACTCTTGATCGCGTGGTGAACCAATAATCTCCGGGGCACCCTGGTCGAGCATCCCCAAGAACCCCTTTGACGTGCGCTCGGTCGTGATCGTTACGGTCTTCCCCGGCAGTTTGACGTTCCACGTGCACCGGTCGGCAAACCCCGTGCTCTCGTGCAGTACCGCCGCCGCGCCAATGACGGGGTGACCGGCAAACGGCAATTCTTCGAAGAGGTCGAATACTCGAGCACTGACCGTATCGGGCTCCGGCATCCGCTGCAGAAAGATCGCTTCGAAATGGCGCAACTCTCGCGTAATGCGCAACATTTGTTCCGCCGACAATCCGCAGGGATCGACGAACACCGGAAGGCTGTTGCCACTGTAGGGGCGCGAAGTGAAGACGTCGACGTGTCGATATTCCAGATTCATTCGAAGATGTCCTATAGCTCGCCCCGCAGTTGCTGCGCAAATTGACGTATTGCCTGCTCGTCGCGTCGGTAAAAAGTCCACCCCTTCTTTCGAGTTGCGCTGAGCAACCCGACCTCCGCGAGCAAGGTCAGGTGGCGGGATGCCGTTGCCGCGGCAATTCCCACGGCCTCTCGAATGAAGTCGGAGCAAACACCGTCCTTCAAAAGATCCCCATCCACCTGTGGTGGAAAGTTCCCGACCGGGTCTTTCAGCAGCCGCAACACCTCGAGACGAACGGGACTCGCCAGGGCCTTGATGGTCTTCAGAAACTTCAGATTCTGTTTCGTTATTTGGCTATTTCGCATAATAGCGAAATATACACCAGGCGAGGTTTGGATTCAAAATGATTCCATTGGGCAGGTTGGTGGCTGCCTCTTCTTCGTCTCAACTACGTTCTGGACGTACCAGCTCCGTCTGCCTCGAGTGCGCCGACTATTTGCTCACACAGCGCGTGTGTCTGCAAAGCATCGTGCGCTTCTGCTGATCCGTTTTGTTCTCCTCTCACGCAGTCCAAAAATCGCCTGACAATCTGCGGAAACCCGCGACGATGGAGCACGCTGTCCCAATCGTCGAAACGCGTCACGCACTCGGTACCCGCATGCCAATGGGTTGTTTCGACAAGACCCCGCACGGTCCATTTGTTGTCCGGGCTCATGACCTCCAAGACCTCTTCGGCAGCACCACTGTCGCGATTCATCGATCCGATAGAGTGAAAGCCAGCGCCGCCGAGCTGCAATAGAACGTGATGGAGCTTGCAAGCGTCGACATAGCCGTCGACCCTCACGTCCCGGACCTGACCGGGAGAAAGAAACCGCAATGTATCCACCACATGTACGAAGTCATCGAAGATCACCCGCCGCGGGATATCGGCGCTGGCACGCCGATTCTTTTGAAAAAGAACGACTCGGCGCTCGGGTTGGTCGGCCAACGATCGGTACATTGGTGCGTAGCGCCGATTGAACCCGACCATCAGGAAGCGTCCTGTTGACTCGGAAAGGGTTACCAATCTACTCGCGGCGTCCAGTGTGTAAGCGAGCGGCTTATCGACATACACATGCATACCTCGCTGCAGCAGGAAGCTGACGATGTCCTCGTGCGCTTCGGTGGCGGCATGAACAAACGCAGCATCGATTCGCATCGAGCTCAAATCCGTGATGCTCGTGGTCGATTCGCGAACTCGATAGCGGGCTGCCAGTTGTGACAACTGCTCGCGATTGCGGCTGCACAGGACCAGCTCTACATTCTCGAGCGCAGCCAGAATCGGCAAATAAGCCCGCTGCGCAATGCTCCCAAGCCCGACTACTGCTATACGCATGCCCGCTTCCGCTCCTATGCACTGACGCTATCGGACGACCACCATATCGCCTATTACTTGCTAGTTCGAGTTCGCGTAGATCTTGACGAGATCAGTCATGAGGTCGCGGCCCACGAACAAGGACCGCACACTGATGTACTCGTTCAGGCCATGGACGCCGTTGAAGTCCGAATCTGCCCACACTCCGGGCACGCCATAGACCGGAATGCCGATCGCCTGAAGGTAAGGACCGTCGCTCGAGCCTGTGGCCATGACGGGAACGAGAGGTACGCCCGGGAAGTACTTGGCGACCAACTTCTCCGCCGGGCGGACGATCCTCGGATCAAGCGGGGTGGAAGATGCGAGCGGTTTGTCTCTTGCTATCAACGTGACTTTCACGCGCGGATCACCCATCGCCGCTTCGAGCGCGTCACGAGTTCCCTCGGCGGTCTCCCCCGGGAAGATCCGGCAGTTCACATTTGCCCCGGCGCGCTGTGGAAGCGCATTGCTGGCGTGACCGCCGTCGAGGAGCGTTGCGACGCACGTGGTGTGCAGCAGAGCGTTATAGACGCGATCCTTGGAGACCTTCGCGAGAGCGGCCGCGTCATCGGGATCTTGCGCGAGCGCCACCATCGCTCGCCCCAGCTCATCGCCTCGGACAGCGCCGGTCTTGGCAAAATACGCCTGGTTGATCGGCGTGACTTTCATCGGAAACTCGTACTCGCGCACTCTAATGAGCGCATCGGCGAGCTCGTAAATCGCGTTGTCGCGAATCGGGATCGAACTGTGGCCGCCCGGGTTGACGGTTTCGAGCCGGTAGTTTCTCGTCGTCTTTTCAGCCACAACGAGGTCCTGCTCGAGCATCTTGCCGTGGTCGTCCAAGAGCCCGCCGCCGCCCTCGTTCAGTGCGAATTCCGCGGCAACCAGCTCAGGCCGATTCTGCACGAGCCACTGCAGGCTGTTGAACGCACCAAGGGTCTCCTCCCCGCAAGTGAGCGCCAACCTGATCGAGCGCCTGGGGCGATTGCCACTCTGCTTGAAGCGAGCCAACAGATCGACCCAGATCGCGTCGGTGCTTTTCATGTCCAGCGTTCCGCGACCATAGAATCGGCCGTTCTCCTCGATCAGCGTAAACGGATCGCGCGTCCAGTCCTCGCGCTTTGCCTCAACCACATCGAGGTGCCCGAGCAGCAATATTGGCTTCGCCGTGTTCGAGCGGCCGTGCAGAACGGCCACCAAGCCACCCTCCTTGGGATGCTCGGGGGCAGAGAAGAGTGTGATGTCAGCATCCGCGAACCCTGCCGCCTTCAGGTGTGTTGCCATGCGCTCGGCCGCGAGTGTGCAGCTGCCGGCGGACAGCGTTGTGTTGGTCTCGACCAGCTCCTTGAAGAGCGCTAGAAATGCAACCTGATCAGGTCGTAACGACGGCATCGGCACATCCGGCGTGGCGGCCAATACCGCCTGCGCAGCAACGGCCAAGCAGATCAGCGTCCATAGACACTTGAACATCCGACCTCCTCTTGCCAAGTGGGTTCGCGTATGCGTTCGCAGCTCACCGGATGTCGAGAAATCACAGAAGGAGCCAACGGCCGAGCGGTCCCGCCCCCAGGTCGGAGCGCAGATGAGGCCCTCCTCGCCGCTTCATGTGATATTCCGACTTCAACCGCCAGGTCTTGCCGCCGTCGCTGGACTGCTCATCGCGCCAGACGAAAGAGTCGGGGCGTATGTCGTTTAACGACCACCGTGTTGTTTTGCTGTTGGTATTCTGGGTTTCCAGCACGAACCGATCGCTTCCCGCCGCGCCGCCAGTGAAGCTCAAGACCGAAGCACTCTCCGGGTCAACGAAGGTCGCGTGCCATGTTCGAGACTTCGGCTCAAAATAGTACACGGTTGTATAAACCTCCCGATCCTTACCGGCCCCCGAGGGATCGACGATCCAGAGATCCTGTACGGCGCGCCCGTCCAGCACCCATCCAACGATGAATTCGCCCGAGCGGTGAGTTACCGTTCCGTCCTTCAAAAAATCAGCGTATTCGACATCCCAAGCTCCGACGACGCGGCCTAGAGCCTTCGATTCATCGCCGAGTGAGGTATGAGGGCCCATGGCCCGGAGTGCGGTAGCGATGTCGGTAGGCCGATCAGTCGTGGATGTGTGTTTTCTCGTGTCCGCAGCGTCGCTGATGCTGAGGGCTGCCCACGCCAGGAACACTGAAGCCAGCAGCCAGACTGCACTACGGGGTGAAAATGTCTTTATCATGATCTTCCCTTTTTGCTACCGGCAGAGGATGGGCCGCGTCCGCATCGAGCTTTCAACAGATCGGTACCCGAACATCTTCCGGATATGAGTGTAGGTGCAACGACCGGACGGACCCAGACCGCTTGCTGCACCAGGCCGGCGATTCGCTGCATCTGCGAGCCGACACCCGTACGTTGGCGTAGAGTGATGGTCATGACCGAGACCCAAACCGGCGCGCGTTCGAACCGCTGGCTCTGGATTGCAGCGATCTGGTTCGCGGGCGGAGTATTCGACGCCAGCCAAAACGTCCTCATCATGCATAAGGAAGGTCGGCATCACTGGTGGCTACCGCTCTTCCTAACCGAGCTGGCGCTGTGGCTGCCATGGGCACTGGCTACTCCCTTCATCAGCCGCCTGGCGCGGCAATACACAACTACGCGCGGCGTTACGGTGCGAACGGCCGGCATACATCTCGCCATCTTCGCTATCCTCAGCGTCGTGACGGAGGCATGGTCGGCAGCGCTCCAAGTGATGTTTAATCCCTGGGGAAATCGGCGACCGCCGAATTTCGTGGACACCTGGAGCACGTCACTCCTCTACCAGGTTCTGACGTTCTTGATCGTGTATGCGTTGATACTGACAGTCACCTTTGTATTGGACTCCAGGCAGCGTATGGCCCGCCAGATAACCGAGACCGCGCGCCTCAACGAGGAGCTCTCCAAGGCGCAGCTGGCGGCACTGCGCCAACAGATCGAACCCCACTTCATGTTCAATACACTTCACGCCATCGCCGGGCTGGTACGGGATCATAGAAACGAAGCCGCCGTGAGCATGATCGCGGGACTCAGTGAGTTTCTGCGGCGCGCGTTGGAGGATTCCCACCGTTCACAGGTGACGCTCGCGGAGGAAGTTGAGTATTTGCAACGCTACCTCGACATTCAGAAGGTTCGCCTTGGAGAACGTCTGCAGGTAAGTGTGGATATCCCAGCTCAACTGCTGGGCGCACTGGTTCCTAACCTTCTGCTTCAGCCCTTGGTGGAAAATGCCATCAAGCACGGTATTTCCCAGCGTGTTGCCGGAGGGACTGTCCGCGTTGCCGGTGCGCATGAAAACGGCAACCTTTGCCTCCGCGTCTACAATGATGGCCCGCATATCCCGACCGATTTGCAGGCGACGCACACGGGTGTCGGCATCGGAAACCTGCGCACGCGTTTGCAGATCCTGCACGGCAACCAATCCGAATTACTGCTGAGGCGCGTCGAAGCCGGCGGAGTGGAAGTAGTAGTCACTCTGCCGCTCAAGGAGGCATGAAGTGGCGCCCCTCGAAAAGCGACCGGCACCGATACACGCTCTTGTGGTTGACGACGAATCACTGGCGCGACGCAACCTGACCGTACTGCTGCAAGGTGATCCGGACATCGCGTCCGTCATCGAATGCGCGTCCGGCATGGAGGCTGTCGAGGAGATCGGCAGATCGAAGCCCGATCTGGTATTTCTCGACGTGCAAATGCCTGAATGCGGCGGCTTTGACGTGCTCGAGTTGTTGGGCAACGAGCTGCCGACCATCATCTTTGTGACAGCCTACGACGAGTACGCGCTGCGCGCCTTCGAAGCGGGAGCACTTGATTACTTGTTGAAGCCGTTCGACAACGCGCGCTTCGGGCGTGCTTTGAATCGTGCCAAGGACAGACTCGCGCACTATGCGCCGTCCCGACCCCTCCCGGCGGAGCGCCTGGTAGTCAAGAGTCGGGGCCAGGTGCTATTCCTGAATGTCGCGGACATCGATTGGATCGAGGCTGCGGGATATTACGCCTGCGTGCATGTGGGCAGTGACACGCACGTCATCCGTCGGACACTCTTGGAGCTCGAGCGGGACTTGGGAGACGAGAGGTTTAGTCGCATTCACCGCTCGATCATCGTGAACCTCGACCGGATTCATGGGCTGGAAATCCAGAACGGGGGCGAGTACGAGGTCGTATTGAAATCCAAGATCCGCCTGCAGTTGAGCCGACGCTTCCGGAAGCTGCTTCAGGAGCGCATGGACGCAATGTCGCGACACGAGTAACTCGCATCCGACTCCACGTCTGCGCGGAGAGCTCGCCCACGCTATTGGGAACTCATGACCAAAGGCACTGGGCCCGGCGCGCAAGGACGTTCACAATTCCCACCATCGCGACGCCAGACCCCCACACCCCTGCTGACGCTCGCGCATCGCGCGCCCCTGCCGGTATTTCCGGCGGGGCGTCTCGTTTTGGTAAGCAGCAACAAAGCCAAGGCCAACAGCCACGGCGCGGAAAACGCCCCTCCGCCACCCGAACCACCCCCACCGCTGGAAGAAGCCCCGGCACTACTGCCCGAGCTGCTTGCGTTTTGCGCGCCACCGCCACTCTGCCCATCGGGGCCCGATATGCTCGTGCTGCTCGCCGCCGAGCTGTTGGTTGCATCAGGATCGGAATCCAGCGACGTGACGCTGGCAGTCGCGTTTGATGTCCCCGCAACCATCGCCACTGCGTTGACGGTAACAGTCACAGACTTCGACACGGCAATGTCGCCCAAGTCGCAGGAGATCATCCCAGCGTCTGTAGAAGAACACGTGCCTGATGTAGCGCTGGCGTCCGCCATCTTGATGTTCGCATCAGGCTGATAGTTCAGGTGTGCTGAGACGGCAGCATCTGGCCCAGCGTTCAAAACAGTCAGCGTGTAGCTGACAGAATCGCCTGCCTTCGCCGTGGTAGGGCCACTGGCCTTCACGGACAAGTCCGCAGTACCTGCAACCTGAGTGGTCGTGACAACAGAATTGTTGCTGGCATCCGCATCAGGTTGGTCCGCAGACAGCGTCGCCGTCGTCGAAGAATCCCCGCCGCCTGGCACGACCGCACTCACAACAGCCGAATGAGATGCACCACTCCTCAATACAGGCAAGGTGCATGTCAGCGTATTAGCTGCACTCGTGCATGCCCCGGTATCGACATTGCCGGTGACCTTCGTTGCCCCCGCCGGCAGTTGCACGACCAACTTCGCCCCGGTCGCATCGTATGGCCCCTCATTGGCCACCGCGTAAGTGCGGGTCAACGTCGAGCCGGATTGCTGGGCTGCAGACTTCAGGCTCACTGCCAGATCGGGCGAAATAGTCAGCTTGTATCCGCCGTTGCGCATCGTCCCGACATAGACATCGCTGGTCCTGTTTGGATCGACAGTGATGTCAGTGATGGACCAACCGTAGGTCGGTGAGAACGGACTGCCCGGCAGAACCTGCCAAGTCTGGCCGCTGTCGACCGATCGAATGACCCCCTGGCCCGAGACACCATACAGGATCTGGTTATGCACAGGATCTATGGTCACCAGGGCCGGCACGTGGCCGTGAAGGCTCGAATCCCAAGGCATGTCCGAGAAGGTCTTACCGCCCGTGGTGCTCTTCAGAAATCGGTCTTCAGTGGTGACGTAAAAGGTCTGCGCGTCGAAGGGATCTACCGCAACCTGGTAGATCTTGCCAGGCCAGTCCGAACCAGCCCGCTGCCAGGTCAATCCTGCATCCACTGATTTATACAGGTCGTAATAGGGGGTGGGCCCGATCACCAGGGAGCCGTAGACAGACACGTAGGCCACATTGGGGTCGGACGGTGCCGCAACCAGCTTGTTGAATTGCGTATCCGTAGGAAGCCCGGCCGTGACTGGACTCCACGTGAACCCAGCGTCTGTAGAACGGAATTGAGCCGCAACTCCCGCGACGAGGAGAGTCTGACTCCCCGGCCATGTCGCCATGTACTGCATCATCGTCCCGTATAGGTACGGGATTGGATTCATCGTCCAGGACGTGCCGCCATCTGACGATGCCGCCACTCCGCCGATCAGGGCCGCGAACAGTTTTCCGTCGCTCCCCTCCTGCGTGACAATGGAACTGACAACGAAAGAGCCCGGACCGGGCGTGAGTTGTCTCAGGGTGTCGCGGTTCGTGAGTGAGATGCGCGAGTCGCCGTTGGCGATGTAGCCGATCAGGCTGTCCTGCGTATTCATGTAAATACGGTCGGTGGCCGCATTGGCCGAGAAGTGCTCAACATAGGTGGCCGCCAGGCCTTCAACCTGCTCGGTCCAATTGGTCCCCGCGGTGGCGGTGCCCCAGACGCCGCCCAGTCCGCCGATCAACACGGAGGCGTTGTTCGTCGGGTTGATAGCGATCACGTTGGTGCCCTGGTTCGTGATATTGCCGGTGACATCAAACCAGCTCACGCCTCCATCCACTGAGCGAAGCGTTTCGCCCCAACCATTGGACGCATAGATAATGGACGAGTTGTGAGGGTCAACCGCTACCGCGCTTACTTGCATCGATGCGTTTTGGAAAGCAGGAATGTCGTAGCTCGTCAGACTCCAGGTGACACCACGGTCGCGCGAGACCCACAATCCGTTTGCGCGGGCATTCCATAGAGTGTTCGTGTTCGACGGATCGATCGCCAGGTCGTTGGTATAGTTGTACTCATCAGTCGTCGACCAGTTCGAGACCGTCCAGGTCAGCGCCCCGTCATGGCTGACATACAATCCGCCGCCGGGGTACGCATCCACTTCGGCGTACAGAGTCAGGGGATCCTTGGGATCCGCGAACAGTCGATTCATGAACAGGTACGTCAACCCTGTCTTCATCGCCCAGGATTTGCCGCGATCAGTGCTGGCGGCGATGTAGGGGCCGGATGCGACATAAATCGTCTTGCCGTCCGCCGACACTTGGACGGACCAGGGACCCGAGAAATTGGTGGGTATGGGTGGCCTGTTGACGGGCGCCATCGTCTTGCCGCCATCACTGCTGGCCATGAAATACGGCTCAGTTTGCGACACCACATACACGTTGTTGGGATTGCTCGGATCCACGGCCATGTCGTACGGGGCTTGCTGCAGATCCGTGTAGATCAGCTTCCATGTCACGCCACCGTCCGTAGAGCGGGCAAATCCGCCCTGGGACAAGAGGTAGACAATGGATGGGTTGGACGGATTGTAGGCAACCCTGAAGACCCGCCCGCCGTTCAGCCCTATGGGCGCCCAAGAGTTGATAGCCGCATTCGCATCGTAGGCCAGCATCATGGCTGCCAGAACGATCGTCCAACGTAGCAAATCCTTCAACCGACTCTCCCTGTATCGCTTCCTCTAGGGAGCGATCTTTTTATGTCATATGAGTTCCGCCCCCGAGTCTTTGGTCTTCTTCATATCTGCTGCGGGACGGCGCAGTTGGACGAGTATGCCAAACTCACTCCGGACTCGGAAGTGAAATGCCTTGCAGGCATGCCAAAGCAGGTCACTGCCAGGCTCTTAAATGGAAACCGCCGTCGCTGACGTACGACCGCATCGCTCTTCAAGACCGGCCGTTCAGCCACCTTCGCACGGGTATGTCGTAGAGCTTTAGACTGGCGTATGCAATGGCAATGCTCGTGATGAGGACCAGGGCACCAACTGGCGCCCCTACGGCCAGAGGTATCTTGTCGCGCGTAACCCAACTCGTATAGACGTAAATCAGCGGATAATGTGTGATGTACAGAGGATAGGAGAGATCTCCGAAGAACTGCGCGATCCGGATCGACGCCCCGTTGGCCTGCTGCTCGCCCGCCCCCATGGCGACCACCAGCGGAAATATGAGAATGACGCAGACGGACTCGTACACCCCGTTGATCCACAAATGTTGCGGGTCACCGAATCGGGGCAGCGCAAGGGCGCAAACCAGCACGAGACTGCAGATAGCGAAGGTATGCCTGATGTGAATGTGTCTGCCGGAGCGCATCAGCAGAATGCCGGCAAAAAACGGAAACAGCACCCGGGCAAAGCCGATATGCAGTTCCTGTGGGTCGAGAGACCATCCGCCGATCAATCCACTGCGCGGACTCGTGACGGCCACTTCCACCAGAAAGCACGCCGCCAGCAGCACGAATACACCTAACACGCGATTCGACAGCTTGCGAAATCCGACCGCGTACAGAATATTGGCGACGTACTCGAAGAAAAGTGACCAGGCTGGACCGTTGAGTGGATACATCTCGGTCCAGCCACGAATATCCAGATTGCTGCCGACGGGTACCAATGTGAAGCCAATCAGCATGACCAGAAGCAGCTTTGAGACCGGGGTCGCAGCGATGGCAGAAAATTCCGGGCCGGCCTGAGAGTAGAACAACAACGCGCCGATGATGCTTCCCATGATGATCATGGGTTGGAGCCGGATCAGGCGGCGTTTATAAAACCCCCATTGAGACATCGACGTCCAACGGTCGTCGTAGGCATAGGCAATTACGAATCCCGACAGAAGGAAGAAAAAATCGACAGCCAGATAGCCGTGGTTGATGACCTGTGCGAAGGGGTCACCCAGTGAATACGTTTCGCACAAGTGGAACGCCACTACCGTAAGGGATGCAACGCCCCGCAGGCCGTCGAGTACAACGTAGTGATTCTTGGCCGTCATGCTAGGCAGGCACGCCGCCGGCGTTTTTCATTTGTAGCCAATTCTCCGGCAATCCGCGGCATCGTTTGCGCGGCATCGTTTGCGAACTGCGGGCGCATGGGCCTACTTCATTTCCCGAGTGATCGCGACCGCGGCGTTCCCGGCCACGACCCAACTTGCCGAACCCGCCACGACGGCTTCATCCTCGAACC
Organism: Gammaproteobacteria bacterium; assembly: GCA_034668025.1. Classification (GTDB taxonomy): domain Bacteria; phylum Pseudomonadota; class Gammaproteobacteria; order Steroidobacterales; family Steroidobacteraceae; genus 13-2-20CM-66-19. Next base: position 3,467 of record JAXDQF010000194.1, on the reverse strand, counting down.
AGAGGAATCCGAAGTCGTCGATGCACTCGGGAAAGTCTGGCTTGATGATGATGTAACCTGGAATCACGGCACCCGGAATGTAAGCGTTGTCGGCGCGGTTGTTGCTATAGGTCTTTATCTTCGAGACCGTACCGACGCCAGCTACATACGAAGTGCTGGATACCGGGTGCGTGCCCAGAATGTAGTTGACGGCACGAAGTGTGTATTCCGGGCTCACGAGATCCGGAAAGGCTTTATGCAGGAAGTACATCCGGATGGCCATGTCCACCACGGCGCCCGACCCGCCCCAGGTGCGCAGACTCGGGGGGACGCCGAACGGCGTGGAGTCCAGCTGCTTATCTTCAGTCGCCATGTAGGTCTTGACCGCTTCGCGCATTTGATCTTTCGCGCTCGCGTCCAGATAAGGCAATGCCCGGACTGCAGTCCAACCATGGCGATTCATTTGTTGCGGGGTAATCATCTGAGGGAGTAACTCCTGCAAGCGCGACTTGTAGGGCTCAGCGCCACGGGTCGCAATGGTCAGCTCCAGAGCTGCCGTCCAGACCTGTCCGACCTCAAAGTCGCCCCGACCGAAGGCGTCGGGAGGAGGCGCTTCAACGCCAGTTGCGCTATGTGCTGCCCGAGTACCCGAGCGCCCTTTGCCGCCAACTTGTGCGCCAGACATCGCCCCTTGAGAGGCGGCCAGCACACCCGATCCGGAGGAGCCACCCGGCACCGATGCGCCTGAGCTGTCGCGTGCTGGATTCGGCGTCGGATGAGCCTTCTCGTCATTCCATGCTTTGATCGCGGTATCGAGGGCGTCTTTCGCTAACGCATCATCCCAGCCTTTCAGCGCATCGGCAGCCGCAGCCAGCGCCGCGATAGCGTTCCACTGCAGATACGGGTTCGTCGTGGAGAAAATCCAGCGATCGTCCGGCCTGCCGGAGTAGTCGCCCTTCACTTCGTTAGGGCCGAGCTTCGGGTCGTAGACTCGGCCATCGGTTTTCGACGCGGCGTCGCCCAGGTGCGTGTACTGACGCAGATCGGGTTCGTGGGTGCCGCGGATGGAGTGGCCGATATTGTGAAACTGCGCGAGGATGAGCAGCGCGCCGTGTTTGACCTGCTGCACGGTGTCTGGCACGCCGTCAGGGCGGTGCATCTGGACCTCACGCGCGACTTCATCCACCGTAAGCTCATCGTACCCAATGTTGAATTCGCGATAGGCAAGAGCGAGACTCTGAACCACACTGAGTTGTGCGGGCTCCTCGAGGTCGAAGTCGCCGGCATCGTACCAGCCGCCCACGTTCATTCCGGGAATACGATCGCCGCCTTTGTACTTCCCGTCGGTTGCCGTAGCCTGATTCCAGCCGTCGAATTGCTCACCAACCACTGGCGCCAGACGGCCATCATCCAGGTGCGAAGCTCCATGCCACACGCGGTAGCCTTCGCGGACGGAGACGTGATCCATCTGCTCCGCAAGATGATGGTCCAGACTGTCCTGCCAGATGTTAGCGTAAGCGTCTTTCGAGATGGGGAAAGGCGCCGTACGCTGATCCGCGTACTCGATGACATAGAGGCCGGGGTCCTTGACCGCAGTGAAGTCGAATTTCGAATAGACGTAACGCAGCCACGGCGTGGAAGGCGTGATCGAACCCTCGAACACCTGCTTGTAAGATCCATCCTCCGTAAGGCGAAGCACTTTAGCTGTCTTCGGGCCGTTGTATCTCGGGTCGAGCTCCAGGACCGCCACCTTCGAGAAATCCGGCGGATATCCGACCTGGCTGTGCGCGATCATCGGCGGTCGCGTCCAGTTCGGAATCACATCCGGTCTGATGTGCCACACGATAGCGCCGGTCGTCCTGCCCGAAGGGATGAGCGAACGTAAAACGAACCAGCCGTTCTGCGCGCGGTCGCGTCCATCGAACAGCATGAGATCGGCCGTATCCGACTTAACGTTGATCCGGGCCAGCGCGTCGTCGACCCCCAAGGTGATGCTCCTGCCCTGCGCGAACGGCAGCGGCTCTGTGTATCCCTTGGCCTTCTCCCAATCTTCCAGGTAGTACGCCTTTTTTGGCTCATCTGGCAGCGGCGACACACTGATCATCGGATCGTTGGGTGTTCGGGGGAAGATGCCGGCTTTCGTGCCGTCCACCAGGTAAGCCTTGCCCATGTAGATCGATGGCAGGAACTCCAAGTTGAAGCCTGCCCGTCCGGACAGTTTCTGAGGTAGCGGCTCGTCGAGATTGACGCTTATCTTCACGCCGCCGGGTTCCGCAGCGACTTCCAGCGTGTAGCTGAAATTAAAGGTAGGAAAAGCGAGGTTGGCAGTGAGCCGGTTGTTGGCCTCATCGGCCCGGCGCCCGTTGAGGGTTGCCACCAGGTCCCACTGCTCGGGTGTTGGCATGAGGCGCACGTCGCCGTTAGTGGCAATACGCTGGCCGTGGAGAATCATTTCCATGGCGGTGTTTTTTTGGTCTACGAAAACAGGATGGTACGTGCTGTCATAGAGAAACACGCTGAAACCGCGAGTGTCGAGGTAGGCCTTGTCGTTCACTCGCATCGCAATATCGGCGGCGAACAAACTCGACCCGGATGTCAGGACCAGGAGGAGACACACTCTGCTCAGGGTTAGCATAGATTGGGGTCAAACTGCCCGTGTGGCAGGTGATGGCGCGGAACGTAGCTCACGGAAATCCCCCCCTGATAACAGTCTATAAATATGATAGCGCTACCATACTGATTTGATATTGAGCCATTGCCTTTCGAAGATCAAGCCGCCGTTATCGCCGCTGTGCCACGCCTGAGCGCCGCACTCAGGTTTCATTCGCATAGAGTTTCACGACCTCGAACAGAAACCGGCGCGCATTCATCAGCGAAGCGACCCGGACGCGTTCATTCGAGCCATGAATGTGGGGCCCTTCGGCGTCATGAAACAGACCCGACAATCCATAGGTGGAAACTCCGACAGAATCGAGCAGAAAACCATCGGTTGCAACAGTGGACATCGTGGGGACCACGACGACACCGGGCCAGACTCTCTCTGCAACCTGACGCACAGGACCCAGGACTGCCTGTGAAAAAGGAGGCGGCGGCGACTGCATTCCGGGCAGCCCGGATGGCGTGACTGATATCTTGCTGTCCGCCAGAATTTCGACCAACTTTCGGCGTACATCCTCCATCGCGACGCCCGGCAACACACGACAGTTGACATTGGCACTGACGTGCTGCGGCAGTGCGTTGACGGCATGTCCGCCGTTGATCTCGGTAGGTACACATGTCGTGCGCAGCATTCCGTTCCATGCTGCATCGAGATTCCACAGTCTTTGCGCGGCAGCTTCATCCGGAGGGCTTTCAAGCACCTTTTGGATGTCGGCGGCCACAGCCGCAGAAGACAGCCTGGCCTGTGCTTGGAAATACTCGCGCGTGGCGGCATTGAGCGTAACTGGGAAGTTGTATGCCGACAGTTTGGCGAGGCCCGAGCTGAGACG
>JAXDQF010000193.1:0-28604 GCA_034668025.1 Gammaproteobacteria bacterium | reverse complement strand
ATGCCGAATTCCACGAGTTCGTGGCGAGCTGCTCCCGCAATCGCTTTCTGGAGCAGGCGGTGATTCACCAGAACCGCCTGCGGCGCTTCTTCAGCTATATCGCGGTCTTCGGGCCCGAACGGATGCGGGTGTCCTGCAGCGAGCACGTGGCGATCCTGGACCGCCTGATGGCGGGTGAGCGCGAGCATGCCGCTACTTTGCTGTGGCGCCACCTGTTGGGCTCCAGCCGCGTACGGCCGCGGTTTCAATAGGGCTCGAGGCGCCTACGGCTTACGAAGACTCTTCGTCCTCGTCATCCAGCCCAATGTCGTAGTCCTCGAAGTCACTGGTGAGCTCGGCGGTGCGCTTGTCCTCGAGCAACCGCTCGAGTCGGCGCCACGCGGGATCGCCCACCTTCTGACCTCGACGTTTGGCCATGTCGAGCTCTTTGGTGACTTGGTCGAGGTCAATATCGGAATCTCCGACGAGCGGCTCGTCGGCTTCCTCTTCCTCGAATTCGTCTGATTCGGGTTTCTCGCTCATGCGGGACACCGTGTCCGGCAAAGACGGCGCGAAGTTAAAACAAATCGCCTGCCGACCGCAACGGTTCAGTTCACTTGATGAGGTTGTTCATCTCGAAGATGGGCAGCAGCATCGCGAAGACGATGCCCATCACGAAACCACCCATGCCTACGATGAGCATGGGGCCCAGCAGTCCCACCATGCCCGCCAGAAGCCCGTCCAGCTCGCGTTCCTGCGCGATCGCGGCACGTTCGAGCATGCTTTCCAGCTCACCGCTGGACTCGCCGCTGGAGATCAGGTGGATGGTCATGGGAGGGAATAGCTTGCTGACGCCGAGCGAGCGACCAATGGCCCCTCCTTCACGTACGCGCGCGGCGGCTTCGGCCACGGCATCGCGCATGGGCAGGTTCGTCACCACTTCACCGGAGATCCGCAGGGCCTCCAGCACGGGGACGGAGCTGGCCGACAGGATGCTGAAGGTCCGTGTGAACCGCGCTGTGTTAAACCCTCGTGACAGTTTGCCAACCATGGGCATTCGCAATTGGGCGCGGTGCCAGGTGCGCAGATTGGCGGGGTTCTTCAGCCAGCGGCGGAACAGGAAGGCGCCCGCGATTGCGAGGATCAGAATGTAGATGCCGTAGTTGCGAATGAAATCGCTGGTGGCGATGAGCATCTGGGTGATGAGGGGAAGCTTGCCCTTGGCGGACTCAAACACCGCCACCACTTTCGGCACCACGTACACCATCAGGCCGCAAACGATCGCAAAACACATCACCGACAACACGATCGGATACAGCATGGCCGCGAGAATCTTTTGCCGGATCAGCTCGCGTCCTTCGGTGTAGTCCGCCAGGCGCTCGAGGATGCCGTCGAGCTTGCCCGACTGCTCACCCGCCGCGACGGTCGAGCGATAGATTTCCGGAAACACGCGCGGAAAGTCCGCCAGGCCGTCCGCGAGCGGATGGCCTTCCATCACCTTCGCGCGCACGCCCAGGATGATGCTCTGAACTCGCGCCTTCTCCGTTTGCTGTGACACCGCCAACAGGGATTCTTCGAGCGGCAGTCCCGCGCGCACCAACGTAGCCAACTGGCGCGTAAACAGCGACAGGTCGGCAGTGGAGACACGTCGTGCAAGGGAGAAAGAACGCTGGCGCTTCGATTCCTTCTGCGCCACCTCGTTGACGGTGACTGGAAGAAGCTGTTTCTCGCGCAGTAGCTGGCGAATGTGCCGGGGCGTGTCGCCCTCTAGGATGCCCTTGCGTTCCCTGCCGCCGTTATCGAGAGCTGTGTATTCAAATGCACCCATGAAAACCAGTGATCCGGAGGCGCGTCGAGCGTGAGTCCGATTGTACTCAATCCTCGCGCGTCACCCTCAACACTTCCTCAATCGTTGTTTCACCACGGAGTACTTTCGCCCGACCATCGTCGCGAATCGAAGGTGTGGTGTTTCGAGCGTATTTTTCCAGCTCCTGCTCGCTGGCTCCGTCGTGGATCATCGTACGCATCTGATCGTCAACGACAATCAGCTCGTAAATACCTGACCGGCCGCGATAACCGCTGCCACCGTCCCGCCCGGGCCGATACAGGATGGGCGAGGGGTCTTCGGGACGAAGGTTGAGCAGCCGCCGCTCATACTCGCCCGCCTGAAAAGGCTGTTTACTGTCAGGGCTGAGCACGCGTACGAGGCGTTGCGCGAGCACTCCGACCAGGCTGGATGAAAGGAGGAAGGGCTCGATACCCATATCGCGCAAGCGGGTCAGGGCGCCCGCGGCGGTGTTGGTATGCAGAGTCGACAGCACCATGTGACCTGTCAAGCTTGCCTGGACAGCGATCTGCGCCGTCTCCAGGTCACGAATTTCTCCGACCATCACCACGTCAGGGTCCTGGCGCAGGATGGCGCGCAGGCCGCGCGCAAAGGTCATCTCGACCTTGCTGTTAACTTGGGTCTGGCCGATACCGTCGATGTAGTACTCGATCGGGTCCTCGACCGTCATGATGTTGCGCGTGTTGTCGTTCAGACGCTCGAGGCCCGCATAGAGGGTCGTCGTCTTGCCCGAGCCGGTGGGACCCGTGACGAGCAGAATGCCGTGCGGCTTGTGGATCAGCTCGTCGATCAGTGCCTCAATATCGGGGACCATGCCGAGCGCGCCCAGGTCCAGGCGGCCGGCCTGCTTATCCAGAATACGCAGCACCACTCGCTCGCCGTGACCCGACGGAATGGTAGAAACACGGATATCGACTGCTCGACCTGCAATCCTCAAGCTGATGCGACCGTCCTGGGGCAGGCGCTTCTCGGCGATGTCGAGCTTCGACATGACTTTGAGACGCGAGACAACCAGCGGCGCTACGGCACGCTTGGACTGCAACACCTCACGCAATATTCCGTCGACACGAAAGCGCACGACGAGGCGATTCTCAAACGGCTCGACGTGTATGTCGGACGCGTTCTCTCTGACGGCCTGTGTCAGCACGGCGTTGATCAGCCGGATGATGGGCGCGTCGTCATCGCTGTCGAGAAGATCGACGTTCTCAGGCAGATCCTGCGCGAGGTGCGCAAGGTCCGTGGCCTCGTCGAGCCCTTCAACAGCCTGCATCGTGTAGGAACCGCCTTCATAGGCGAGTCGCAGCAGGTTGTCGAATTCCGCTTCGGGCACCCGCTCCAGTGTCAGCGGCACCCGCATGTAGCGCCGCACCTCGGCTATCGCGAGCGGCGTAGCATTCTCACGGCATACGCATTCCGCTACACCATCTACAACGCGCTTAACCAGTACGCCATGGCGTTTGGCGAAGGCAAATGCAGGCCGCCGATCAACCGGAGTTGCCGGGGCGTCAGCGACTGCCGCGTCGTTCACGGCTTGCCTCCCTCAGGGGGTGTAGTGGGTTGCGGCGCTGACGGTGGCATCAGTACCCCCGGCGGCTCTGTCGCATACGGCGGCTCGCCGTCGGGGTGAGTTGTAGCACCGGCTGGCGGCGTAGCAACACTGCCCGCAGGCGGCTGCGGCAGCGGGACTACCGGCGGTGTTACCGAGCCAGGCTTGGTCGCTCGCTGCAGTTTTTTAACCACTGCGGCGTCATATTCTTCCTGCTCCCTCGCTGCCCGTGCCTTCTCCTCCGGCGAGGCGGCCGCGGCAGGCGAAGAACCCGGCGGCGGGATGGCAGGTGCCGGCGGAAGCAGTGGTTTTTGGACTGACCGCGGCAGTATCGGTACGTCCAGCTCGCCCTTGTTGTATTTCATCTCCTCATTGAGCATGTAGTTGTACTTGGAGTCCGTCTGGAGGGCTGCCTGGTTGGCATCTCTCAGGATCTTCGGCCGGATGAAGATCATCAGGTTGGTCTTCTTACCCTCCGCCGAGCGGGTCTTGAAGAGGTTGCCCAGCAGGGGGATGCTGCCGAGTATGGGCACTTTCGTTTGCGTGCTGTTGTGGTTATTCGATATCAAGCCTCCCAACACTACTATTCCACCATCGTCGATCAGCACGTTCGTCGTGATGGTCCGCTTCGATGTCGTGATATCCACGCTCGAGGACGAAACCGGCAGAACGCTGGAGCTTTCAATTGAGATCTTCATCACGACCTCATGACCTTCGGCGGCGATCTGCGGCGTCACTTTCAAAATGGTGCCCACTTCCTCGCGCTGCACGGTCTGGAAGGGGTTCACCGAGCCCACGTTGCCCGAGCCCGTGTTCGTGAACGAGCCCGTGATGAAGGGCACCTCGTCCGCGACCTTGATCTCGGCTTCCTGATTGTCCAATGTCATGGTGGACGGCGTGGAGATTACGTTGCTGTCCGAATCGCCGCGAATCGCGCTGATCATGGCCGCGAAATTCAGGCCACCGGCGGCGAGGCGGCCGACCGCGATTGTCGCGCCGGTTGGCAGACTGGCCGATGTGGCTGTGCCGGCGGCCAGGCCGGCCACGCTGTTCGCCAGATCGACGATGGACGAGCCATTCACGGGGCTCACGAACGACGCGGCAGGAACCGTGCCGTTACCCTTGCTGAACTCCGCCCAGTTTACGCCGAACGCTGCTGTCTTGTCGGTGTTGACCTCGACGATGAGCGCCTCCACCAGCACCTGCGGCCGGCGGATGTCGAGCTTGTCGAGAATGCTCATGACCGCACGCATGATCTTCGGCGGTGCGGTGATGACCAGCGCGTTGTTCTGGGTGTCCGCCCAGACCATGGCGCTCTTCTCAGCCTGTGCCAGCGGCGAGGCGCCCGCACCCGCCGCGCCGGCACCGCCCGTCGCCGAAGCCTGAGCGACGCCTGTAATCTGCTCCTTGAGCTTCGGCGCGATCTTCTCCGCGTCGGCGTAACGCAGATAGCGCACTTGCGTGTCGCCGCCAGCCTCCAGGGGAGTGTCGAGATGGGCTATCAGGGCGCGGATGCGCAGCCGCTGCGACTGGTCGCCACCGACCAACACACTGTTGGATCGATCATCGGCCACGACCTTGATGGGCTGGCCACCCTCGGCCGCCTGCTGACCCTGGTACAGCGAATTGATGACGCGCACGATTTCCGCGGACGAGGCGTTCTGCAGCGGTATCACTTCAACATCCTGGTCACCCACCTGGTCGATGCGGCGGATGATGCGGATGATGCGGTTAACGTTGTTGGCGCGATCCGAGATGATCAGGATGTTGGAAGCAGGGTAGGCGGCGAGCTGGCCGTACTGTGGGATCAGCGGACGCAGTACGGGCACGAGCTGCGCCGCACTCACATTCTTGACATCGATGACCTGGGTCACGATCTCATCGGAGCTCGAGCTGACATGGTCGGGCAGGTCGAGCCCCGGGATCTGGCGCGCATTGGCGTCAGGCAGAATCTTGATGACATCGCCGGCGGGCACCGCAATGAAACCGTGGACCTGCAGGATCGCGAGATAGGTCTGGTAGAACGCCGCGGGCGACATGGGCGTGGACGCAATCATCGTCACCTGGGCGCGCACGCGCGGGTCGATGATGAAAGCCTTGCCGGTCGCGGCCGCAACCGCTTCCGTGATCTGCGTGATGTCCGCATCCTTGAAATTCGGCGTGATGCGCCCCGACGACTGCTGGGCCGACGCGATGGAAATCATCGCGACCAGCAGCGGCGCGCAGCGGACCATAAGACGAAAACACTTCACTAGAGATTCCCCCGAAGCCGGCGAGCCGGCGCTACTGCGATGTATCAGGTTGCTCGGCCGGCGGCGGCGGTTGCGCCTGATCCGACGGAGGCGCGCCCTGGGCACCGGCCATTCCTTCGGCTTCCTGTGCGACCTGCGCTATGTTCAATGTCAGATCCTGCTGCTGGCCGCTACGCATGACTGTGATGTGTGCCTCACTGGAGGAACCGAGAGTGCGAAAGATTTCCTGTCCGCGAGCTGGGTCATCCAGTGGGGTTCCATTGATCGCCATGACGAGATCCCCTGGCCGCAATCCCAGCCGCGTAAACGCCTGGCGATTGCGCCCCGGGTACACGCGGTAGCCTTTCTGCTTACCCTGCGCGAACACCGGCTGCGGTCGCATGATGTCAGCCATGAGACCCGGATCCTCGGTGATGAGTTTCCTCATCCGGTCCATTATGGGTGCTTCTGTTTGCAATGCGGCGCTCGAAGGTGGCGCGGCACCGGGTTGCAGGGCGTGCGGCAGCATCAATGACTCCAGCACACCGTTGCGGTCGATGATCACCTTGTCGGGGAGAACCTGGTGCAGCTTCGCGCCTCCGGGAATGTTGTCTCCAACGGCATACACTTTCGCGCCGGCGGCGTTCTCACCCAGGATCGCGAGGCCGTCCTGCGGGTCGTCGGCGGCGATGATTCCAACCAGCACCAGCGGCAGGTTGCTTTGCTGGACGTTGGCGGCATCCTGGGCCGGCCGTGCCACGGGCGGCTCGCCAAAGAGGCGGGCGCTGGTAATCGCCGCCACGTCCACGCTCTGGCTCCGTGACGCCTGAACGATGGGTGCGGGTGCTACTTTTGGCGGATGACTCGAGCCTGCCAGGTTCGTCACGATGACGGCCGCCTGCACCGCAAGCGCAAATGCCAGAACCCAGGTGGCAATGCGAGGCCCGTGCGACAGCACGAGCGCGCGCCATTTGTCCGGCGGGGGCAGTCCTTCGAGCCAGGAAGCGGCATTCATGAGCTGGACGAGTCCTATCGGGCCCTCAGGGGGGCGGCTATTGAGACCACCGTTCACACAGTACGTGCGGACGGTTGCAAACATCGGCGCCGCGATGCAGCCTTACAGCATCGCCGCGGCAATCATACGGGGCTGTTGAGCACGCTCTCAAGCAATTGTTTCTGTTGAGCAAACTACGACCATTCATCACAGGCTTGTGTTGCCGTTTGGCGACCCATATAAAGACGTAATGCCCGATCCGCATCCTGCACGTCCCGACACCGGCGTAGTCGTCGAAGAGTCGCGGCCGCAAGTCAAACAGCCACCGCTCTATCAGGTCGTCTTGCTGAACGACGATTACACCCCAATGGAGTTTGTGGTGGATGTTCTGGAAAAGTTCTTCAGCCTGAACAGGCCCACGGCCACACGCATCATGCTCGAGGTCCATACCAAGGGAAAGGGCGTGTGCGGGGTCTTCACATACGAGATTGCAGAAACTAAGGTGGCGCAGGTGACCACGTACGCGCGGGATCACCAGCATCCGCTGATGTGCACATTGGAAGAAGCATGAGTTTATGGGCGCGAACTAGTTTTATGGGCGCGAAAAAGTTCGCGCGGAGACCGGCTCCGTGGACCGCCGGCAAAAAGCGTGGTTTTTGCCGGCTGCGCCGTGCATGGTGATTGGCAGGAGGATTGACGAAAGTGCTGTCTAACGAGCTTGAATATTGTCTCAACGATGCCTTTCACCAGGCACGCGAGGCACGTCACGAGTACCTGACTGTCGAGCATCTGTTGCTGGCAATCCTGGACACGCCGAAAGTGCGCGAGATCCTGCGCGCGTGCGGCGCGGACCTGGGGAAGTTGAAGCAGGAACTCAAAGAACACATCGATCAATCCACGCCCCGGCTGGAGGAAGGCGAGGAACGCGAGGTGCAGCCGACGTTGGGTTTCCAGCGCGTGTTGCAACGAGCGGTATTCCACGTACAGTCGAGTGGTAAGAAGGAAGTTGGCGTCGCGAACGTGCTGGTCGCGATTTTCAGCGAGAAGCAAAGCCACGCCGTGTTCCTGCTGAACCGTCAGCATGTGACACGACTCGATGTCGTCAACTACATCTCCCACGGCCTGTCGAAAATTGCCGAGGAGAAGACCACGGACAAAGAAGACCCCCAGTCAGATGCCGAGCGCGATCCGGAAGGCGGCAGCGCGCTCGAGAAATACACCAGCAATCTGAATCGCATGGCCCAGGATGGGCGCATCGATCCGTTGATCGGGCGCAAACTGGAAGTCGAGCGCACCATCGAGATCCTCTGCCGGCGGCGCAAGAACAACCCGCTGTACGTCGGTGAAGCCGGCGTGGGCAAAACCGCGATCGCGGAAGGCCTGGCCCGCCTGATCATCGAGGGCAAGGTGCCGGAGGTGCTCTCCGACTGCACGATCTATGCGCTCGACATGGGTGCGCTGATTGCGGGAACGAAATATCGCGGCGATTTCGAGAAGCGCCTCAAAGGCGTGATCACCGAGCTGAAGAAGCAGCCCGGCGCGATTCTCTTCATCGACGAGATTCACACTGTCATTGGCGCAGGCGCCGCTTCGGGCGGTGTCATGGATGCGTCCAACCTGATCAAGCCGGTGCTGACCAACGGTGAGATCCGCTGCATCGGCTCCACCACGTACCAGGAATACCGGGGCATCTTCGAGAAAGACCATGCTTTGGCACGGCGCTTTCAGAAGATCGATGTCGTCGAGCCTTCAGTTGCGGAGACTGTAGAGATCCTCATGGGTCTGAAGCCGCGCTTCGAAGAGCATCACGGCATTACCTATGCGAACGATGCGTTGAAGGCCGCAGCGGAGCTCGCTGCCCGACACATCAATGAGCGTCACTTGCCGGACAAGGCAATCGATGTCGTTGACGAGGCCGGTGCCCGCCAGCGCCTGAAGCCGATTGCCGAGCGTGAGCCGGTGGTTGAAGTACGGCACATCGAGGACATCGTGGCCCGCATGGCCCGCATTCCCCCGAAGAGTGTCTCGACTTCCGACCGGGAAGTGCTCCGCAACCTGGAGCGCAATCTCAAACTGGTGATCTTCGGCCAGGACAAGGCGATCGAATCGCTCGCGGCGTCCATCAAGATGGCGCGCTCGGGCTTGGGCGATCAGCGCAAGCCGGTGGGCAGCTTCCTGTTTGCGGGTCCCACCGGTGTCGGTAAGACCGAGGTCACGCGGCAGCTGGCTATTGCGATGGGTGTGGAGTTCCTGCGCTTCGACATGTCGGAGTACATGGAGCGGCACACGGTGTCGCGGTTGATCGGCGCGCCCCCGGGCTATGTCGGTTTCGACCAGGGCGGGTTGCTGACTGAGGCCATCACGAAGCATCCGCATTGCGTTCTGCTGCTCGATGAGGTCGAGAAGGCTCACCCGGATGTGTTCAACCTGCTCCTCCAGGTCATGGATCACGGCACGTTGACGGACAATAACGGCCGCAAGGCGGATTTCCGGCACGTGATCATTGTGATGACCACCAATGCGGGAGCGCAGGAAATGAGCCGTCCGGCCATCGGCTTCACCAACGCGGACAACACCAGCGACGGCATGGAAGCGATCAAGCGGATTTTCACACCGGAATTCCGCAACCGCCTGGATGCGGTGATTCAGTTCGCCTCACTCGATCCGCTCACCATCGAGCGGGTAGTGGACAAGCTGATTGTCGAAGTGGAAATGCAGCTCGAGGCCAAGGGCGTGAACATTACGCTCGACGACGCTGCACGACGCTGGGTGGCCGAAAAGGGCTACGATCCGAAGATGGGTGCACGCCCGATGGCGCGGCTCATCCAGGAGTTCATCAAGCGTCCGCTGGCCGAGGAGCTGTTGTTCGGCAAGCTGGTGGGTGGTGGCTCCGTTGTCGTCTCGGTAAGCGAGGACGGCACGAAGCTGAAGCTGGAAAGCACTCCGAACCAGTTACCCGAAGTCACTGTTTAATTGGCGCGGCACTGGCCGCGCGGAGCCCGGGTTCTATGCCGCCGGGCTGGGCGCCCCCGCAAAAAGCGCGGTTTTTGCCGGCTGCTTCCGGCGAATGCGCCTTCGGCGCCCGGGCCGATTTCGGGCTAGGTTCCAGGTGACGAGGCGGGGCGGGCGGCGGCGACAAACGCGGTCAACGCCCGCGATAAATGATCCGACCTTTGGTCAGATCGTACGGGGTCATTTCCACGGTCACGGCATCGCCGGTCAGAATGCGGATATAGTTTTTCCGCATTTTTCCCGAGATATGCGCGGTCACCACGTGACCGTTCTTGAGCTTCACGCGGAACGTCGTGTTCGGCAGGGTCTCCACGACCTCGCCTTCCATCTGCAATGCGTCTTCTTTCGACATACGGCCTTTTACGACTCGAGGGGGCGCGAATTCTGCATAAACGGGGAGGGCAATGCAATTTCCGTGGTAACCGGGCGGAAAAATGGCTCGCCCAGGTGCGCCCCTCTCGGGCGCACGACGCGCATGAGCAGCCGGCAAAAACCGCGCTTTTTGCTGGCGGGCGACGAAGCAATGTCCGAAAAATGGCCGACAGCCATTTTTCTAATAGACGAGAGGCCGTGGCGCGACCTCAATGTGCTCGCGCAATAAAGATTGGAACTGGGCCCGCGCAATGGCCCGACTGCCCAGGCTCTCCAGGTGACGGGTCGGCAACTGGCAATCGATCACGGCGATTCCATTGCGGGTGCAGATGTCTACGAGGTGAGCGAGCGCGACCTTCGACGCATCACGCTCCTTGCTGAACATGGATTCACCGAAAAAGACGCTTCCCAGTCTCACTCCGTACAGACCGCCCACCAACACGTCATTGCGATACACCTCGATGCTGTGAGCGTATTCGAGGCGGTGCAACTGGATGTAGGCGTTTCGCATTTCAGTTGTAATCCAGGTGCCCAGGCTCTGGGCCCTCGGGGCGGCACAGCAATCGATGACGGCTGTGAAGTCACGATCCAACTCGACCGAGAATCCACCGTTGCGCAGCGTCTTGCCGAGGCTGCGCGTGCACCGGAATTCTTCGGGAAACAATACAGCACGCGGATCCGGTGACCACCACAACACCGGTTGCCCGGGCGAATACCACGGGAAAATGCCGCGTTGGTATGCAGCTAGCAGCCGGGCGGGGGACAGATCGCCGCCTGCTGCAAGGAGTCCCGCGGGCTCGTCCAGCGCTTGATCAGCGGGAGGAAAACAATCGGGCGCGTCCTGTGGCGAGAGCCACGTGATGGATTTCACGCGCTGTCCTCGCCGGCCGGCGGCTGTTTGTACGGTACGTGTGCTTGAACCTCTTCGGTGTAAGCATCAACCGAAGCACCCTCGCGCGCGAGATAATCTTCGATGGCATCACGGAAGCGTCGATTGACAATGTAGTGGGCAGACCAGGTGAGCGTGGGCTCGAATCCTCGGCTGACCTTGTGCTCGCCTTGCGTCCCCGGCTCGAACCGCGCCACGCCATGTTCGATGCAAAATTCGATTCCCTGGTGGTAGCAGGCCTCGAAGTGCAGGCTGTTGTAGTCGCTCGATGAGCCCCAGTAGCGGCCGAACAAAGCGTCCTGCGACCAGAAAAAAATGGCCGCAGCAACGGGCGTGCCGTTTCGCACAGCGAGCTTCACCATCAGCGCGTCGCCCATCGTGCGCACTGCTTCGCTGAAGAACGCTCGGGTCAAATACGGTTCGTGCCCGTGACGAAGAAAGGTGTCGCGATGAAATGCATACACCTGGTCGAGCGTGCGCTCATCCAACTCCGGGCCCAGGCGCGTCTCGAAAACGATGCCGGCCTCCGCTACGCGGCGCCGCTCCCGCCTGGCCTTTTTGCGCTTGTCGGCAGTGAAGGTTTCGAGATAGGCGTCGAAGCTGGCGTACTCGTGGTTGGTCCAGTGAAACTGACAATCCCGGCGGATCAGCCAGCCGGCCTGCTCACATGCCAGGTGTGCCGGCTCATCGAGAAACAGCGCATGCACTGACGACAGTGAATGACTGGTGGTGTAGGCCTCGATGTCGGTCAACAACCGTTTCGCGAGTGCCGGCCGGTCGAGATCCGCGCGCACCAGGAGTCGGGGGCCGGTCGCCGGTGTAAACGGCACTGCAACAGTCAGCTTGGGATAGTAGCGGCTGCCGAAGCGTGAGTAGGCTTGTGCCCAGGCGAAGTCGAATACGAACTCGCCGTAGGAGTGGGTCTTGCGGAAGGCCGGCACCGCCGCCGCCAGTCCCTTGTTGTCTTTCAACGTGAAATAGCAGGGAATCCAGCCGGTCTCGCTGCCTACGCAGCCGGTGTGCTCGAGAGCTGCAAAGAATTCGTAACGTAGAAACGGGTTGCGGTCGCCGCCGAGCGCATTCCATTCGCGCGTATTGAGCTCATCGATGCTCTTATGAACAGCGCTCTTCATCATCCTTTACGAACGTCGAGCATCTCCAGATACTTGTCAGCATCGAGAGCCGCCATGCAGCCGGCGCCGGCTGAAGTGATGGCCTGCCTGTACACGTGGTCTGCTACGTCGCCCGCGGCAAACACGCCTGGAACACTGGTCGCGGTGGCGTCGCCGTCCAGACCGCTCTTGATCTTGATGTAGCCGTCACGCATGTCCAACTGGCCGGTGAAAATGCCGGTGTTGGGTGTGTGCCCGATGGCGATGAACAGGCCCGTGACCTGCAGATCACGGTGCGTATTTCCCTCAACTGAACGCAGCCGCACTCCGTTGACGCCGTGCTGATCGCCCAACACTTCATTGACCGTGTGATTCCAGACGACGGACACTTTTCCGCTCTCGACTTCGCGCAACAGCCGGTCCTGCAGGATTTTCTCGGCACGCAGCCGATCCCTGCGGTGAATCAGGGTGACATGCTTCGCAATATGTGACAGGTACAACGCTTCCTCGACGGCGGTATTGCCGCCGCCGGTGACCGCAACCGACTGGCCCCGGAAAAAGAATCCATCGCAGGTGGCGCAGGCCGAAACACCGCGACCCCGGAACTTCTCCTCGGAAGGCAGCCCCAGGTACTTCGCGGCCGCGCCCGTCGCGATGATCAGGGCGTCGCAGGTGTAGCTGTGGGTGTCCCCTCTGAGCCTGATGGGCCGGGAGGACAGGTCGACGGACTGCACATGATCATTGACGATCTGGGTGGAGAATCGTTCGGCATGAAGGCGCATGCGCTCCATCAGGGCAGGGCCCTGCAGACCCTCGACGTCGCCGGGCCAATTGTCGACCTCGGTGGTGGTCATCAGCTGACCCCCTTGCTCGACGCCGGTAATGAGCAGAGGAGAGCGATTGGCGCGAGCCGCGTACACGGCCGCGCTGTATCCAGCCGGCCCGGAGCCGATGATGATCAGTTTATGATGCCGTGCCGTCATGGAAAGTCTATCTCATTGATTCACGTGGCCTATGGTAGCAAGGCTGTCAATTACCCTGCTGTGCTCCCATAGGGGGATGCCATAGGCACTATAATGGCTGTCGGTCGTTTTTTTCATAATGGAGCCGTGGGGATTGGCGTCACCTTCCGCGCAAGCGCGCAACTCAGGATTTTCTCAGGCTGTCACCCGTGGCTTGCGCGAGAGCGCCATCATTGCAATGGGTGTGGTGGCCCTGGTGCTGTTCGTCGCTCTGGTGACTTATAGCCCCAGCGACCGCGGCTTCTTCTCGACCACCGATTCCACCGAGGTCCACAACCGGATCGGGCCGGTGGGCGCGTACCTGGCCGGCATGTTCTTTTTCCTGTTTGGCCGACCGGCCTACCTGTTCCCGGTCATGCTGGGAGCGGCGTGTTGGATGCTGTTCAGGCGCGGCCAGACGGAGTCCTCCCGGATCAATACCGCGGTGCGCATCGCGGGATTTGTGCTCGTGCTGATTACGAGCTGCGGGCTGACGAGCTTGCATTGGTTCCCCGGAAACATGCCACAGAGTGCCGGTGGGGCGCTCGGCAGCTCCGTTGGCGGTGGGCTGCGGGATAGCTTGGGATTTCTCGGCGCCACGCTGCTGATGATTGCGGCGTGGATGGCAGGCTTGTCCATCGCATTCCACGTTTCCTGGTTCACCGTGATGGATCGCGTGGGGGCTGCCGTCTGGGATGGCATTTCCTGGCTGCGGAACCGCTCGTCAACGGCCAAAGACGTAGCCGTGGGCCGCGAGCGCAAGCAGGCGCGCAAGGAAGCAGCAAAAACCGAACAGAAAAAGGCCGCGACCCGCGAGCCGCCGAAGATCGAAAAGCCCTCACCGGGCGTCGAGAAAAGTGAGCGCGTCGAGAAGGAGCGCCAGGTCCAGCTGTTCGAGGCCGTGAGGCCGAACGAGCTGCCGCCGCTGAGCCTGCTCGATGACCCGCCGCCGCATGAGCCGGCTTATTCCGCTGAAGCGCTGGAGGCTCTGTCGCGCCTGGTGGAGATGAAGCTCAAGGACTTCGGCATCGAGGCTGAAGTGGTTGCGGTGCAGCCCGGACCGGTCGTCACGCGCTTTGAGCTGCGTCCGGCGCCGGGTGTGAAGGCGAGCCAGATCACGAGCCTGCAGAAGGATCTGGCACGCGCGCTTTCAGTCCTCAGTGTGCGCGTGGTCGAGGTCATCCCCGGCAAGAGCGTGATGGGCCTGGAAATCGCGAACGAGAAGCGCGAGATGGTGACGCTGGGCGAGATCCTGCGCTCCAAGGCCTACGACGAGACAAACTCGCCGATAGCGCTCGCACTCGGAAAGGATATCGGCGGGCAGCCCATGGTGGCTGACCTGGCGCGCATGCCGCATTTGCTCATTGCGGGTACCACCGGGTCCGGCAAGTCGGTCGGTATCAACGCGATGATCCTGTCCCTGCTCTACAAGTCCACCGCCGAGCAAGTGCGGTTGATCATGATCGACCCGAAGATGCTGGAGCTGTCGGTCTACGAGGGGATTCCGCATCTGCTGGCACCGGTGGTCACCGACATGAAGCAGGCAGCGAATGCACTGCGCTGGTCGGTTGCGGAGATGGAGCGCCGCTACCAGCTCATGGCGGCGCTAGGCGTCCGCAACATTGGCGGCTTCAACAAGAAGGTGAAGGAAGCCAACGACTCAGGCAAGCCGATTCGCGATCCGGTGATGACGATGCTGGCTTCCAACGATCCGACGTTCGATCAGAGCACCATCCCGAACCTCATACCGCTGCCGTACATCGTGGTGGTGATCGACGAGCTCGCCGATCTGATGATGATTGTCGGCAAAAAGGTGGAAGAGCTGATTGCACGACTCGCACAGAAGGCGCGTGCTTCGGGAATCCACCTGGTCCTGGCAACCCAACGTCCGTCGGTGGACGTCATTACGGGCTTGATCAAGGCGAACATTCCGTGCCGTATCGCATTCCAGGTGTCCGCCAAGGTGGACTCGCGCACCATTCTGGATCAGATGGGTGCCGAGACGCTGCTGGGTCACGGTGACATGCTTTACCTGCCGTCCGGCACTTCCATGCCGACCCGATGTCACGGTGCCTTTGTTTCCGATGCCGAAGTGCACCGGGTCGTCGAAGTGCTCAAGAAGTCGACACCGCCGGACTACATAGAAGAGGTTCTGTCCGGACCGAAGACACCCATACCGGGTTTCCCGGCGGAGGAAGGCGAGGGTGGGGCGGTCGCGGACCCTGAGGCCGATGAGTTGTACGATGAGGCCGTCAAGATTGTCACGACGGAGCGCAAGCCGTCCATTTCGTACGTCCAGCGACGTTTGAAGATCGGATATAACCGCGCGGCGCGTCTGCTCGAGGCAATGGAGAATGCTGGCCTGGTGGGGCCGTTGCAATCCAACGGGGCCCGCGAAGTGCTCGTGCCGGCTCCGCCGGGAGGATGATTCCGCAATGATGAAGTTCCTCCTGGCCATCCTCGCGGCGGTCGCGGTGGTGCCTGCCGCTTTCGCGGCCGCAACCCCGCTCGACAGCTATCTCGATGACATGAAGACGCTGCGCGCGACTTTCCTCCAGACACTTGCCGATGCGCACGGCAAGGAGATCGACCGGTCCACAGGGACGTTGATCGTGTCCCGTCCCGGCAAATTCAGTTGGGAGATTCACCCCCAAAAAACAGACGATAGCAGCGGCGCCAATTCCGGCCAATTGATGGTCGCTGACGGACGCAACCTGTGGTTTCTCGACCGCGATCTGCAGCAGGTTACGGTGAAGCCGGCGGATGCGGCACTGTCTGCAACCCCCGCGATGTTGTTGTCCGGGACTGTCGATGTGCGCAAGAACTTCACAATCACGTCTGCGCCCAAGCGCGACGGGCTGGATTGGGTGCTGGTCGAGCCGCATGGCAACGAGGCGGATTTCCGGCACGCGCTCATGGGTTTTGATGGCAAGGATCTCAAGCGCATGATCCTGGAAGACAAGCTGGGGCAGACGGCCACAGTCATGTTTGATCATGTCGAGCGCAACGGCAAGGTGACGCCGGAGGAAGTCAGCTTCACGCCTCCCAAGGGTGTGGATGTGATCGGAACGCCCAAAAAATGAACGCCGCGCGCGGCCGGGAGCCTCTGCGGCCGCTTGCCGACCGCATGCGTCCGCGCTCGCTCGATGAGTTTGTCGGTCAGGCCCAGGTGTTGGGACCCGGGAAGCCGTTACGACAGGCGATCGAAGGCGGGCAGCTGCATTCCCTGATTCTGTGGGGTCCGCCGGGCACCGGGAAGACAACCCTCGCGCGTCTCATTGCGCAGCGTGCCGATGCCCATTTCATTGCGCTGTCCGCTGTCATGGCGGGAGTGAAGGATATCCGCGCGGCGGTCGAGTCCGCCCGGGCTGCCCGCGACGTCAGCGGTAAACCAACACTGCTGTTCCTCGATGAGGTTCACCGCTTCAACAAGACGCAGCAGGACACTTTTCTGCCGTTTCTCGAGGACGGTACCTTGATTTTTGTGGGTGCGACAACGGAGAACCCATCGTTTGAGGTCGTCAGCGCGTTGTTGTCACGGGCGCGCGTGTATGTGTTGCGGTCGTTGACTGTCGACGATATTGCGTCACTCCTGCGCACTGCGCTCGCCGACGAAGAACGAGGTCTCGGCAAGGAACACATCACCGCTGATCCGGAAGCGTTGGAAATGATTGCTCGGGCGGCCGACGGCGACGGGCGCCGAGCATTGAACATGTTGGAGCTTGCCGCCAGCCTGGCTGAAGCCTCGGCCGACGCGCGTCTGTTGACAGTGCCCATCGCTCAGGAAGTCGCGAGCGGCACCCGACGCCGGTTCGACAAGGGTGGCGATCAGTTTTATGACCAGATCTCGGCGCTGCACAAGGCGGTTCGTGGCAGCGATCCAGATGCGGCGCTCTATTGGTTCTGCCGGATGCTGGACGGGGGCTGCGATCCTTTGTATGTCGCGCGGCGGGTCGTTCGAATGGCCATGGAGGATATCGGGCTGGCAGACCCACGGGCGTTTGCCCTGACGCTCGATGCGTGGGAGGCTTACGACCGGCTCGGGAGCCCCGAGGGCGAGCTCGCGATTGCCAACGCGGTGGTGTATCTCGCATGCGTGCCGAAGAGCAACGCCGTGTATGTGGCGATGGCCGAGGCAATGGCGGACGTGGAGCAGTTCGGGACCCTGGAGGTCCCTTTGCGCTTCCGCAGTGCCTCCACCAAGTTGATGAAAAGCATGGGCTACGGGCGCGACTATCGCTATGCCCACGATGAGCCCGATGCCTACGCCGTGGGTGAGCGGTATCTGCCGGACGAAATGCCTGACCGACGTTACTATCGCCCGGTGCCGCGCGGCCTCGAGCTGAAGATAGGGGAAGCTTTGGCCCGCATGCGGGGGAAGGCAGCGCCTAAAAACGAGGGTGGCGGATGAATATGATCCTGTTGGTGGCGATCGGCGGTGCGTTTGGCAGCATCGCCCGCTACCTCATGGCATCGAGCATCCAGACCGCGACCGGTTGGCAGTTTCCCATCGGTACGGTGCTGGTCAACATCCTCGGCTGTTTTTTGATCGGGATTCTGTATGTCCTGCTCGTGGCACGTCCGGACCCGCGCCATGACCTGCGCGCCCTGCTGATGGTCGGTGTCATGGGCGGATTTACCACCTTCTCCAGTTTTTCATTGGAGACGGTGACGATGGCCATGAATGGAAACTACACAGGCGCAACGCTGAACGTGGTGATCAGCGTTGCCGCCTGTCTCGTTGGAACCGTGCTCGGCGTTGCGCTGGGCCGAATCACTTAGCGGAAGTACAGACCGTGATTGATCCCAAGCTGCTGCGTTCAGATCCCGAAGCCGTCGCGCGCAATATGGCGCGACGGGGTCTCACCCTCGATGTCGAGGCATGGCGCGCGCTCGAAGAGAAGCGCAAGCCCTTTCAAATCGAGGTGGATCGCCTGCGCTCCGAGCGCAACGCAAGCGCGAAGGCCGTCGGAATGGCCAAGGGAAAGGGCGAGGATGCGTCTGCGTTGATCGCGAAGGGCGAAGCGCTTTTGGCGGATCTGTCTAACGCCGAGCAAGCCCTCGCGGCTGTGCAGGCGGAGCAGGAGCAGTGGCAGATGGGTTTGCCGAACCTGCTGCACGACTCCGTGCCCGATGGCGCGGATGAGAAAGCGAACGTGGAGGTCCGGCGTTGGGGACAGCCGCGCGAGTTTGATTTCGAGCCCAAGGACCACATTGTCATCGGCGAGCAGTTGAAAGGACTGGACTTCGAGGCCGCGGCCCGGATGTCAGGGGCGCGCTTCGTGGTCATGAAATCCCAGATTGCGCGACTGCATCGCGCCCTGGCGCAGTTCATGTTGGATCTGCACACGCGCGAGCACGGTTACACGGAGGTCTACGTTCCGTATCTCGTGCAGCCCCAGGCGCTGTATGGAACCGGACAGCTGCCGAAGTTTGCCGAAGACCTGTTCGCGGTGAAGGGGGAGCAGAATTTCTATCTCATCCCGACCGCCGAAGTGCCGGTCACCAACCTCGTACGCGAGCAGATCCTCGCAGCCGAGGAGCTGCCGCTGAAGTTTGTTTGCCACACGCCGTCGTTCCGCTCGGAAGCGGGGGCCGCGGGCCGTGATACGCGGGGGATGATCCGCAACCACCAGTTTGACAAGGTGGAGCTGGTGCACATCGTGCGGCCTGCGGATTCCTATGCTGCGTTGGAGGAACTGACTTCCAACGCGGAGACGGTGTTGAAGCGACTCGAGATTCCATTTCGGACCGTCGCGCTCAGCGCCGGTGACATAGGGCGCAACGTCTCCAAGACGTACGACCTCGAGGCCTGGTTACCCGCCCAGGGTCAGTACCGCGAGATCTCTTCGTGCAGCAACGTAGAGGCGTTTCAGGCACGTCGCATGGAAGCCCGGTGGCGCAATCCGGACACGAAAAAACCGGAAGCCGTGCATACGCTGAACGGCTCGGGCCTCGCGGTCGGCCGCACGCTCGTGGCAGTACTGGAGAACTATCAGAACGCCGACGGCTCGGTGAACGTGCCGCAGGCGCTGATTTCGTACATGGGCGGGATCGCGAAATTGACCCCTTCTTAATTGGTGCGGCACTGGCCGCGCGGAGCCCGGGTCCTAATACGCCGGCAAAAAGCGCGGTTTTTGCCGGCTGCGCCGGTGCGAGGCGCCTGCGGCGCGTCCGCGCGGAGCCCGGGTCCCAATACGCCGGGCTGGGCGCCCCCGCAAAAAGCGCGGTTTTTGCCGGCTGCGCCGCGGCAGGGCGCCTGCGGCGCGTCGGCGTCACGAAGTAACCTCCAGTGTCGTGGTTTTGAGGTCGACCGAATTCGGTCCGACCATGATCTCGAATGCACCCGGCTCCACGACCCGCTGCATCTGCTGATTCCACAGGGCAAAAGCCTCGCGGTCCAGGGTGAACTGGACCGTAGTGGATTCACCCGGCGCGAGCGTCACGCGCCGGAATCCCTTCAACTCTTTGACCGGCCGCGTGACTGAGCTCACGACGTCGTGCAGATAGAGTTGTACGACCTCATCGCCCGCGACCTTGCCGGTGTTGCGCACATCGACCGAAACGGTGACCGACTGATCGGCTTTGATGTGCGCCGCAGATAGATGCGGGGGGCTGATCTCGAACGTGGTGTAGGAGAGCCCGAAGCCGAAGGGAAACAGGGGCTCCGCGGAATCAAACAGGTAGCCGCGATGGGCGCTCGGCTTCTGGTTGTAGAACATCGGCAGCTGCGCGCTCGAGCGCGCAATGGTCAGCGGCAGCTTGCCGCCCGGATTGGCATCGCCGAATAGAATGTCGGCGAGTGCGGCGCCGCCTTCCTGGCCGGGATACCAACCTTCCAGCAGCGCGTTGGCTTTCTGCGCCACCTCGGGAATGGACAGCGGCGCGCCATTGATCAGCAGGACTACAACAGGTTTGCCCAATGCAAACATCGCCTGCGCCAGCTCATTCTGTTGCGCGATCAGGCCGAGGTCGGCCCGGTCGCCCAGATGGGTCGCTTTGTCCCAACCCTCACGGCTGGTCGCGCTGTTGCCGCCGATGACGAGCACGATCTCGTCCGCGTCCTTCGCGACTTTGACCGCTTGCTGGATCCTCGCGAGATTGGCGTCCCGATCGGCAAGTTTGACGTCGTCCGAATACCAATCGCCTTTGTCGGTAATCCGCACGCCCTCGGCGGTGACGACGTGGACACGGTTGCCGACTTTTGCCTCGATCCCATCCAGGATGTTGACCGTGTGCGCCGGTACATTGGAGTAGCCCCCCAGATCCACCTTCGCGGCATTGGGACCGATGACGGCGAGTGTTTTCATGTTCGCCGCGCGCAGCGGCAGGGTGCCGTCGTTCTTCAGAAGCACAGTTGTTTTTCGCGCTGCCTGGGCAGCAAGCGTGCGTGCTTCCGTATTGTTGGTGAGGGTCTGCGCGGTCTTCGCGTCCGCGTAAGGGTTCTCGAACAACCCGGCCAGAAATTTCATGCGCAACATCCGCCGCACGGCAGTATCAATCTGCTGCTGTGTAACGAGCCCCGCGGCCAGCGCCTCCGGTAATTTTGCATACGCGGCGCCGTCCGGCAGGTCGAAATCCACTCCCGCATGCATCGCCCGCACGGCGGCGTGGAGAAAGTCGGGCTCCACATGGTGCAGCGACTGGAGCTGCTCGATCCCTTCGTAATCGCTGACAACGGCGCCCGTGAACCCCATTTCGCCGCGCAGGATGTCGTGCAGCAGCCAGTAGTTGGCGTGCGAGGGAATTCCGTCGATCTCGTTGTAGGAAGCCATGACATTCAGTGCATGCGATGAATGAATGGCTGCGGCAAAGGGCGGGAAGAAAACTTCACGCAACGTCCGCTCTGAAATATTCGCCGGTCCCACGTTGGTGCCGCTCTCCGGTTGCCCGTGACCGGTCATGTGCTTGAGCGTGGCAAACACCTTTCCGGGGCCCAGTGGCAACGCATCGCCCTGAAAGCCGCGCACGGCGGCGATTCCGAGTTGGCCCACGAGATAGGGGTCTTCACCGTAGGTCTCCTCGATCCGTCCCCAGCGGGGGTCACGCGCGACGTCCACTACGGGGGCCAGGACCATTTGCACGCCGCGCGCGCGGATTTCCCGACCGGCGACAGCAAACACGCGAGTCAACAGATCAGGATCCCAGGAGCTGGCAAGCGCAATAGCCTGGGGAAAACTGGTGGCATCCCGGGCGGCATAACCGTGGAGACCCTCCTCGTGAAACAGTACGGGGATGCCCAATCGGGTCTCTTTCATTGCGTAGTGTTGAATCGCATTCACGAGCGCGACAGTCTGTCTGGCATCGCGATACGGCTGCTCGAACGGATTACCGGTGCCACGCAGGTCGCTGGGCCGCGCCATGTGTCCGATTCCCGAAGGAAACACCTGGTGTGCCTTGGCCGGATCGAAGTCGCCCGCGGGGGTGTAAATCGCCTGCTTGCGAACCCAGACAGTGGTGAGCTGTACGATTTTTTCGTCGAGTGTCATCCGCCCGAGCAGGTCATCCAGCCGCTGCTCGACCGGCGCCGCAGCGTCCTGGTAGAGCGGGGCGTTCCGCCCGCTCGCAGTCAATGAAAACAACGCTGTGACTGCCAGAAATACGCCGGCTGGTTGCCTGATTGTCATGAACCCCCCTGTATCAAATCCGCCACGCGCGCCTGCGTTCGGCACCGATAGCCGACTGCCCCGGCCGCGGTCTCCACTGCTCGCAGTGTAACGGACTGTTGCGTTCGTGAATTTGGTAGCGCTATCATAACTCCTGTCATGGGGACTCGCGACCCCCGTGAGCGCGGATTGATGCTCGGCACATGGCTGATCGTTCAAATCGAGGGGGAACTGTCGTGAACAAGGGAACATCGTGTGCGCGCGGGACAATGGGTCTCGTAGGCGCTTGCTTAGGATTACTCGTGGGTGCCGGTGCGGCACTCGCCCGGGCTGCGGATACGCCTGCTGACACTGGGCCGCGGCAGACTGCGACCGCGGAGCCGCCCGAGCTTCAGGAAGTCGTCGTTACCGGCTACCGCAAGAGCCTGGAGGACGCGACCAACGCCAAGCGTGAATCCATCACCTTCTCCGACTCCGTGTTTGCCGAGGACATCGGCAAGTTTCCTGACCTGAACATCGCAGAGTCGCTGCAGCGCATACCCGGAGTTCAGCTCACGCGCGACGTCAATGGTGACGGCGTGAACGTGTCGATTCGCGGTCTGGGAACCAGCTTCACCAAAGTCCTCCTCAACAACGCGGATATTGCGGTGGCCTCGAACGGCCGCCTGACCGACGCGAATCAGAACCGGGAAGTCGATCTCGACCTGTTTCCCACCGAGCTCTTCACCCGTCTCGATGTCTACAAGACCCCCTCGGCCGACATGCTCGAGGGCGGCGCCGCCGGCATTGTCAACATGCGCTCGGCGCGGCCGTTCGACAATCCTGGCACCCACGTCACATACCAGCTGCAGGGCCAGTACAGCGAGGTCGGGAAAAACAAAAGTCCCCGCGGCGCCGTGATGGCCAGTTGGACGAACGATACTTTCGGCATCCTCGCGGGTATCGCCGCTGTCCAGCAGAATTCGACGACCACAGGCTACGAGACAGTTGGATGGACCAATCCGAACGTGACTTACGGCCTTTGCGGGGTGACTCCGCCGACGCCGGCGCAAATAGCCGGTGCGGCGCCATCTTGCAATACGACGGGCGGCAACGGCTGGTCTTTCCCGGGAACCTCAGCGGCGAGCGGCGGCATCGGCTCAGTACCTGCGGGAGTCGGCAACGGCCTTACCGCCGGTACGCCTATCGATGCAGCGTTCCTGCTCGCGCACAACCCGGGGCTCACGCTGAATCAAATCAGCAACGCCCTCATCCCGCGCCTCGGTCGTCCTGTCTACATCGACGGAACGCGTAACCGCGTGGCCGAGATCATCTCGGCGGAATATCGCCCGTCGGACCAGTTGCACCTGTACCTGGACACGATGCTCGCCAAGGCCACCCGCAACTTCAACCGCCTGGACATGAATCTCGTGGGCCGCAACGGAGCCATGATTCCGTTGAACGAGCAGGTGGACGCCAACAACGTCGTGACCTCGGCGACGTTTGCGAATGCCCAGTACTTCCTCGAGGATCGCCCGTACACGGAGAACGTGCAATTTCTCAACGTCAACCCCGGTGTTCACTGGGAGCCGAACTCGCTGTTGGCGGTTGACGGCCAGGTCAACATGAACCGCAGCTGGTTCCAGGACGAGTCCCCGACGGTGCTGATCAACACGCCGCTGGGCCAGGGTGTCACCGCCAACTACACGAACGGCCAGATCCCATCGACGAGCAATGCGAATATCAACCTGAACGACCCGAATTCCGGCTGGACCTGGACCGGTGGGCGCGTCAACATCCAGAACGAGCATCGCGACACGTCGGCGAAGGGCGCTCATCTCGATGTGAAATTCGGCAAGGACGAGCTCAACGTGAAGGCGGGTGGCGCGTTCGATGACGTACAGCGCACCATCGTGGCGACGGATAACAGCCTTGCCTGGCAGGAAGCGGTCTGCGGCGGCAACGGGGTGTTTGCCCCGGCTCCGGCACCGCAACCAGCGTGTACCGGCGGCCCCGGGTCGTTGATTCCACAGTCGGCGCTTGCGTCCTACATCACGCCTGGGCCGGGCGGCTTCATCCAGGTGGACACGAATCGCCTGTTCGCGGATTCCAACTATGGCTCGTTCCTCGGCTCGTCCCCCCTTGCACAGGGCGCCGCGACCGGTGCCTCGAGCGGCGGCATCCGCGAGAAGACCTGGGGCGGATACGTCTCGCTGAATACCGTTCAAAGTCTTTTCGGGCGCGATTTCCACGGCAATGTGGGTGTGCGCTACGTCAAGACGATCCAGACCGTGTCCGGTCCGTACATCCTGGGCGGCATCGTGCAGCAGGGGGTCTGGGAGAATCTGATCACCGACTACGACAAGGCGCTGCCCTCGCTGAACCTGACTTACAACGCGCTGCAAAACGTGGTCGTGCGGTTCTCCGCCTCGAAATCGCTGACTCGTCCCAATCCCAGCTCCATGTTGCCCGCGACGACCTTCACCGATACGTCGGCCGCGAATGCCAACACCGGCAACCCGAGCCTCGCTCCCTATATATCGAAAAACCTCGATCTCGGCGGTGAGTGGTACACCGGGGCGGAAGGCTATGTAGGTCTCGACCTGTTCCAGAAGAAAATCACGGGATTCACGGTAAACGGAGTCACCACCGTGCCGTTCGATTCACTGGGGATACCGTTTGCAACGCTGACACCGACGCAGCAGGCGGGAATCAATGGCAGGGGCGGCGAGGCCGCGGCGACCGTCAATGTCCAGAAGCAGGTCAATGCCAGCGGCCAGCTGAAGATCCAGGGAGTGGAAGCAACCTGGGTGCAGCCGCTCGGCCGCCTGTGGGCGCCGCTGGATGGATTCGGCTACTCGGTGAACTGGACGCACATCAAGCAGACCTCGGAAGGGGCGGGCCTTCCGGCGCAGGCTTTCGGTGTCTCGCCGAATACTTACAACGCCACCGTCTACTTCGAGAAGTACAACGCCTCGATCCGCTTCTCGTACGTGTGGAGTGCGGCGCAGATTGCTGCCGGATTCAACCAGCAGGGCATTCCGCTCGCCGAGCTGTTTACTGATTCGTACGGACAGCTGGACATGTCGGCAAGCTACACGTTTGCCTCTCTACCGACGTCGCCGGCACTCACCCTGAATGCCATCAACATTACGGATGAGAAGCAGCGGGGCACACAGCAGTTCTCCAACGCTACAAACTCGTTGTACAACCCGGGCTACCAGATTCTGCTGGGCGTCCACGGGAAGTTCTGAAACAGCCGCAGCGTGAGCGCAGTCGAAACAGCGGTCAGGGTTGAGGGCTCGCGGCGCGATCGGCAGATCGTGGCCGCCCGGGTGATCGTGACCTGTCCGGGTCGCAACTTCGTGACCTTGCGAATCGAGACCCGCGCCGGCGTCGTCGGCCTCGGCGACGCCACGCTCAATGGCCGTGAGTTGGCCGTGGCCGCGTATCTGACCGAGCACGTCATTCCCGTGTTGATCGGTCGAGATGCCGGGCAGATTGAGGACATCTGGCAATTTCTATATCGCGGGGCGTACTGGCGGCGCGGACCCGTCACGATGACGGCGATCGCGGCTGTGGACGTTGCTTTGTGGGATGTACTGGGGAAACTGGCGGGGTTGCCGCTGTATCAGCTGCTGGGTGGGCGGTCTCGTGAGGGGGCGTTGGTTTACTGTCATGCCAACGGGCGCGACCTCGCGGAAACGACCGATCAGGTTGGCCGGTACATTGAGCAGGGCTACAAGGCGGTACGGGCGCAAACAGGCGTCCCCGGACTGCGGAAAACCTACGGCGTGGCGGTTGGCGACAAACCGTATGAGCCTGCTGAGAGCGCGTTGCCTTTGGAAACGGTCTGGTCGACGCCGAAATACCTCAGGACAGTGCCCGAGTTATTCGAACGGCTGCGCGCCGATCATGGAGCGGACGTCGAGCTGTTACATGACGTTCATCACCGGTTGACGCCGATCGAGGCGGCGCGGCTCGCTCGGGACCTGGAGCCCTATCGTCTGTTCTGGCTGGAGGATGCGACACCGGCGGAGAACCAGCGCTCCTTCGAGCTGATTCGCCAACATTCGGTCACACCGCTTGCGGTGGGCGAGGTCTTCAATTCCATCTGGGATTGCAAGCATCTCATTGAAGCGCAACTGATCGATTTCATCAGGACGACCCTTGTGCACGCAGGCGGGATTACTCACGTGCGACGCCTGGCGGACTTCGCAGCGCTTCACCAGGTGCGCACCGGCTTTCATGGGGCGACCGACTTGTCGCCGGTCTGTATGGGCGCGGCACTGCATTTCGATACCTGGGTCCCCAACTTCGGGATCCAGGAATACATGCATCACTCCCAGGAGACGCTCGCGGTGTTTCCGCATGACTATGTTTTGCGCGAGGGGCGCTTGCACTGCGGGGAGAGTGCAGGGCATGGCGTCACTATCGATGAGAAGCTGGCGGAGCGGTTTCCCTACTCACCGAAGCAATTGCCGATTGCGCGGCTCGAGGATGGGGGGATGTGGGATTGGTGACGGCTCAGTTGCAAGTAGCTGAGGGTCGGGCGGCGCTGCCGGGGGCGTAGGGGAAGCACAGAGACTCGTAATACTGCAGATCGTGCTCAGGAGGCGCGTATCCGGCAGGTAACGGTCGGTGCGAGAAGGTTTGGAAGTAGGCGATGCTGGCGTCCCGCCACCACTTGGCTTCTCTTTCCTGAATCGCGAGAAAGGCGCTTATTTGCGCGTAGCGTTCGGCATCGACGTATTGATCGAGGCCCGCCCACGTCTTTCGCATATCGGTCACTGTTTGCACGCCGCTCGAATAATGCATGACCAACTCGTCCCACAGCGTATGCCCTGCGGCCAAGCGGTAGTCCCAGGGAACGTGATGGAACCAGAGGAGGTACTGCTGCGGTGTTTGTTTGAGATCTGCGAAACGGCTGGCAACCTGCTTTGCGTATTGGGATACCGCATCACTGCCTGTGGCCGTCCTGTCGAACCCAATTCCCTGTGCGTCGGCGCGATTGTAATAGGTTGACGTCCAGTCGGCCCGCGGCCCTCCGCTAACCCACGGTCCCGGACCATAGTGGCTGCTGCGCGCCATCTGATGATGCAGTCCCAGAGGTGTCATGTAGTCCACCGCGGCCTCGCGTGATCCCATCATCATGTTAACCACCGGCTCGACAAACGCCGGGTCGGTGGAAAATGTCATCTTCACCCAGTCCTCGGCGATGTCGCGCGAGGCGAGCAGCGGATCCCAGGCCATACGCCCGAATGCGTACCAGTTCGCCTGATCGAAGTGTGACCCGGTCCAATCCCGATCGGAGCCGATGTTGGACACGCCCGCCATGCCGGTGGTGTGGTAGCCGAACAGGGAGCCATCGATGACCCTGGCGACCGTAGAGCCCGGTCCTTTGGCGAAGGTGTCCGAGCGCAGGGTTTCCTCAAACAACGGTCCCAGGTACACCAGATGAGTTGCAAAGCCGAGATACTCCTTGGTGACCTGGACTTCCAACATCAGCGGTGTGTGAGGCGTTGCGCCGAATAACGGGTGGAAGGGCTCGCGCGGCTGAAAATCGATGGCGCCGTTTTTGACCTGCAGCACGACGTTGTCCCGGAACTGGCCGTCCAGCGGTATAAATTCCGAATAGGCCTGCTTGGCCCGGTCCTGTGGCTCGTCTTGTGAGTACACGAATGCGCGCCACATGATGATGCCGCCATGGAGTGCCACAGCGTCCGCGAGCATGTTGGCACCTTCGGCGTGGGTACGGTGGTAGTCCTGGGGCCCGGGCTGGCCTTCGGAGTTGGCTTTGACCAGGAAGCCGCCGAAGTCGGGGATGAGCGCGTAGATCTCGTCCGCCTTGGCCTTCCACCAGGCGCGCACGGCGGGATCGAGCGGGTCGGCGGTTTTCAGCCCGCCGGTTTCGAGCGGCGCGCTGAAACGCGCCGTCAGATAGATGCGCAGTCCATACGGCCTGAACACATCGGCCAGGGCCGCGTACTTTCGCAGGTAGGGGGCGGTCAGGCCGATGGGGCTCGGGTTGACATTGATCGGAACGGTTCCGTTGATTCCCAGTGAGGCGCACGCCCGGGCGTAGTCGGTGTAGCGGGGATCGAGGAAATCGGGCAACTTGTGCCAGTCCCAGATGGATTGGCCGGCAAACCCGCGCTCGACCGATCGATCGAGGTTGTCCCAGTGATTCAGAATCCGATGTTGGACTCGGGGAGCTGCGCTGATGTCGAGCCGGTCGAGCGACCGTTGTGTCTGGATCAGCCTCAGAAAGTGGAAGGTGCCGTATAACACGCCAACATCGCTGTTGGCGGCGATGACGGTCACCTGGTGACCCGCATAGGGCAGGCTGCGGATCAGGTAGCCCTCGGGGCCCAGTCGGTCGAGGGGCAACCCCAGCCCGGCGACCAGGGGGGACGATTGCGGTGTACCCAAAATGACACTGCCGTTTTGAGTGGGTTGGGTTTTGATGGGCTCGGGTGCGCCCAGCAGGCCGGTCAGGCCGCGGGACAGTTCGGCTTGGGCGATGTCCAGCGTTGCGAGCTGGGAAGGTCTGCCGCCCGAGCCGCCCCGAGCGGGCCGTCCGACGATTTCGCTGGCAGCCTGGCGGTAGTGAGCTCGAACGGTATCGCTTGCCACGGGGCGGTAGCGGAGCCACAGATCGTAGCCGTCTTCGGCGTGGGCCTTTGGGGTGCCTATGACGGCTGCCAGGGCGAACAGGGCGAGGCGCGCAGCGGCGAGGGTTTTCATGCAGGCAATGGTAACGCTACCATTTGAGCATTGCAGCTGTGGCTGCAGGACTTCCCTCATTGGGCAATGGCTTCACCCCCATCAGCTTGGCCACCAACGCATAGACATTCTTGAGTGTACGACTCACTGAACCTCGCACGTTCCAGACATGCTCGGTTCAGCGGCCTGCTTCGCGCTTCACTTGGGGGCACCTGTGCCCGGCTCAGCCGGTACATGGATCTCGCTGCCCATCGACGCGCAGGTCACGGCCCTCACGGCCGCCCAGCCACAGGTCATTTTGTGGCGGCATT
>JAXDQF010000192.1:0-3101 GCA_034668025.1 Gammaproteobacteria bacterium | reverse complement strand
TTCGTGGCCATGCGGACCGACTGGTCGAAACGCTGGCCCGACGATGCCCGCATGCAAAACAAGGACACCCAGGGCGTCGCGCACTACCCCGGCTGGAGCATGGCAGTATTGAAACTACTGTACGAAGATCGACACATTGCCGCCTCCGGCCACGAGACCACGGATACAGATCCCGGTGTGGCGACGACCAAAGACGATTATTCTCTCGAATCCTATGTGCTCGGGACGAACCACTACCAGATTGAGATGCTGGCCAACCTCGACCAGGTTCCCGAGTCCGGTGGACTGGTCATGGTGAGCTTTCCCAAGCCCGAGAGCGGCAGTGGGTTTCCGGCCCGGGTGATTGCCATCACTCCCTGATTGAGAGAATACGATGCCTGAGAAGAATTCCCCCACCACGACCGCCGCCGGCGGCGTACAACATTTTGTCTGGAAGGACATGTCTGCCGAGCCCCTCAAAGGCGGGATGTCGCGCAAGCTCATCTCAACCGATCGCATGATGATTGCGCACGTGTACTTCAAGAAGGGCGATGACGTTCCCCTGCACAAGCATGAGAACGAGCAGCTGACCTACATTCTCTCAGGCGCACTGCACTTCTGGTTTGGCGCGGACGGCGCCGACGAGATCACCGTTCGTGCCGGCGAGGTCGTTGTGATTCCGTCGAACGTGCCGCATCGTGCGGTGGCGCTGGAAGACACCCTCGATGTCGATGTCTTCAATCCGCCGCGGCAGGATTGGCTGGCCGGCACTGACGCGTACTTGAGAAAGTAGATGACGCTCGCCCCCGAGGTTGCCGCGGCGATCAAACAGTTTGTACTGCCCGAAAAACTGGGATTCGGTGCCGTCAATGCGCCGGTCATGTTCAGTGCTGAATGGCGCGACCAGGCCTGGGGCCCGGGACAGTTGCTGCCCTATGGGCCCATTCAGATATTGCCCGGCGCGCGCGCGCTGCAGTACGCAGAGCTGGTGTTCGAGGGCCTGAAGGCGTACCGGGTCGGACAATCGAAACCCAACCTGTTCAGGCCGGACGAGAACTTCCGCAGGATGGAGCGCTCGGCGCAACGGTTGGCCATGCCTGCAGTCCCCGAGCAACTGTTCTTCGAAGGCCTGGAAGCGGTTACCCGCGCCTGCGCCGAATTCATTCCGGCGAGCTCCGGGCAGTCGTTGTACCTGCGCCCGTTCCTGTTTGGCACCGAAAGCGGCTACCTGCTGCGCAACTCAACCACGTTTCGCTTCATGGTGATTGCCAACCCGGTGGAGTCGTATGCGTCCGGCACTCCGTCCGTCGCTATTGAGCGGCGCGATGTCAGAGCCGCTGTTGGTGGAGTTGGCGCCGCGAAGACTGCTGCGAACTATGCGGCGTCACTTCGAGGGTCAACTGCTGCGGTTGCGGGCGGGCATGCGGTGGCGCTGTGGCTCGATGCGGCCTCGCATCGATATATCCAGGAGTTGTCGGGGATGAATTTCTTCGCCGTCATTGACGGCGAGTTGCATACCCCCGAGCTCGATACCGCCATCCTGCCGGGCGTTACCCGGGATTCACTGATCCGGTTGGCCCGGCACCTGGGCCACACTGTCCATGAGCGAATCATGGATATCGAAGAGCTGTTGACGCAGATCAGCACGGGCCGCTGCAGCGAGATTTTCGCGTGCGGTACCGCGGCCATTATCATGCCGATCTCGGCCCTCGCCGATTCCGACAACCTGTACAAACCGAAGCAGACCAACGTGCTCGCCAGCCGCCTGCGCGAGTCGCTGCTGGCCATTCAGGAGCGTCGGGCGCCTGATCCGTTCAACTGGATAAGAGTCCTTTCATGACACGAGCGATTGTTCTGCGCGAGTACGGCGGCCCTGAGAAGTTGCTGTGGGAAGAGGTCGAGGTCGGGGATCCGGGTCCCGGAGAGCTGCTCGTTCGTCACACCGCCATTGGCGTCAATTTTCACGACACCTATGTGCGGACCGGGAGTTACAAGACTCTGACGCTGCCAGGCATTCCCGGTATCGAGGCCGCAGGCGTCGTTGAGCGTGTTGGACCCGATGTAACTGCGTTCATTCCCGGCGACCGCATCTGCTACGTCGATCAAGGGTACGGCGCCTACTCAGAGGCGCGCGTGTTGCCCGCCGCACTCGCCTTTCGCCTGCCGGATGCAATCAGCGACGAGGCGGCGGCGAGTCTCGCAGTTAAGGGTCTGACCGCGTGCATGTTATTGCGGCACACGCGCAGAGTGCTTCCCGAGGAGACCATCCTCATCCATGCAGCCGCCGGCGGTGTGGGTCAGTCACTCGTCCATTGGGCCAAACATCTGGGCGCACGGGTCATCGCAACTGTGGGCTCGCTCGAGAAAGCGAAGATCGCACGCGGTTGCGGCGCCAACGAGGTCATTCTATATCGCAGCGAGAATTTCGTGGAGCGTGTCGCCTCGTTCACGCACGGGCGTGGCGTCGACGTTGTGTACGATTCTGTAGGAGCCGACACCTTCAACGGGTCACTGGAGTGCCTGGGCTACTTCGGCACCCTGGTCAACTTCGGACAGTCGTCCGGACCGGTTCCGCCCTTCGCCATTTCGCGGCTGGCGGCTCGTTCCAACGCGATCGTACGGCCGACTGTGTTTCACTACCTGCGCGAACGATCGGCCCGTGATGCGATGGCCGAGGAGACGTTCAAGATGGTGTTGGCAGGCGTGTTGACGCCCAGAATCGGCTTGCGGTTGCCGCTGAGTCAGGCGGCGGTGGCGCACACCGCCCTGGAGTCGCGCTCGACCACCGGGGCCATCATTCTCACTGTTTGAGATAGCGGTGGAGGCCAGACCGAAATGAGCGCTAAACGCAACCCCATTGAATACAAAGACGCGTCCCCGGAAGTTCGTGCCGTCTACGACGACATCATGGCCACACGGAAGACGGACTGGGTCAACAACTTCTGGAAGGTACTTGCGCACGATCCTGCCTCCCTGCGCCGCATTTGGGCGAACATCAAGGAGGTCATGGGACCGGGAACGATCGATCCGCTGGTGAAGGAAATGCTGTACGTCGCGATCAGCGCATCCAATGGTTGCCGGTATTGCATCGCCTCGCATGGCGCGGCGGCACGCAACAAGGG
>JAXDQF010000191.1:0-16540 GCA_034668025.1 Gammaproteobacteria bacterium | reverse complement strand
GACCAAGGGGAGGTCGGTTAGCTGGCGCGCGTGGTCCACGGCGGCGCGAATAGTCGCATGGCACAGCTTCGGCGGATCGGGCCGCTTGGATCCGCGTTCCATGTAAGGAAACTGGAATCTCAACGTCCCGATGTCGCGTGCGGCGAGTGCGGTTGCGAATGACTCCATAGACGCGTGGGTCATGCCGGCACCGGCGCCATGGGCCAACACAAAGCAGGCTTTCGCGGTGTGCGGGCATTGCCAAAGGGTGGATACAGCCACGGTTTCGCTAACGCGCAACTTGTCTGGCTTGGCTGCGTTACTTACACGCTTTGTGGCCATGTTTCGTTGACCGTGAAAAGCACAATGGTAAGCCCGGGTGCGAGGGTCGACAAACTTTACAGGGCGCGCGGCACTGCCGCTTCGATGCGGCAGTGCTTCGACGGTTAAATGCATTTGAATGCCCGGGCCATGAGCCCGAGAAGTGCCGCCGACATGAGTAACCACCACACACGGTCGAAGGCCCGGGCGGTATGCAACGCGCCAAAAGCCTTTTCAATGTTTGCAAATTGCTTTTCGATGTTGATCGCGAGGGAGGTCACCGAATCCTTCACGCTGTCTATCCTGCCGGTCAGCTTCTGATCCAGCGAGTCGATCTTGGCGGAAAGCTTCTGATCTACCGCGTCGATTTTGGCGGTGAGTTTCTGGTCGACAGCGTCAATCTTCTCGCCGAGGCGCCGAATGTCGATTTTCATGTCGGAAACATCCTTCTGGATGTGTTCGACGTTCACCTCGAGTCTTGCAACACGTTCTTCCAATGGCGTCTCCAATTCGAATATCAAAGCGGGCATTGCCATGGGCAGATCCCAGCAACTGTTTCAATTGCTGTATATCGTACTGCAACTTCCTATTGATATTAAACACTGGATGTTATATTGAAAAACGGTCTCGGCGTCCGCTCAACACGTGGCGGATGTCTATGTCCCACAGGCGTTCGTGCGCCCCGTCCGTAACCCTTGGGTTCCCCCGACGTCCGAACCCTTGGAAGGGACCGTAGGGCTACCGGGAGCCCGCAGAGACAAAAGCCTTATACCAAAGTCCACTACGCTTCAAGATGCGAACCTGCGTCGCATAGTCGACGTAGTAGATTCCAAACCGCTTGGTATAACCCGACGCCCACTCAAAATTGTCGAGCAGCGACCAGACAAAGTACCCGCGCACGTCCACGCCGCTTTCGATTGCCACAGCAATCGCGCGAACATGTGACTCGATATACGCGCGGCGGTCTTCATCCTGAATTGCACCATCGACAACGGTGTCGCGGAATGCAGCACCGTTTTCAGTGATCATGAGCGGCGGAAGATCATAGTCGCGATCGAGGCGTAGCAACAGGTCGGTCAAACGGTCCGGCGCAACTTCCCAGCCCATGTCAGTAACGGCCGCCCCATCACGCGTGGGGAAAAATGGCCGCCCGGCAGTAGCTGCGATGGGGTAGTAATAGTTGATGCCCAGGAAGTCGAGGGGTTGTGCGATCAGCCGCGCATCTTCGGGCTGTGTCTGGGGAGCGTCAGGACCCAGAAATTCGAGGATGTCGGCCGGATAAGTTCCCCGCAACAGCGCGTCCATGTACCACCGGACCAGCAGGCCGTCTTCGCGTGTTGCCTGCAACTCGTCTGCGGCGGAATCTGACGCCGCGTCGACCGGCGACAGGTTCAGAACCATGCCCACGTCGATGTTGCTACGCGCGCTGCGAATAGCCTGGGCGGCCAACCCATGGCTGAGCAAACAATGATGTGACACCTGGGTGGCCATAGCCCGGTTTTTCAGTCCCGGCGCAAAAATTCCGAACTCGTGGCCGAGTGTGGCGGTGACCCACGGCTCGTTGTGGGTCGTAAACGAATGCACCCGATCACCGAGACGCTGCGCGATGAGGCCCGCGTAATCGGCGAATCGGAACGCGGTACGCCGGTTCGCCCAGCCGTTGTCGTCCCGTTGCAGGGCAGCCGGCAGGTCCCAGTGGTACAGAGTCAGGTAGGGCTCGATGTCCCGTTCCAGCAGTCCATCAACCAGCCGGTTGTAGAAATCCAGTCCGGCGGGGTTGATTGCCGCAGTTCCC
This sequence comes from Gammaproteobacteria bacterium, assembly GCA_034668025.1. Classification (GTDB taxonomy): domain Bacteria; phylum Pseudomonadota; class Gammaproteobacteria; order Steroidobacterales; family Steroidobacteraceae; genus 13-2-20CM-66-19. Next base: position 14,445 of record JAXDQF010000191.1, on the reverse strand, counting down.
GTCGGTTGAATCCGCGGCCAGGCGATCGAGAACCGATAGGCCCGGACGCCGAGCGCTGCAATCAGGTCGAGGTCGGACTCCAGGCGGTTGTAGTGATCGCAGGCGATCCCGCCATCGGTGCCGTCCGCGATGGCGCCGGAGCGGCGGCAGAACTCATCCCAGATGGAAGGGCCTTTGCCGTCGGCGCTCGCGGCCCCTTCAATCTGGAACGCGCTGCTGGCAACACCCCAGACAAAGTTGGCCGGAAACCGCGCACCGAGCGCTTGGAGAGAGTGAAGATCGTGCATTGCTCAGCTCTTGTTGACCGGGGTCTGCGCGGCGCGCCCCTTTTTTATGATCTGACACGTGGACTCGCGCACCACGAGCTCAACCGGGTGAGGCGCAATACGCGGTCGTTGACCGGCGATGAGTTGAAGTATGGCCTCTGCGGACTGTTCACCGAGCTCGCCGATGGACTGGCGGACGCTCGTCAGCGGCGGCAGCCGGTAGGCGGACGACGGCAGGTCATCGAAGCCGACAAGGGATACGTCACGAGGAACAGAGAGACCTTTGCGGAAGAGGGCGAGACAAGCGCCATAGGCCGTTTGATCGTTCACACAAAAAAGTGCTGTGAACTCGACTCCGGATTCCAGCAGCGCGAGAGTTGCTCGCAGGCCGCCGTCCTCGTGCCAGTCGCCTGTTGCAATCAGCCGCTGATCGAAGCTGATGCCCGCCTCCTGCAACGCAGCCTTGTAGCCTTCGAGCCGCTCCAGTGCGTCCGGATGATTGTCGGAGCCGGTAATGAAGGCGATCCGGCGATGTCCCAATTCCACGAGGTGGCGCACCGCCAGCGCGGCGCCGTGTTGATCGTCAATCTGCAGACTGAACAGCCCCTGCGCGCGCAGGCGGCGGCCGGTCACGACAATGGGGACCTCTTTGGCGTAGCTGCGCAGCTTCGCGTCCCCGAGGCGGCCGGCGAAAACGATGATTCCATCAACGCCGCGTCCGATGAACTCCTGCATGCAACGGTCTTCATCCTCGTCAGCCCAATTGCCACTCATGAACAGTGGCGCGTAGCCGCGGTGGCGCAGGCAGGCCTCGATCCCGCGCAGTCCCTCACCGTAGAACGGGCTGTCGATCGCCTGAGCCACCACGCCGATAGTCAATGTTCTGCCGAGCGCGAGCCCCCGCGCCGCGGCGTTCGGTCGGAAATCAAATTTCGCAATGGCCGCATCGACGGCATTCTTCAGGCCATCGCTCACATTCACCGTGCCGTTGATGATCCGCGATACGGTGCTCGCAGAGACCCCGGCCTCGCGGGCCACCATTCTCAAAGTAGCGGACTTACGGGGCCGCGGACCACTCTTGCCGGGCGTCCGCACTGAACCGGATTTCACAATCATCTATTTCCTCTGTACCGCTGGCGTCAGCATCTGCGCCAATTCCTCGAGCGTCTTCCCCTTGGTCTCAGGGGCAAATATAGCAATAAACAGCAACCCCGCCCCCGCAATCAAACCATAAGCGAGAAACGTCCCCGCAGGCCCCCACGTTGCGAGTTCTTTAGGAAACAACAGTGTGATCGTCGCGCTCACCAGCGAGTTCCAGAATCCCACCACGGCAATCGCCGCTGCACGTTGCTCATTGGGGTAGATCTCGGACAGCATCACCCACATCACCGGGCCCAGGGAGATCGCAAAGGAAGCCACGTACGCGGCAATGGCAATCAACAGCAAAGTGGCCTGGGACCCGGCCGCCGGGCCGCCGGCCGCCGCCTGCGTGGCGTGAAACGCCCAACTGATGGTGAGCAGGGACGCCGTCATGCCTGTGAGCCCGATGCACAACAGGGGCTTGCGCCCGAGACGATCAATCAGCCAGATGGCCACAAAGGTCATACCTACGTTGACCAGTCCTACGAATATCGACTGGCCGAAAGCGGTCGCGAGTCCCCCGCCGGCCTGCGCAAAAATCGTCGGCAGGTAGTAGAAAACGGCGTTGATGCCGGTGGCCTGCTGAAAGAATGCAATCCCAAACCCGAAAAACATCACCCAGCGCAGCCGCGCCGTCAGCAGATCCCGGAAGTCAAAACGACGGGTCCCTTCGACCAGGCTCGCTTTGATGCTGGCCAACTCGCGCTGCGCAGCCTCGCTACCGTGGGCCGTCGCCAACACCTGGAGGGCGTTCAGCTCGCGGCCCTTGCTGACGAGCCAGCGCGGACTCTCCGGCACGAGCGTGAGCAGCAGAAAGAACACTGTGGCGGGTACCACCTGGACGCCGAGCATCCAACGCCAGCTCTCGTCCCCCAACGACAGCAGGAAGTAGTTGGAAAAGAACGAGACGGAGATGCCGATGACAATCATCAGCTGGTTGAGCGAGACGAGCCGGCCGCGGACGCGCGCCGGTGCAATCTCTGCGATATACATGGGAGCTGTGAGAAGGGCTGCGCCGACCGCCAGCCCGCCGCAGATGCGCGCTGCCACAAACAGCGCAAAGCTGGTGGACAGGGCCGCAGTCAGCGATGAGGCGAAAAACAACGCTGCGGCCAGAAGTAACACGGTGCGGCGGCCGAGCCGGTCATTCAGCAGGCCGGCTGCGAGGTTGCCGGCCATCGCGCCCCAACCGAGGCTGCTGACCGCCCAACCCAACTGCAGACCGCCGTCGGCGCCGCCGAGTCCAAAATAACCGCGAATGAAGGGGACGGCTCCGGATATCACGGTGGCATCGAACCCCACCAGGAAGCCACCCAACGCCACCGTGGAGGCAACTCCCAGCAGTTTGAGTCGTGACAGCGGTGTCAGAACCCCGTGGGGATCGCCGCCGGCCCGCGACCCACCCTCACCATGCGCAAAGTCTTCCAGAAACTGATTTCCGTGACTCATTTGCCCCCCTGTATGCACGCCGGCAGCGCCGCCGGGTCTGTCGCCCGGGTCCGGTGCAACCGGTTTCAGAGCATGCTCTGGCCAGCGGCGCCCGAAGTCAAGCGTGCCGCGCCACGGAATACGTAAACACTGGCCCGGTAGCGCCCGCGCCTCTTGTATTTGGCGCGGAGTGGTTGCATATTGCGCCTGCAACCGGTTTCAGAAACCGCTCGCAGAGAGGGGGCTCTCAGCGCAGCAGACAAACAAGTTTCGCAGCCAATGTGTGAGAGAGAGGGGGGTTATCTTGAAGAAGTCCAAGCGTGCGCGCGTGTCACGGAAGCCGCAATTGCAGCTGTCGCAGTTGCAGATGAAGCCACTCGTCGCGGTCGTAGCCATGTATTGTTCCGGCGCCCTGGCCGCCGCGCCTGCCGACGTCAGCAATGACAACGTCGAGGAAGTCATCGTGACGGGCCTGCGTCAGTCACTGGTTACTTCCGAGACCATCAAGCGCGAGACGGCCGGCGTCGTCGATGCCATCACGTCCGAGGATATCGGCAAGTTTCCCGACACGAATCTCGCCGAGGCGGTGCAGCGCATTCCGGGCGTCACCATCGATCGAATCAACAATGAAGGCTCCCGGGTGACCGTCCGCGGCTTCGGCCCGGAATTCAACCTGGTGACCCTGAACGGCCGCTCCATGCCGGGCAGTGTCATTCCCGGCCAGAATGCAACCCGTTCATTTGATTTCGAGAACCTGTCCGCCGACAGTATTGCCGGCGTGACCGTCTACAAGACGGGCAGGGCGGATATTCCCAGCGGCGGCATCGGCTCAACCATCAACATCGCAACCGCCCGCCCGTTCGATTTCAACTCAATGAAGGCGACCTTCTCGGCCAAGGCGACCGACGACACCTCCAGCAAGGTCGGCAGCAAAATTACCCCGGAGTTTTCCGGCCTGTTCAGCGACACCTTCTTCGATGACAAGGTGGGTTTCCTCGTCAACGGCTCCTATTCGAAGCGCCACAGTCGCGAGGAATTGGCCAACATCGATGGCTGGCTGCAGGACCAGTTTGCGGCCGGCGATCCGCGTGTAACCAGCTCCAACACGAACCCGGATGGGCACAATTGGGCACCACGCAATGAGGGTTGGGGTGTCGGCGATCACGACCGGACGCGCGTGAATGGCCAGGCCGTGCTGCAGTTCAGGCCATTGGAGTCGCTGGTCGCAACCGCCGACTACACCTACTCGTTCTACCGGGACAACGTCGACCGCCACACCTTCGGTGCCTGGTTCGACTACGGGACGAACCCGACGAGTGCCACCATCAATTCCCACGGGACGGTGACCAACCTCGTGGATACGGGCAGCGATCTGTCCTATTCCACTTTCTCCGACCAGTTCATCAACCAGAACGGCTCCACTGGATTCAATCTGAAGTGGGACGCGACGGACAATGTGGTGGTGGTATTCGATGCGCATCATTCCGCGGCCGATTCGGGCGGTGGCGCCTTCGGCAACAACAATTTCGCCATCATCGGCCAGAACCCGGCACTGGCAGTGAACAAGATCTTCGCCCTGGGCAACAGCACCATTCCGACCACGGGCTGGACTTATGTGTCGCCCTACAACATGAGCAATCTCGATACGTCCACGATTACTCCGTTGTTCGGACAGTCAAACAACACCAAATTCCGCACGGTGATTGACGAAGCCCGGCTGGATGCGACCTGGAGGAACACCTCGGACAGCGGCTTGAAGAGCATCAAGCTCGGCGTCGACTTCAAGCGGATGACCACGGATGCGATTGCCTTCAACAGCGGCAACTTCGCCTGGGGTTATTACGAGGGCTCCCAGGCCGGCCGGTTTCCGGCCAACGTGTTCACGAAGGTCTCCAGCTGCTCGATTCTCAAGTCGTTCTCCGGCGGCAGCTGCGGTATCGCGGTGCCGTACTTCTACACCTACAGTCTGGCGGATGCCATTCGCCTGACGCAGTCGGGCGGCGCCCCCGGTGACGGCAACTTCCCGCCTTACACGTTCCAGCAGAATTCGACGCCCAACAACGACGACCACATCCGCGAAGTCACGCCGGCGCCGTTCGCGCAGATGGACTTCGATACCGACTTTGACGGCATGCGCCTCCGGGCCCTGGCAGGACTGCGCTACGAGAAAAGCGACGTCAAAGCCCAGAGCCTGCAGAAGGTTCCGACTTCGATAACCTGGGTCAATGCGACCGAGTTCTTCACCAACTACGCGGCCAATGCGACCTACAGCGACATCACGGCCTCGTATGACGAGTTCCTGCCGAGCCTCGACACGAGTCTGCAGGTATTGCCGGATGTATTGCTGCGGGGTTCCTACAGCAAGACCATCTCCCGCTCCGATCTGAACTACATGATTGGTACGACGTCGGTGACTTCCGGTCCGAAGCCCGGCTCGCGCACCGCAACGGCCGGTAACCCGGGGTTGCTGCCTTACGAGTCGAACAACTTCGATCTGGCAGCCGAGTGGTATTACGCGAAAGACAGCTACGTGTCAGTCAACTGGTTCACCAAGCACGTCACCAACTTCCTGACACAAACCACGACCCAGGCCCCGCTGTTCGGTATCACCGACCCCAATGCCGGGGCGGCGGCTACCAAGGCGCAGGCGGAATTGACCGCAGCCGGCCAGCCGGTCAGTGCCCAGACGATCTTTGCGCAGATGCTGGCGGACAACCCGGGACAACGGTCGTTCACCGGCCAGCCGGGAGATCCGCTGGTCATCTGGGATATCACCAAGCCCACCAACGCCAACAAGACGCAGATTCACGGCTGGGAATTCTCAGTGCAGCACGTCTTCGGTGAAACCGGGTTTGGTATGCAGGCCAACTGGTCCATCCCATCGGGTGGCGCCGGCTGGAATCCGCTCGTCATCGGCTCACAGTTCGCGCTGCCGGGCCTGAGCCGCTCATATAACGTCGTCGGATTCTTCGAGAAGTGGGGATTTCAGACCCGCGTGGCGTACAGCCATCGCGGCACTTTCCTCTCCGCCCTGCAACAGACGCAACAGGCGAGCGAGCCGGTCTATACGAAGGCCTATGGCCAGCTCGACATGAGCGCGAGTTACGACATCAACAGGCACTTTTCTGTGTTCTTTGACGCCATCAATCTGACCGGCGCCAAGGAGCAGCAGTACGGTCGTTACACCGAACAGTTCTACTCGGCGTCGGAAGGATTTGCCCGCTACCAGCTGGGCGTCCGGATGGCACTGTAGGTCCCCCACCGTGGCGGGTTCGGGGCTGCCGCATCGGCAGCAGTTCCGGGCCCGCTGCGGTTCCCTTTTGAAGCGAGGCTAGCCGGGCCTGCGCGACAGGCTCTTGAGCAACATTGCGCGGATGCGGTCCGCCTTCGGTTCCGTCAGCTCGCCAAACAGACCGCGCACCTGCGGTGGCAAATGCTCGAGCGCCGGTGCCTCGGTTTGAAATATCAGGTAGTCGAACAGCGCTTTCCAGCGGCTGCGCTGCTCGGCCGGCAGGCTTTTGATGGTCAGCAGGCAATGCAACAGGCTCATGGAGGGGGAATCGAAGAATTCGGGGACGTCGCGCCACCAATAGTTGACCAGCACATTGAAGTCATCGAGCGCTTCAACGTGATGCCACCAGAGCGCCGGGATGTACACCGCGTCGCCAGGACCGAGCTCGGCCACTTCGGCTACCGCGAGCGCCGCCGCGAAGCGCGGGAATCTGGACAGGTCCGGGTTGCGAACATCCACGAGGCTGACAGGTTGGCCTGCCGGTGTCAGGTCGAGAGGGCCCACGTACAGGTTGCCGATCTGGTCGGGCGGAAACATCGTGAAGCGGCGCGTGCCGGCGACGACGCACGCAATGTTTTCCGTGTTGTCGAAATGCGCCGCAATACAGGTGCGATTGCCGATCCAGATGGATTCGAGCACGGACTGAACGGTAATCAGCTGCCGCAGGTTGTTGGCATTCGCGAAACCCGGAAAGTAAATCGGCAGCGAGACGGAGCCGGCATACATCGCGGGCGCGCAGCGGTTGCCGATCTCACGAATCAGGCGCTCCAACACTTCGGTCAGCGAAGCGCGGCGGGACTGGAAATTGAGGCCGTCCAGGGTGGCGTTGTAGAAGAACCGGCCGTTGATTTCCGGGGGGCCCTCAAAGAGCGGGGCCGGCTGGCCGGCGTAATAGGTCTGCAAATACGCGGTCAGGGCCTGCGGTGAGGTGCGACCCGCCTGGGCGGCCGGCCAGCTCTGGACCAAACCGCGTAGAATCGCGGGGCGGCCCCGTGGCTGAATGGTCTTCGCGAACAGATCCGGATCGACATCGCGCCACTCTTCGGCTTTTTGGAGCTCCGCAACCATGGAAAGCGCTCGCAGTGAGAGACATTGGTAGTGTACGCCTGTGCGGGCGCTATAATTATCGAAGGGGATTGTGATCATGGCCAATCTGGTAGCTCTCAACAGCCAGGCTCATCGCAGCATGCGGGTGTCGCCGCTGCCGATCCGCGAGCTTGCGCAGGTCAATGTAGTGAGCGTGATCCCTCGGGAGTTTCCCCGTCTGCTCGCGTACTACCCGATCTTCTTCGTGAAGAACCGGGAGTCAGGCCGCTTCGAGCCCGTAGCATTGCTGGGCTTCGAGCCGCGGGAAAATCTGTATTTCATGGGTGAGCGCTGGGATGTTGACTATGTGCCGCTGCAGATTCAGCGCCAACCGTTTGCATTGCTGCCGCGCGGTGGCGCCGCAGGCGAACCGGCCTCCCTCGATCTCGCCATCGACACGCACAGCTCACAGATTGTGACGGAAGGCGGTGAGAAGCTGTTCGATGAGGAGGGCAAGCCGTCGAAGTACATGGAAAACATGGCTTCGATGCTGCAGGCGTTGGTGAGCGGCTCATCCGAGGGCTATGCTTTCACCGGCCGGCTCGTTGAGCTGGGGTTGATCGAGTCAGTGGAGCTCAATGTTGAGTTCGTCGATCGCTCGGAGAAGAAGCTGCAGGGGCTGTACTGGATCGCAGCGTCCGCCCTGGAGAAACTGCCCGCCGCGCAGCTGGCCGAGTTGCGCGACTGCAAATTCCTGGAATGGATGTACTTTCAGATGGCTTCCTTGTCGCATGTCTCTGTGCTCGTGGCCCGCAAGAACCGGTTGCTCAGCGGCGTGTCGCTCTGAGGGCGTGCGATGTCAACTGGATCAGCTGAGCAATCAATTCGGCGCATCGTAGTAGTTGGTGGCGGCACGGCGGGCTGGATTACCGCAGGCGTGCTGGCATCGCGTTTCCCACAGCGCGGCCCGGATGGTGTATCTGTCACGCTCATCGAGTCGCGTCTGCAGCCGCCAATCGGTGTTGGCGAAGGGACGTGGCCCACGATCCGCTCCACGTTGAAGCAGATCGGAGTTTCCGAAACTCATTTTCTTCGAGAGTGCGACGCCTCCTTCAAGCAAGGCTCGAAGTTCGTCGACTGGGTGGATGGCAGCGGTTCGGACGCCTATTACCATCCATTTACACTGCCGGCTGACTATGTGGACCACAACCTTGCTCCCTACTGGTTGGAGGGGCCGAGGAATGCGAGTTTTGCGGATAGCCTGTGCTTCCAGACCCGGTTGTGTGACCACTCGCTGGCACCGAAGAAAATAACCACTCCCGAGTTCGCGGGTCTCGCGAACTACGCGTACCACCTCGACGCAGGCAAGTTCGCTCCATTCCTGCAAAAACACTGCGTCGACAAATTGGGCGTGTCTCACGTTCTCGACGAAATCACTGATGTCAGATCCGACGAGGCCGGCAACATTGAGCAACTGCTCACGAAGTCTGGAACACCGCTGGCGGCAGATCTGTTCATCGACTGCAGCGGCTTCGCCTCGCTACTGATCGGGAAACACTTTGGCGTACCCTTCATCTCCTGCAAGGACTCGCTGTTCATCGACAAGGCTTGGGCAGTCCAGATTCCGTACCGTACCGAGGATGCCGACATCGCCTCGGTGACTGTGTCGACCGCGCAGTCTGCCGGCTGGGTATGGGACATCGGGCTGACCACTCGCCGGGGTGTCGGGTATGTCTATTCCAGCAATTACGCCTCCGAGGAAAGCTCGCTCGGCGAATTGCGGTCCTACCTGGATGCGCGCGGCGACCTGAGCTCGAATCTGAGCTTTCGCAGTATCAACATCAACTCGGGCTATCGGCAGCAGTTCTGGACCCGAAACTGTGTTGCCGTGGGACTGTCCGCCGGGTTTCTGGAGCCCCTGGAGGCATCGGCCATTGTCATGATTGAGCTGTCGGCGAAGTCGATCGCGGATCTGCTCCCGGGGAGCCGCAGCGGCCTGACGCACGCCGCGCGGATTTTCAATGACACGTTTCGCTATCGCTGGGAGCGCATCGTTGATTTTCTCAAGCTCCACTATGTGTTGAGCAAACGGAGCGAGCCGTTCTGGGTCGATAACACGCGCGCGGCATCCATTCCGGACAGTTTGCGCGCCGGTCTCGGTTACTGGCGCCAGCATTGCCCGTGGCACGAGGACTTCTCACACCGGGAGGAGGTGTTCTCCGCGGCGAGCTACCAGTACGTGCTCTATGGAATGGGCTATCCCACGGAATCGGCGCATTGGCTGCTCAGCGAGGCGGATCGTGGCCGGGCCCGGGAGAAGATGGGCGAAACGGCGCGGCAGGGTGAGGCGCTGCGTACTGCATTACCCGGCAATCGCGACCTCCTGGGGCGCATACGCAAGTTCGGGCTGCAGAAAATTTGAGACAGCCATAAGCCCTGGGTTATGGCTGCACAAAGAATTACTAACTGGACGCGGCCGTTGCGCACCAACGACGATGTACTCCACTAGAAACGGGGGGTACTGATATGGCCATGATCTCCTTGCGCCAGCTGCTCGATCACGCCGCCGAGCATCGCTATGGTGTGCCTGCATTCAACATAAACAACATGGAGCAGGTGCAGGCGATCATGCAGGCGGCCGACGAGACCGACAGCCCGGTGATCCTGCAGGCCTCTGCGGGTGCCCGCAAATATGCGGGTGAGGCATTTCTCAGGCACATCACCCAGGCTGCCGTTGAAACGTGGCCCCACATTCCGATTGTCATGCACCAGGATCACGGCGCGAGCCTGTCGGTCTGCCAGGCCTCCATCCGGTCAGGCTTTACCAGTGTAATGATGGACGGGTCCTTGAAAGAGGATATGAAAACACCGGCCAGTTACGAGTACAACGTGGCCATCACCGCCAGGGTGGTCGAGATCGCCCATGCCATTGGAGTGTCGGTGGAAGGCGAGTTGGGTTGCCTCGGGTCACTCGAGTCGGGAATGGCGGGCGAGGAGGACGGTTCGGGCGCTGCGGGCAAGCTGTCGCATGACCAGTTGCTGACCGATCCGGCGCAGTGTGTCGATTTTGTCAATCGAACGGGTGTGGATGCCCTGGCCATCGCCATCGGTACTTCCCATGGCGCCTACAAGTTCTCCCGTAAGCCCACTCGCGAAGTCCTGGCGATCGATCGCATCAAGGCGATTCATCAAAGCGTACCCAACACTCACCTCGTAATGCATGGCTCCTCGTCTGTCCCACAGGAGTGGCTGGCCACGATCCGAGAGCATGGCGGCGAGCTGAAAGAGACCTATGGCGTCCCGGTGGAGGAGATCCAGGAGGGAATCCGCAACGGCGTACGCAAGGTGAACATCGATACTGACATCAGGATCGCCATGACCGGTGCGATCCGCCGTCTCATGTCCCTGGATCGCGCGGAGTTTGATCCGCGAAAGTTGTTCAAGGAAGCGACGGTCGCGGCACGAGGCATCTGCAAGGATCGCTTCGAGGCTTTCTGGTCGGCGGGCCACGCCAGCAAGATCAAGCCGCTGCCGTTGGAGAAAATGGTGCAGAGGTATGCTGCTTATTCACGGGCCGCGTGAAAGCGGCCTTTAGTGTGCCTGCCGTCAAACGCGAATCTCGCTCGCCAGCCAGTCGGCGAATCTGCGCAGCGGGTAGTACTCCTCCTTGTGTTGGGGATAGACGAAGTAATAGGCCGAGCGGCTCTCCACGGGTGGCCCGATTGCGACCAGCGTGCCGGTAGCGAGCTCGGTCTCGACAAACAGCGTCGGCAGGATTCCAACGCACAGGCCGGCCAGCACGGCTTCGATTCCCATGGCGAAAGTCTCAACCTGCAGACTCGGGGAGAAGGCCGCTCCGGCCAGGTTGTTGGCGTCGAGCCATTCACGCCACGAAAACGCGCGCGAGGTAATTTGCAGCAAAGGCGCCTTCAGTACATCCGCTGGCGTGGTGCAGCGGGATGCCAGTGCGGGTGTGGCCACCGCGGTCATTCGCTCCTGTTTGAGAAAGTGGGCGGCCGCGCCCGGCCAGTCAGGGCCGCCAAAGTGAATGGCGCCATCCAACTGCTCGATCGCGAAGTCAAATGGGGCGAGGCGCGTAATCAGGTCGATGGTGATGTGGGGAGTGGTCTGCAGGAATCGGCCCAACCGAGGCACGAGCCATTTCGCACCGAAAGTGGGCAAGGTCGCGATCTTGAGTGTGCCGCCGCGGCCGCGCGTTGCTAACAGCGCCTCCGTCGCATCGCTGAGGGCAGAAAGTCCGCCACGCACGTCATGTAAATACGCAGCGCCCGCCTCGGAAAGCAAAAGCCGTTTTTTGACGCGCCGAAACAATTGCACGCCGAGTTGCTCCTCTAGCGCCAGCACCTGGCGACTCACGGCGCTTTGCGTCAGGTGCAGTTCGGCGGCTGCCCGCGAGACTCCGCCGAGCCGAGCGGTTGCCTCAAAGGCCTGTAGCCCCAGCAGGCTGGTGCGTGGACGTCTGCCGTGCCTCATGAGTTCATTCCAAAATGTAATGAGTTGATCGGATCTTATCGCTTGAGGGCCACCAGGGCTGCTGCAAAAATGCCCGGGTGTCGCGAGCTTAGCCTGGATTTATGTAATGTCATGCCAAAATCACTACAAGTACATCTCTCCCGACTGCTGGAATCTGTGGTTGCGCCGACCACGCTCGAAGCGTCCCTGCGAGCCCTGCATCTGCCGCGAACGCTGGATGTGACCGAGGAGGGGATCTCCTCCAGAGCGGTCATTTCCATGGCGCTGAACGTCGCCTTGTTCGGCGATCTGTTGGAGCGGGTTCCCACCGGGCGCGCGTATGTGAACGATTGCGTGGCCCGAGGCCGGGAGGTCGTGTTTGACCACGGGGCTCTGCGTACTGTGGCGTTGGAGGGAATGGGAAACCTCCCTGCAGGTGAAGAGGCCATCACCCGAGTACTGTTGCCTCTGGGTTACCGCATGAATGCGGTCTATCCGTTGGATCGCCTCGGCATGACGGGTCGGGCGTACACCCACGCAGATCATCCTGAGTGTCTGCCCCAGTTTTTTGTCAGCGAGTTGCATCCCGAGCGTTTCTCTGCGGAGTTTCTAGCTGCGGTGCGGCGAGTGACGGCCACGTCCGTGGACTGTCTGACTGACAGCGATCATCAGAGTCTGCGGCGGCTGCAACAACAGCGTTCGTTGGATACGAACACTGCGAGCCGGCTGCTTCGCAGCCTGTTGGGTTGCTTTCGTCGCCAGCACGGCGCGCCCGCCTGGAGTGACTATCAGATCCTGCTGGCTGAGTCGGCGGAAATGGCCTGGATTGCCACCGAAGGCAATGCGTTCAATCACGCTACCGATCGTGTGGCCTCCATCGATGCACTGGTCGAGGAGCAAAGCAGGACCGGACGTCCCCTGAAACCGACCATCGAGTCCTCGAAGTCGGGCCGTGTTCGCCAGACAGCGTTTCGCGCCGACAGGGTCACGCGCGAGTTTTTGCGGGATGATGGCTCTCGAGTGGAGCATCAGGTACCGGGGTCGTTCTACGAGTTCATTCAGCGTGACTTTGTATCCGATCCGGCCACCGGCGGTCGGCGGCTCGACCTCGCGTTTGACAGCAACAATGCACAAGGCATCTTCAAGATGACAGCGGCGGGTGCGCACGCGGTCCCGCTTCCCGCAACCTGAGTGCGGTTCGCGCTATAGTTGCGCCCTTCGGGCTGTAAAAGGCCGTCATGTGCAAGACAAGCGTATGCAAGACAAAGCTGTCGTTGTTACAGGTGGGCTGGGCTCACTGGGTCGGGCGGTTGCAAGTGCGTTCGAAACTGCAGGTGCCAAGGTTGCCGTTATCGATCACGCCGCCGTGCCTGCGGCTGATGCCGCCCGGGCGAGCGATCGCTTCTTGCCGCTGGGAGGAGTCGACCTCACCCAGCTGGCGCATGCCGAACGGGCCATGCAAAGTATCGTCGCCCAATTCGGCCGCATCGATGTACTGGTGAACATCGCCGGTGGCTTCCGTTGGCAAACACTGGCCGACGGAGATCTCGCAGGTTGGGATCAGATGTATGCCATCAACCTGAAGACGGCCTTGGTGGCCTCCAAGGCGGCCCTGCCGAGCATTCTCAAGTCGGACTCCGGACGCGTCATCAACATTGGAGCGGGTGCTGCTGCCAAGGCTGCGGCTGGAATGGGTGCCTATGCGGCCTCAAAGTCCGGTGTGCTGCGTCTGACGGAGAGTCTGTCGGAAGAAGTGAAGGATCGCGGTGTCACCGTGAATGCCGTATTGCCGGGCACCATTGATACCCCGCAGAACCGCAAAGATATGCCGGATGCTGACAAGTCCAAGTGGGTAGTGCCGGAGGCGATTGCGGACGTGGTGGTGTTCCTCGCCTCGAGCGGCGCGCGGGCGATTACAGGGGCCGCCGTTCCCGTGTTCGGCCGCGGCTGACACTGAGCGCGCCGTAGCCGGATGTTTGCCTGCCGCGGGCCGCTCAGCCGGGTCCCGCTGCCGTGTCGACCACCTGTACCCCGAACTTATCAAACTCCTGCTGAATCCTCGCACGCACATCCGCATGCGCGTGCGGGCTGCACATCACTTGAGTGATCGTCGACTGCGCATCGATCGGTAGGAACAGCCCTTTGTTCTGCGGCTCACTGTCCAACCAGAGTGCCCGCACCTCCCGCTCGAAGCGCAATGCCGGACTCTTGCGCAGCAAAAGACCTGCTGCCGTTCGGGTGACGTCCTTGATCTCTCCATTGAGCATGGAGTCCGCACGCCGCTGCAGCGTACGGTCCTGTTCATAGCGGACTTTGCCGATGAAAAACTCGCCTGGTCGCTGCTCCGCGAGGGCGCTGGCCGCGGTCAGAATGCTTTGCACGCGGCAGCGGATTCTCACCAGCGCATTCGTTCGGCCGAATCCCACCATCCGCCACACGGGCGCATCGAATCGGCTTCGGCTCCAGCACAGAGCGTAGGTGCTGGTTCCCTGTATCGGGCTGGGCTCGTTGAAAACCCGCTCGTACCAGCGGCGCTCATAGGGATCCGTCCAACCGGCAGGGCTGGCCAACCGCAGGCGGTTCTCCGAAAAGATCGCCAGCGCATGGGGGTACTCGAGATAGTGGTACACCGACACGCTGGGGCTCAGTTCTTTGTCCCGTAATACCGTGCCGGCGTCGCGGTGGCGCGACGCGCGTAACCATCGGATCGACAAAGAGCTATTTTTGCGAGGCATGAGATGCGCCGGTTGCTTGCCTGACCAGGGCGCCAAATGTACTCGATTCGATCGCCATCCGTTCTGCGACGAATCGCTGTGAGTC
>JAXDQF010000190.1:0-17875 GCA_034668025.1 Gammaproteobacteria bacterium | reverse complement strand
ATCGACTTCCCCCCTGAAGTGGATTGGATGCCGTAGCGCTCACAACGGATCGCAGCTGCCGTTGAGGTCACAAAATGTGACCTCAAGTCCATCGCTGTCGGGCGGCCAACGATCGCAATTTCCAATTTCCGCCCTCAAAGCCCCACAAATAGGACGTGCCCCAAACGCAGCGACATGCCTCAGGTCCGGCGACATGCCCCAAACGCCGCGGCCCCCCGGTGGGGCGTCCATCTGGCGCCCGGCATCATGCTCCGCGTGCTGGCTACGACCGTATGCCGCAGCGTCGAATCTCTCAGCGCCTGCGTGTCAGACGTAGCGCGGCGGCAGCCGAACAGCTAGTCCCACCTAACCTTCCCCCTCAACCCCTTAGTCCTCTGCGTCCGAGTCTTGGTCTCCAGACGCCGCTCCTTGGACGCACGGGTAGGCTTGGTCTTCTTCCGCGGTTTGGGCGGCACCAGAGCGACCCGGATGAGCTCGCTCAGCCGCTCACCCGCCTCGCGACGATTCTGCTCCTGGGTGCGGTGATTTCGCGCAATGATCAGAATCGCACCATCGTCGGTGAGTCGGCGCCCGGCGAGCGCGCGCAGGCGCGACTTCACAGGATCCGAAAGCACTGCAGTGCCGGCGAGGTCGAACCGCAGCTGTACGGCCGACGCGACCTTGTTGACGTTTTGGCCCCCTGGTCCGGATCCCCTGACAAACGACAGCGAGATATCGCCATCGGGGATCACGATGTTGGGGGTAACCTCAATGGCCATCGCGAGTCACGAGGTTGGGGGTGAGCGCAGTCGCCGTCGGGGTCACAGGATCGGGCGCGACGTCAGTCGTCATCCTGATCAACCCCAGTTTTCTCTGGCGGTCTGAGAGGCCGCTGAATGGGCTCGAGCATCCGCAGCTCACGCTGGGCAACGGGAATCTTCACACCGTTGTCCTTGAACAGCCGCCAGATCGCGCGATTCACGTCGGAGCGCACGTTGTTGACGCCATTCATGGGATCGGCGATCCAGAAGCGCACCTCGATGCGCATTCCGTAATCCTCGAAGGCCATCAGCCGGGTTACAGGGGGCGGATCGTGGAGAATGCGCGGGTGGTTGGCTACCGCATCAAACAATAATTTCAGGGCAAACTCCGGGTCATCGTCGTAGCTGATGACCACGGGCAGGCGAATACGCACGCGCTGATCCGAGTAGCTCCAGTTGATGACGGAGTTCGTGATCAGGTTCTGATTCGGGACCAGGGTTTCCACCCCGTCACGATCCCGCACCACCACATATCGCCCCCGCAACTCCTGCACCCAACCAAAATTTTCCGTACTCGTCCCCGTATGCCCCGTGAAGCTGATCACGTCCCCAGGCTTGATGGACTTGTCGATCAACAGCACGAAGCCGCTGACAAAGTTGCTCGCAATGGCCTGCAGGCCGAAGCCGAGACCGAGACCGATGGCACCGGTCAGGACGTTCAGGGTCGTGACATCGACGCCGGCCTGGTTGATACCCAGCATCGCGCCGATGCTGACGAGGATGAAGTAGGCAAACTTGGAGATGCCGATCCGGGTTGAGACGGCCAGTTGCTGTGCCCGCATGACACGCTTTTCCAGCGCGCGAGCGATGAGGCTCGTGATGATCACGAACGCGGAGACGACGACGAGGCCCTTGAGCAGCGCCCACAGGCTGAACGATTTTCCGGGAATGAGATTGACGTGGCTGAGGGTGTTCTCCACAACATCGAGCCAGCCAACCAGCGAGAACGACATCGTCAGCCACAAGGCCAGCGTGATGCGGTTTTCCCAGGTCCGGATCCATGAATCCGGACCCATCATCACCCGAAGCAGGTAAACCCCGAGTCGGACCAGCACCAGCGCTGTCGTCAGCTGCAGGGCGGTGTCGATGGCAGCCGTATGGCCGTGGAGGGAGCCGAGAATCGCGCGGACAATCAACAGTACGATGAGGGCGACGAGGTACGGCGCAACAATGACGGTGCCTTCCTGTACGTCCGCCTGCCAACCTTCGGGCCGGCCAACATCTGCATGTCGCTTGTGCCACGCCTTGACGATCTGGGCACCGGCCAACGCAATCAGACCTGCGCACGCGATCGCAATGACTTCTGTCAGTATCTGCGGGGATGTGAGGCGCATGAAAACGCCCATGACGCCGCTGTCGCCACTATCCAAATGGTTCACAATCTACGTGGTTCACGCGTTCAGATCGGGAATCAACTGACTTTCCATACGCGTGATCTGGTCCTTGAGCATGAGCTTGCGCTTTTTGAGGCGTTTCAACTGCAGCTCGTTGGTGTGGATATCCATGGTCAGACGCTCGATGACCTCGTCGAGATCCCGATGCTCAATACGCAGCGCCCGCAACTTCTCAATGTTGCGGAACAGCTCGCGATCGACATTGTCTTCGATTTCCGCCATGGCTGGTGCAGCCCGCGGGCTCCCGTCAGATTGGGCCGCCGGCCCGGTATGGACACCGGCGAAAAAAACAAGGACGGCACGGCCGTCACGTCTTAGCTTAACACGGACCGCCCGTGTTCACCCCGACAAGCGTCCGCGCAAAGCGCCGGTATGATACGCCAAATGCCTGCTGCAGTTGAAAAGCTGGATTGGGGCCTCATAGATACGGTCTTCCTCGATCTCGACGGGACGTTGCTCGACCTGGGTTTCGACAACGACTTCTGGCTCGACTTCATTCCCGGCGTGTATGCGGCATCGCAGTCGCTGACGGTAGAACAGGCCAAGGCCGTTCTGACACCCCGGTTTCGCGCCTGTGAGGGCACGATGAACTGGTACTGCATCGACTACTGGAGTCGTGAGCTGGGCTTGAACATTGAAGCCCTCAAGCGGACCCAGGCAGGCAGGATTGCCTGGTTGCCGGGTGCTGAGGATTTTCTCAAACGACTGCGGGCCCTGGGAAAGCGGCTCGTGCTGCTCACAAACTCACATCCGCAGGTGCTGAAGCTGAAGGACGAGCAGACGGGTGTGACCCGTTATCTCGACGTGGCTATCAGCTCGCACGTCTTCCGGGTACCCAAGGAAAACGGTCAATTCTGGACGGCGGTGCGGGAGGTCGAGCCTTTCGACTCGCAGCGCAGCCTGTTCGTTGATGACAGCCCGTCAGTCTTGCGGGCGGCCCAGGCGGCGGGGATCAAGTGGGTTCGCGGCGTACGCCGCGCATCTGCGGCACGGGGCGGGCAGGGGCGCCCCGCGCGAGATTATGAGGACATTCCGGCGGTGGATTCGGTCAGCGACCTCGTCCCCGGGCTCCCTTAGATTGAGGGGCGCCTCGGCGGCCTGGGGGCCGTCGGCCAGGGCCCTGGCCCTGATAGCCTCCCGACCTGGGTGGCCGTGGACGGTAGCCATTCTCCCCCGGCGGTGCCGCGGTCACTTCGGTTGCCAACAGCTCCGGTGAGATCGAGGCGGAAGGGATCTTGTGGCCGAGGTAGGCCTCAATTTCCGGTAGCGAGACCGCGAACTCCTCACAGGCAAAGCTGATGGCGTCCCCATCGGTTCCGGCCCGAGCCGTTCGTCCGATGCGATGAACGTAGTCGGCGGCGTCCTGCGGCAAATCGAAGTTGAACACGTGACTAACGTCCGGGATGTGCAACCCACGAGATGCAACATCAGTCGCAATCAATACCGCCAGATCCCCGTTGTGGAAGTCCCGTAGAAACTTGAGACGCTTGTTCTGCGGTACGTCACCGGAAAGCGCTTGGGCGTGCAGGCCGTTCGCCTTGAGGGTGCTCTCCAGCCGCTCCGCGACACGCTTGGTGTTGACGAAGATCATCGTGCGGCGCGCTTCGTATTGGCGCAGCAGTCCGATGAGCAGCGGTAGCTTCTCCTCCATTGAGGGGTAGTACATGAGCTGCCGTACGCTGTCGACGGTCATCTTGTCCGGCTCGATGCGTACGAGCTCGGGGTTGTTCATGTGCTCGTATGCCAGCTCCAGCACACGGTGCGACAGCGTGGCGGAAAACAGCATGGATTGCCGCTTTTCCGGATGGGGCAGGCGCCTCATCAGGTAGCGGATGTCGGCAATGAAGCCCAGGTCGAACATCCGGTCGGCTTCGTCGAGCACCAGGACCTGCGCATGGCGCATGTCAAAAATGTGTTGCTTGAAGTAGTCGATGAGCCGTCCCGGCGTGCCGATGAGCACATCAACGCCGTCTTCGAGCTGTCGGCGCTGCTTTTCGTAATCAACGCCTCCATACACGACCGCCTGCTTGAATCCCGTATGGCGCCCGATGATCTCGGCGTCGTGGTGTATCTGCACTGCAAGCTCGCGTGTAGGCGCCACGATGAGGGCCCGGATGGAGGCCTTGTTGCGATTGTCCGACGGCGGGCGTGTGAGTAGCGCCTGATACATCGCAACCAGGAACGCGGCGGTCTTGCCGGTACCGGTCTGCGCCTGGCCGGCAACATCTTTGCCGGAAAGCGCTAAAGGCAGTGTCTGTGCCTGGATTGGAGTGCAGAAGGTGAAGCCTGCATCGCGGATGCCCTGCATGAGGGGCGGTGCCAGGCCGAAGGATTCGAATGTGGGGGAGCCGGAGTGTGGATCAGTCATCAAATAGTTCTATACCGTGAATGGGTTGGGAGGTCGGGCCTTGCAAATGAGCCACGGAAGCGCTACAAAGCTCTCAAGACAGCGGACCTTCTGGCAACCCTAATGGGTCCGAACCTGCCAGCAAATATCCGGTGGCCCGAAGGGGCCGATTCCCTGAAAAGCTCAAGTTCCGTACTCACCTCGCGAGTTAGTGTAACCGTTTGACGGGCATTTCTGGCACGGCTTTCGCTTAGAATGTGGTGCTGCCTGCTCCAACCCGGCCCAACCCGGCCAAAAAATTCCTCAATCGCTCCAGGCCCTTTTAACCATTAAACCCATTTCCCACACTCTGCACTCGACGGAGGTTGAACCGCGTGAGTAGTCAGCACATTGTGCATACCACCGATGCCACATTTTCCCAGGACGTCCTGAAATCCGAAAAGCCCGTGCTGCTCGACTTCTGGGCCGAATGGTGTGGCCCCTGCAAGATGATCGCCCCGATTCTCGATGAGATCGCGACCGAATATCAGGATCGCATCAAGATCGCGAAGCTGAATATCGATGAAAACCCGCAGACACCGCCTAAATTCGGCATTCGCGGCATTCCCACGCTGATTCTGTTCAAGAACGGCACGGTGGAAGCCCAGAAGGTCGGTGCAGTGTCCAAATCCCAACTATCCGCATTTCTGGACAGCAACCTGTGAGAGGCTATCTTGGTAATCAGGGCCGTAACCGGCCCAACAAAGGCCCGCGCCATGGTGGCGGCGGCAACAACCGTGACGGAAACCGCGGCAACAGCAACGGTAACGGTGGGGGCCGACCCGACGACATGATGCATGAGCCGGAGATGTTCGACGCGGACGACGCGGAGATCATCAGCCCGGCAGAGCTCACGCAGTCGCGGGCTTCGATGAATCTGACGGAGCTGAAGTCCCGGCCCATCCATGAGCTGGTCAAGCTCGCCGAGTCGATGGGCCTGGAAAGCGTGGCCCGCTCCCGCAAGCAGGACATCATTTTCTCGATCCTCAAGGCACACGCGAGGAACGGCGAGAACATCTACGGCGACGGCGTGCTCGAGATCCTGCAGGACGGCTTCGGCTTCCTGCGCTCGGCTGACGGCTCGTACCTGGCAGGCCCGGACGACATCTATGTCAGTCCCAGCCAGATCCGCCGCTTCAACCTGCGCACCGGCGACACCATCTCCGGGCTCATCCGTCCGCCGAAGGATGGCGAGCGTTATTTCGCGCTGCTCAAGGTGGGCGAGATCAACCTCGATTCGCCGGAAAGCTCGCGCAACAAGGTGTTGTTCGAGAATCTGACACCGTTTCATCCGACCAAGCGCTTGAAGCTCGAGCGCGGCAACGGCTCCACCGAGGACCTGACCGCGCGCACTATCGACCTGGTGGCGCCGATCGGCAAGGGTCAGCGCGGTCTCATCGTCTCCCCGCCAAAAGCCGGCAAGACGATGTTGCTGCAGAACATTGCAACAGCTATCACGAACAACCATCCCGAGGTCATCCTCATCGTGCTGCTCATCGATGAGCGGCCGGAGGAAGTAACCGAGATGCAGCGCACCGTGAAGGGCGAGGTTGTGTCGAGCACGTTCGACGAGCCGGCGGCCCGCCACGTCCAGGTGGCCGAAATGGTCATCGAGAAGGCGAAGCGGCTGGTGGAGCACAAGAAGGACGTTGTCATTCTGCTCGACTCCATCACTCGTCTCGCCCGCGCCTACAACACCGTGGTGCCCTCATCGGGCAAGGTGCTGACGGGCGGTGTTGATGCGAATGCACTGCAGCGCCCAAAGCGGTTCTTCGGTGCGGCGCGCAATATCGAGGAGGGCGGCAGCCTCACGATTCTCGCCACAGCCCTGGTGGACACGGGGTCCAAGATGGACGACGTGATCTTTGAAGAATTCAAAGGCACCGGCAACAGCGAAATTCATCTCGACCGGCGCATCTCCGAGAAGCGCGTCTTCCCGGCGGTCAACATCAACCGCTCAGGTACCCGCAAGGAGGAGTTGATCACCGATCAGGGTGAGCTCGCCAAGATGTGGATCCTGCGCAAGCTGCTGCACCCCATGGATGAGCTGTCGGCCATCGAGTTCCTGCTCGACAAGATGAAGGACACCAAGTCGAATGGTGAGTTCTTCGAGGCCATGAAGCGCTGAGGCGATGCACGCCTGCGCCGCTTGTCGGTCTAGCGTCGCAACCCAACGACACCTACCGGGCAAAAGTCACGCCTTTTGCCCGGCGTTGAGCGAGGCGCTTCCGCGGATTCTGCCGAGGCGGCCGCAGGCCGTGTCGGCCAGTAGAAAATAGGCGACGCCGGGGGTCGCCGGCCAGCCGACGCAGCGTCCCGCGGTGTCGGTCAAATGAACAATATGTGTTGTCGGTTTGATTTGTGGGCTGCGCGCAATGGCATGATTCGCCTATGCGAAACTGGGTGTATCTGACCGCGGCGTTGCTCGCACTACAGGCCGTTCCAGCCCACGCGGAACGCGACCCCGTTTCGGGGGCTCCGATCAAGCCGGACAAGCACCGGATGACACCGAGCCCCATCACGGACAGGTTCGCCGTCGAAGGCATCTTCTTCAATCCCGCGGTGTCGACCGCTCTGCGGGTTGATACCCACAGTCCGGGCCCGGGACTCGACGGTACTCCGGGAACAGTACTCAATGGTGAGCGGGATTTCGGTCTCGACAGCCGAATTCCCCAGGGCCGTATCGAGATCATCTTCCGGCTGCGGCAGAACAACCGGCTGCGGGTGGATTACTTCGCAACCAACCGCACCGGCGATCGGGCCATCACGCGCCAGATCCTGTTTGGCGATGAGACGTTCGAGGCCAACGATCGGGTAACGAGCTCGCTGGATTGGCGTCAGTTCTCGTTGACGTATACCTATTCGCTGTTCCGCAACGATCATGTCGAGGCGGGTCTGGGTCTCGCGGTGCATTTTGTCGAGGCCGATGCACGCGGCGCCGTGGAGGCCAAACAGCTTCGCCAGGAAGTATCCGGATCGGGCGCATTCCCCTCGATTCCGGTAGATATCACCTGGCGAATCTGGCACGGCCTGGCGCTGTCTGCCCGCGGGCAGTACTTCCATGCCTCGGTCAACAATTTCGAAGGCTCCATCGCCGAGTATCACGGTGACTTCCAGTGGCGCTGGCAGCGCTACCCCAACTTCTCGCTGGGCGCCGGCTACACCATCATGCGGTCGTCACTCGACGTGGACGACACCAACTTTCCGGGGTCGTTCCGTTTGAACGTCCGGGGCCCGGAAGGATTTTTCAAAGTCAGTTTTTAGGGGCCCGCCGAGGGCGGGGCGCGTAGCCGGGCCCGCCAGTCGCGGTGTCGCCTAGGCCGTACCGACCAGGCCGCCCAACACTTCCGTCTGCGTGGCGTGTTTGCGCCAGGCACCGAACGCCTTGACCAATCGCACGGGCGAAGTCATCGCATCTTCCAACAGCTCGAAATACTCGGCGCGTGCCTGCAGAGTCGCGGCAACAGATGCGCAGTACTGATTCTCAATCCAGGCTGACACTCGATCGGCGGCGTTCATTGATTATCCCCGTAGTTTTCATTGGGCCCGTGGCCCGCACTCCTATTAGCAACTGCAACTGCCATGCCAGGGGCTGCGGCTGGCCCCAGGGGGCCGGAAGGTCAAAAGTTACCTTGGAGTCCTACGGACGGGTTTGGGCCTTGTCCTACAGCGCCTGAGCCCCGTTTTCACGGACGTGTACTTTGTACCAACGGCCTGCCGGGGAGCGCCGACGCTCATTCAAAAAGCGCCAATTCGCGTGCTACAGCTGATGCCATAGCATGTTCCTGCGGGAACCTTTCATACCCCTTGCGAATTGTTCACGCACGGCATCCGCCGCAACCGACGAGGCGTGCTATGAATATTCTGATCTGGCTGATTATGGGCGGGATCATCGGCTGGCTGGCCAGCGTGATCATGCGTACGCAGGAAGGGATCCTTCTGAACATCGTGGTGGGTATCGTGGGTGCCTTGATTGGCGGCTGGCTGATCAGCCCGCTGGTCGGCGCCGCCACCATCAATCAAGGGGATCTGAGCATTGCGGGGCTGGGAGTCTCTCTGCTCGGAGCCGTCATTCTGCTCGCGATCGTCAACCTGTTCCGCGGGGGCCGCTCACGGTTGTAGTCGTGACGTAACTGGTCGCGAAGGATTCCGGCATGCGGCAGGCGCGGCCGGAATCCAGGTTGATACACACATAGTCTGTTCGGGCGCGCGCTAGCGTTTCGCCGTCCGGCGCGCGCCTGACCTGAAAGCGGCGCTCCACCCGCAACCTGTTGTCAGTGCTGACGATCCAAGTGGCAACGGCTACTCGGTCGCCCAGGATGGCAGCCCGCTGGTAGTCGATTTCGGCTCGGTGTGCAGCCATCCCCCGGCGGATGCGGGTACATTCCTCCAACGAGATCCCCAGGCTCGCCGAATGTGACCAGGCAACACGATCAAACCACGACAGGTAGACGGAGTTGTTGACGTGGTTGTAAGCATCAATGTCGGATGCGACCACCTCGAGCGAGATGAGGTGCGGATGGGGATAGTCCCACTGTGCTGACTCGATCCAGGCTGACGCGGCCCGGGCTGAGGCGCCCCCGTCAGCTTCCGGTATGCTCACGTGCGATGGCTCTGTAACCGACATCGTGACGAAATTGAGCACCCGCCCAGGAGATTGAGTTGACCAACCCGTAGGCCTGCGCCTGGGCATCAGTCACACTCGCTCCCAGTCCAACGGCGCAAAGCACGCGCCCCCCACTAGTCACAACCCGCCCTGAGTCCATGCGCGTGCCCGCGTGAAATACCTTGCCAGGCAAGGCCGCAGCGCGATCGAGCCCATTGATAGCATCCCCTTTACGCACTTCTTCGGGATAACCTGCGGCAGCCATGACGACGCCCAGCGCTGCCCGCGGATCCCACTCGGCCGTCACCTCATTCAACCGGCCTTCGAGGGCGGCCTCGCACAACCCGGTGAGATCCGATTGCAACCGCATCAGAATGGGCTGCGTCTCCGGATCGCCAAATCGGCAGTTGAATTCGAGCACGTTGGGCGTGCCGTCCGGGGCGATCATGATCCCGGCGTAAAGAAACCCGGTGTAGGGCATGCCGTCGGCAGCCAGGCCACGGATCGCCGGCTCCATCACTTCTTTCATGATGCGCGTGTGCAGCGCATCAGTGACAACAGGCGCGGGCGAATAGGCTCCCATGCCGCCGGTGTTGGGCCCCTGATCTGCATCCAGGAGCCTCTTGTGATCCTGAGAGGTTGCCAACGGGAGGATGTGCTTGCCGTCCGCCATGACGATGAAGCTCGCTTCTTCGCCCGGCAGAAATTCCTCAATCACGACCACGTGGCCCGCGTCACCGAACTGCCCGGCAAACATGCCTTCCGCGGTTGCGATCGCGCTTTCTGCGCTGTCGACGATCACAACACCTTTCCCAGCAGCGAGCCCGCTTGCCTTGACGACAATCGGCGTTCGTTGCCGGCGCACGTAGTCCCGATCGAACGTCTCGCGGGTGAACGTGGCATAGCTGGCCGTCGGAATGGCGTGCCGGCGCAAAAACTCCTTCGTAAAGGCCTTGGACCCCTCGAGCTGCGCGGGCGCGCGTCGCGGGCCGAAGCATTTCAGCCCGGCGCGCTCAAACTCGTCGACGACGCCGATGACCAGGGGCGCTTCAGGTCCGACGATTGTCAGATCAACATGTTCAGTACGCGCAAGAGCCACCAGAGCTGGCACATCGTCCGCGGCGACGCTGACATTGCGTACCTTGGGCTCATTTGCGGTGCCTGCGTTACCGGGTGCAACGAGAACCTCGGTGACCCGTGGCGCGGATGCGCATTTCCAGGCCAGCGCATGCTCGCGTCCGCCACCCCCGATGATCAAAACGCGCATGGTTTACGGTTTTCCGGCGCGCCTCGCGCCGCTACACGGACGGGGTCGCGCGCAGCGCGATCCGGCGAGGAAAGTTTGGGCGCAGCCCATTTAATGACGGAAGTGGCGCATGCCGGTGAAGACCATGGCGATTCCATGCTCATCCGCCGCGGCAATGACCTCGGGATCCTTTTTCGAGCCGCCCGGCTGAATGACCGCACGGATTCCATATTCCGCTGCCACATCGAGGCCGTCGCGGAACGGGAAGAACGCATCGGATGCCATGACGGAGCCCGCTACTTCCAACTGCTCGTCGGCGGCCTTCATTGCGGCAATGCGGGTTGAATAGACGCGGCTCATCTGCCCGGCGCCCACGCCAATGGTCATGCGCTCGTGGGCGAAGATGATTGCGTTGGATTTCACGAATTTGCACACCCGCCAGGCAAACAGCAGATCGACCAGCTCGGACGGAGTCGGTTTGCGGCGGGTGACGACCGTCAGGTCCGATTCGGCCACCATGCCGGTATCGCGCGTCTGCGCCAGCAGGCCACCGGTGACGCTGCGATATTCCAGCTCACCCGGGGGTGCCTGGCCGAGATCGCCCAGAACCAACACCCGGACATTCGGTTTGCTCGCCAACACGCGGGCCGCATCTGCCGACACCGCAGGCGCGGCCAGCACTTCAACAAACTGCCGGTCGACGATCGCGGCTGCCGTGATGGCGTCCAGTTCGCGGTTGAATGCGATGATTCCACCAAAAGCTGACGTCGGATCAGTGCGATAGGCGCGGTCATACGCTTCGAGCGGCGTGGCCGCTACCGACACGCCGCATGGATTCGCATGCTTCACGATCACGCACGCAGTTTCCGCAAACTGGCGCACGCACTCGATCGCGGTATCCGAGTCCGCGATGTTGTTGAACGACAGCTCCTTTCCCTGCAACATCTTCGCCGCCGAGATACTGGCACCGCGCGGTGCAGGATCTCGATAGAAGGCGGCCTGTTGATGTGGGTTTTCGCCGTATCGCAGGTCCTGCGCCTTGTCGAACACGAGGGGCAGGGTGGTCGGGAAACGCTCTGCCGGCACTTTGTGGACTGCGCCGAGATAACTGGCGACCATGGTGTCGTATCGCGCAGTGTGTGCGAACACTTTCGCGGCGAACCGCGATCTCGTGGCCAACGAAGTGCGGCCATCGTGAGTTTCCAACTCGTGCAACAGCGCCTGGTAATCAGCCGGATCGACGGCGACCGCGACGCCCTCGTGGTTCTTCGCGGCGGCACGTAACATCGCGGGGCCGCCGATGTCGATATTTTCGACCGCCTGCGCATAAGTGCAGTTCGGCCGGGCAATCGTCTCGGCGAATGGATACAGATTCACCACGAGCAGGTCGATTGGCTGAATGTCATGGCTCGCCATGACAGCTTCGTCGATACCCCGCCTGCCTAGCAGGCCGCCGTGGATTTTTGGATGCAGCGTTTTCACGCGGCCGTCCATGATCTCGGGGAATCCGGTGTAGCTCGATACTTCACGCACGGGCACGCCGTTGCTGCCGAGCAGCTTCGCCGTGCCGCCGGTCGAAAGTATTTCGATGTTGCGTTTAGCCAGCGCGCGCGCAAGCTCCACGAGACCGGTTTTATCCGATACGGAGAGCAACGCGCGGCGAACAGGCAACAGCATCAGCGCAAATGGGTCGCAAGAGCGCGCTATGCGCCTCCGGACAGGCCCAGCTCCTTCAGCTTTTTGCGCAGCGTGCCCCGATTGATTCCCAGAATGCCGGCAGCGCGACTCTGGTTGCCTTCCGCATAGTCCAGCACCACGCGGAATAAAGGCTCTTCGACCTCGCGCAGCACGAGGTCGTACAGATGCGCAGGCCGGTGACCGTTCAAGCTGGTGAAGTAGTCGCTCAGCGCCCGTTCAGCATGATTGCGCAGAGGCAATTCTCTGGCGCTCAACCGGACACTGGAATCCCCCCTGGCTCGACTCTTCTTTTTTGCTGTCATGTATGGTCCCCACACTCACCAATCGCCAATTCAGGCCGTCAAGCGTTCCGGCCAAGCCCCATCGGCTTCGGCAATCCAGTCCTCCAGGCGGTCATGCACGAGCGCGAACTGCGCGGAGGTCGTCGCAGCGGCCATCAGAGTGCGGCGTGTCTGCACCGAATCTGTCAGCAACTGTTCGCAATACCAGCCGAGATGTTTGCGCGCGATCCGCACTCCGATGTCCTCGCCGTAGAAGGCGTACAGAGAGCCGAGATGTCCCAGAATAATATCACGCACCTTCGCCCGCGAGAGCGGCGGAGCGGTAATTCCTGCATCCAGATACGTGTTGACAGAACGAAATATCCATGGCGCGCCATGACTCGCGCGGCCCAGCATTACTCCGTCAGCACCGGTGAAATCAAGCACCTCGCGCGCCTTTTGCGATGTTTTGATATCACCATTCGCAAAGACGGGAATACTCACCACGGATTTTATGTTCCGGATCGTCTCGTATTCCGCTTCACCTGCATAAAAGTCCGCACGAGTGCGACCGTGAACGGCGAGCGCCGCGATGCCACTCGCTTGCGCGAGCTGCGCGATACGCACGCCATTACGATTGTTACGATCCCAGCCCGTGCGGATCTTCAGCGTGACCGGTACGCTCACCGCGTTGACGACGGCTTCCAGTATCTGGGCCACGAGCGACTCGTTCTGCAGCAGCGCAGAGCCGCACAGCTTGCCGCAGACTTTTTTCGCGGGACATCCCATGTTCAGGTCGATGATCTGCGCGCCGAGATCCACGTTGATGCGCGCGGCCTCTGCAAGAGCCTGACTGTCAGAGCCCGCTAGCTGCACGACGCGGGGCTCGGGCTCGCCTTCGTGACTCATGCGCAGGCGCGATTTGGACGTGTTCCACAGCCGCGTGTCGGAAGTGAGCATTTCGGAGGCCGCAAGTCCGGCTCCCAGCGTGCGGCACAGTATCCGAAACGGGCGATCTGTCACGCCGGCCATGGGCGCGAGTACAACAGTCGACGGTAGAACGTAAGGTCCTATCTGCATGACGGATCGATCTAAAGTTAGCGCGGGGTGTCGTTCGCGCAGGAAATCCCGCCACCCGGGGCGGGCAGGCAGGCATCGATCTCAAAGCCTACAGCGTTGGAGCCCGGATCGATAAACGCCATTTCCGCATCAATACGCTGTCCCGCGGACAAAAGCGAGGTACGGGGTATGGCGCGCGGAAGATAAGACTGCGGGGGCACATCCCGCGAGGCAATACGATTTCCGAAGCGGTCCTGCAGAGTGACGCGCAGGAGTGGCAGAGGCTGAGCCTGGCGGGCACCGTTTTTGACGCTCGCGCGGACTGTTATCTGTCCGGGAGCGTCGGCAGCTGTAGAAGCACCCAACTGGCGCACTTCATAAGAGCCGAGATCCCAACGCGGCACGATAGATATTCCCAGTACGGCATAGATCGATGTCAACGGCCCGTTGAAGGTCTCATTTGCGGCAAGATCGTGGCGATAGTGATGCACGATCTGGATCAGCAGCATCAGCAGCAACACCGCGCTGCCTGCCGTCCACATGCCAGCGAAGAATGATGTTGGTTGCTCAGCGGGCAGCGCGTCGGCCCCGAAGGGACGCTTGCGGGGAGCCAGTGCATCCCGGAGCGCCGCGGCGGTCTCGAAGGCAGTGCCCCGCGTATCGTCGGGACGAAAAATGGGTTCCGGCTTCGGGGCTTCCGGTTTCGCTTTCGCGTCCGGCTTCTGCTTGGTGTCAGGTTTCTGTCTGGCGTCCGGTTTGGCGGCGGCGTCGAGCGCCCGAGTTGGATCCGCGCCGGTTCTCGCGGCTTCCGCGCGCGCCTTGGCGCGTTCGGCCAACCGCATGGGCACTGGCGCGTGCGGTGGTTGCTCCATGGGCGGCTGCAACAACATGGTTTGTTTCGCCGGCGTGGGAGTCTTTGGCGGTACGAGCGCCCGCAGCGTGCCGGTGGCCGATGTTGAGTTGACCGGCGGTGCGGGCGGCGGCGGGGCAGGCGGCGGTGGCACGGGCTCGGGCGGCCCGCCGAACACGTCGGACGAGAAGTCGGACTCGTCCGGTGTTGGATTCAGGCGATCCAGGCGATTGTTGGTCAGGTGCGCCATGGTGGCGAGCAGGTCGGGATCAATCTCGACGTCCACCTGTGTGTCGACTGGATCGAAGCTGTCCTCGGGGGCAGATTGCCCGTGCAATGCATGCGATGCACTCGGCTCTGCGGGAATCTCGCGCTCGTCGGTCCGGGCGAGCTCTTCTTCGGCACGCGCCGTATCCTCCGCACCCAGGCGGATGGCTTTGAATGTGCCGGTGGCAGCCGTGAACTTGGGGCTGGGCGGCGGCTCGACGAAGACCTTGTTGAGGTCGGTTGCGTCGGGGTTGAATTCGAGATCTTCTTCAGGAATCGACGAGTCGTCGTCGTAACGCGTCGGCTCTGGAGGAGGTGGCGGCGGCGGCGGGGGCGGGGATTGCACGACCTTGCGTGAACCGGTGACGTCCGAGGCCTGGCGCGTTCGCGCCGTGGCCGACGGGTCGGGCATCACTCGTGAACGGGAAGTTGCAGAGGCGTCTGTTCGTGGCGGCGCCGGAGCCGCCGGTTTCGGTGGTGGCGCGGATGAGGGCTCCGGCGATGACTGGGTCTGGGCTGCTGCACCGGCTTGGCGGTCTTCCGAGAGGCGCGAGAGAGCGTTGAATACGTTCGAGCAGCGCCCGCAGCGCACGTAGCCCTGCGCGACGCGCAAATCTGCGGCGGTCACGACGAGTGTCAGCGCGCACTTCGGACAGACTGTGAACATCTTTTACCGGCTGGAGCCTGGGTGGCTAATGATCGCCGTCACGAGGGCGACCCGCAGCGAGCCTGCGCGGCCCGGCAGATTTTTGCGATCGTTTCGCGCGCATAGTGGGCACATATGTAAGCGAAAGGATCGCAAAAAGATGCCGCTGCGGGGCGGCCGCAGTAGGCGATCATTAGCCACCCAGGCTCCTGGGCGCTACGTGCGCAGCGCATGAGTTTTCCGCTTCCCCGCCAGACCGGACCAACCCTCCCGAACCTCGAAGGGTCGTATATCAAACCACGCGCCGTAAGCGTCTGTCACGTCGGCAGCCTCGTGTTCCAGCAGTCCCGCAAGCACTATCGAACCACCGTCACGCACAAGCGACCCGAAGGTCGGGGCCAGCTCGCACAACGGGCCGGACAGGATATTCGACACGAGAACATCCACGCCCGCAGGCAGCCCGCTGGCCACCTCGTATGCGCTGACTCGTGACTGCACGTCGTTGGCCTTCGCGTTTTCACGGGTCGCGATCAGGGCCTGCGGATCAATGTCGAAACAATGAGCCGCGGCAGCCCCCAACTTGACAGCTGCGATGCCGAGCACTCCCGAACCGCAGCCGAAATCGATAACGCGCTGGCCGTCAACAATATGACGGTCCAGCCACTCTAAGCAAAGCGCCGTCGTGGGATGGGTTCCCGTTCCAAACGCCAGTCCCGGATCCATTCGCACGACCACCGCGCCCGCCTCAGTCACTTGCTCGTGATGGGGGCAAATCCACAGTCGTTGCCCGAAGCGCATTGCGTGAAAATCGCGTAGCCATTCGCGCTCCCAAACACGATCCTCGATGCGCTCGGTCTGGACACCCCCGGCCGCAATTCCGAGCGTCTCGGTTAGTCCGCGAATGACTTCCTGCGGGTCGATACTCTCGGGAAACAAAGCTCGCAGTCGCGTCGTGGGCCACAGGCGGAACTCACCCGGCAGTGGCTCCAGAACCGGATCGTCATGCGCGTCGACATAGGTCACCGACGTTGCTCCGAGCTCGAAGCAAATTTCTTCCGCTAAATTCGGATCCCGCGCACCCAGCTCGAACGACAGCTGCCGGAAAGCCACTCATTGCGCCCCTTTACCGCAGACCCAACCGGCGCTCCAGGTAGTGAATGTCCGTGCCACCCTTCTGGAAGGCCGCGTGATTGAAGATCTCCTGGTGCAGCGCCACGTTGGTCTTGATTCCCTCGATGACCATTTCAGCGAGCGCGTTTTTCATCCGTGCAATCGCGGCTTCCCGACTCTCTCCATACGCAATGATCTTGCCTATGAGTGAATCGTAGTTGGGAGGGACGTTGTATCCCGAGTAGATGTGGCTATCGACCCGGACGCCGGGGCCGCCCGGGGCATGCCACAGACGGATCGGGCCTGGCGAGGGCATGAATGTCTTGGCGTCTTCGGCGTTGATCCGACACTCGATCGCATGGCCGCGGATCTGGATATCGCTTTGCACATACGGCAGGCGCTCACCCGCAGCAATCAGCAGCTGCGCTTTCACGAGATCGATGCCCGTGATGAGCTCAGTGACCGGATGCTCCACCTGGATGCGCGTGTTCATCTCAATGAAGTAGAACTCGCCATCCTCAAAGAGAAACTCCAGCGTGCCGGCACTTCGATAACCCACGGCCTTGCAGGCCTCCACGCACCGATCGCCCATGATCCGTCGCTGCCGCGCAGTGATACCCGGCGCCGGAGCTTCTTCGATCACCTTTTGATGGCGGCGCTGCATTGAGCAGTCACGCTCACCGAGATGGATGACATTGCCATGGCCGTCGGCGAGCACCTGGAACTCGATGTGTCGCGGCCGCTCCAGGAATTTCTCCATGTAGACCTGGTCATTGCCGAACGCAGCCCGGGCCTCAGCTTTCGTGATGCCAATGGCATTCAACAACGAGGCTTCGCTGTGCACGACGCGCATACCGCGTCCGCCACCGCCACCGGAAGCTTTGATGATGACGGGATAGCCGATATCCCGAGCGATCCGCAGGTTCTCGTCAGGGTCCTCGCCCAACGGCCCATCGGACCCCGGCACGCACGGCACGCCGTGCGATTTCATTACACGAATCGCTGAAACCTTGTCGCCCATCGTGCGGATCGTCTCCGCCTTCGGGCCGATGAATACAAAGCCGCTCTTCTCCACGCGCTCGGCAAAATCCGCGTTCTCGGACAGGAAGCCGTAGCCGGGATGAATGGCGACTGAGTCCGTGACTTCCGCGGCGCTGATGATCGCCGGCATGTTGAGATAGCTTCCCACCGACGGGGGCGGCCCGATGCACACGGATTCATCCGCCAGCAACACGTGCTTCAGGCTGTAGTCGGCCGTGGAATGCACGGCGACGGTTTTGATGCCCAACTCGCGGCAGGCCCGCAGGATTCGCAGAGCGATCTCGCCACGGTTGGCGATGACGACCTTCTCCAGCATGGCCACGCTATTCGACTACAAACAAGGGCTGACCGAACTCAACAGGGTCGCCATTGCGCGCCATGATGGAGGTCACGCGGCCGGCCTTGTCGGACTCGATCTGGTTCATCATCTTCATGGCCTCGATGATGCACAGCACCTGTCCTACCTTGATCTCGTCGCCGATCTCAATGAACGGCTTGGCGCCGGGCGAGGG
>JAXDQF010000189.1:0-9665 GCA_034668025.1 Gammaproteobacteria bacterium | reverse complement strand
ACGAGCCATCCGGTTACAAACACACCAAATATCCCCGGCAACGTACCAATGGTGTTGCTCAGCGCCCAGATGACGTCGGCGTAGCGCGGCGCGATGTCAAAGGAGTTCGGCGCATAACCCGCAAAGCAAAGCGCCAGCAAACCAGCGGCGCAGCACATGAGAACCACCGCCCCCGTGACGGAACCCGCCGCGGGTAATGCCAGAAGGCACAGTCCGCCCAGGACGAGTCCTGAGGTCTGCATCACCTTGCGGACAACGGTTGCGCTTCGACCTGCCTTCAGCAGGCCGTCGGCGATGTATCCCGCGACATTGCCCATCAGAAAGCTGGCCAGCCAGGGAGCAGCGGAGAGCAGTCCGGCATTTACGATGGAAACGCCGAAGGTGGTCTTCATGTAACTGGGGAGCCATGCACCCAGGACGTAGTACGACCAGTTGAAACACAGGTTGGTGATGACAATGGCCCAGACAGCCGGCGTGCTCAGGATGAGCCGCCAGGGAATGGCCATTCTCGAGTTGGCCAGGCTCGAGTTGCCCGGCGGCTCGATGCCATACCCGCTTTGCACTTTCGAAAACCACGCCACTGCCCAGATCAGTCCCAGCGCGCCAAACGCATAAAACGGAACAGGCCACCCGTACACATGCACCAGCCAACCTGTCATCGGCAGCGCGAACACAGTCGACAACGAAGCAGTGCTGACGATCAAGGCCACCGCACGCGATCGTTGCGCCGTAGGCACCCATCTTCCGATCATCGTCATGGCGGCTGGGAAAACGGCGGCTTCACCCGCACCCAGGGCAATTCTCGCGCCCACGAGCGCCAGCAGCGACGTCATGGCGGCCGGGGGTGTAAAAACCGTAAAGAACGACCACCAGATGACCGCAATACCCAACACAATCTTGCCGCCAAACCGGTTGGCCAGGGCACCGGTGACGAGCATGAGCAACATGTAACCTATATAGAAGGACGAAAGGACCAGCCCCTTCTGGGTCTCAGTCCAGCCGAGCTGTGCCTTCATGGCGATCGCGCCCACCGAGATGTTGGTGCGATCGATATAGGATATGAAAACAGCTGCGATGAGCAGCAGCACGACAGTGTAGTAAGCCGGCCAGCGCCGCAGCGCACCTCCTGTCACTTCGCCATCGGCTCGTCCGGCACTCAGTCGGCCAGTCAGGTCAGTCATCTCACCTCCGGGCGGGTTGGGCCACGGCGTCTTTCACAAGCGACGCCGCGATTCCGCGTAACACGTCCTTCTTGATCTTGCCGGCCGCAGTCCGCGGCATCTCGTCTACGATCTCCAGGCGCTCCGGAAATTTCTGCCGGGCGATACCCGCTGTCTCGAGGTGGCTCACGAGGTCCACCAGGGAAGGCCGCCTTTCACCGACTATCACGAAAGCACACACGGTCTCACCGAGCCGGCAATGCGGCATGGCTACCACGGCGATCTCACGGATCCCCGGATGATTGATCAGGATGTCTTCAATCTCCTTGGCCGAGATATTCTCACCGCCACGAATGATCAGATCCTTCTTGCGACCTGTGATGACGATGGCACCGTCTGCGGTACGCCGACCCAGGTCGCCGGTATGGAAAAAACCGGCGGTGTCGAATGATGCGTGAGTCGCGCCAGCATCAACATATCCCACACATTGACCGGGGCCGCGCGCAATGATCTCGCCTTCAGCGCCCTCCTCGACCTCACGTCCGTGCTCATCAATAAAACGCACCTCAAAGTCGACAATCATCCCGTCAGTGTCAGCCGCGGGCGCGGCGACCCGCGGATCAACGCAGCCTCGTCCAATCATCGGCACTTCAGTAGCACCGTAAACACGGAAGGCACGCCCTCGTTCGAAGAGAGCGTTGGCGCGCCGGATCAGTCCCGGTGGCACGGACGCGCCACCGCATGCAAACACTTTCAGCGAAGGAAGTCGGCTGCCCGCTCTCTCCGCGGCGTCCAGCAACTCCTGGAGAAAGGTTGTGGCGCTGATGGTCATGGTCAATTTGATTCGGTCAATGACCTCAACCGCCTCGTCGGGACTCCATCGCTCCATCAGCACTGTGGGAGTGCCCCGCAAGAACGGTGCCTCCAGCCCCCACAGGTAACCGGTTATGTGCGTGACTGGCGATGGCATCAGGATGCCGTCACCCGCTTCGATTCCCCAGAATTCCATGCAGCCACGCAACACGCGACTGATGGTCTCATGCGTGTGCAGAACTCCCTTGGCAACGCCCGTCGTGCCGGATGTGTACAGAACAAACTTCACGGCATCCGGGCAGATCTCGGGCCACGCGAATCCCGCGGGGTTGGAATCCAACAGGGTTTCGTAGGTGAGGACACCCTCCCGAGCGAAGCCCGCAGGCGGCTTGACGACGACCACGTGCTGCAGAGTCGGACTCGCCGCGCGGACTCGCTCCGCCATTCCCAGGTGATCGAAGCGACGGAATGTGTCCGGAACAAACAGCACCTTGGCACGGCAGTCCCGGACAATCGCCGTTGTTTCCGACTCCCGGTAGATGGGCACAATGGGATTCACGACCAGGCCGAGCAGCGAGGCGGCGAGATTGATGGCGGCCGCCTCGATCCAGTTGGGCAGTTGGAAGCTGATCACGTCGCCGGGTCGAAGTCCGAGGGACCACAGGCTGACGGCCACCCATTCGGCTTCCTGCAGTATCTCCCCGAACGTGACTGCGCGATAAGGGTCGCTGATGCAGATACGATGCGGCTCGAGCACCGCGCGCTCACGAGCATCCTGTGCAATCGTACGATTGCGCCAAATGCCGGCGGAGCGCAAAGCCTGCGCCTCCTCCGGGTTGAGTCGGATATCCCAACCGCTTACATCGCGCACATCATCCCCCTCTCGAGCTCTCGATCCGCTCCGCGGCCGCCTCCAGTCGGGCAACAACCTGTTCCATCCGATCGCCCGGCGCGGGGGCCACCGCCGCCATGCCCCGATAGATGACGTTCGTGATGCTGTCGGCGACCTGGTCGACGTTGAAGTCGGCCTCGCCGCGCAAGAAAGCCCACGTATGATGCTCGATGCAGCCAAAGATCATGTCGCGCAGCAAGGATGCGCCGGCATCCTGGCGAAACTCCCCTGACTGGATCGCCGCATCGCAAACCCGACGTACCTCCGCGGTAAACCGGCGGTTGAGCTTGAAAAGGCGCGTGGTGCGATAACCCGCCGTGGGCCGCATCTCGATGAGTACGAAGCGGCTCACGGCCGGCTGGGAGTGCAACAGGTGCAGCGTCCGCCAGATCAGGTGGCGCAGTTGGTTCCAGGTGCCCCGGATGGACGCCAGACCGGAATCTTCTGCCAGTATTTCCTCCAGCCACCGCTCCGCAACACTGAGCATCAGCTCCTGCTTGGTCTTGAAGAAGCGATACAGGGTTCCCTCAACAACACCCGCCCGCGCGGCAATGGCCTGCATGGAGATCCCGTCATAACCCTTCTCGGCGATCTCCGCGCGCGCGGCGGCAACGATATCGGCTATGCGGCGGTCAGGTGACAGCCGGAAGACTGAGCGACGCTGTGATGCTTCCGTCATTTCCCGGCCTCCACTTTGCCCGGCCTGGCGACGAACTCGCCCAACATGAGCCGCAGGCCCGACACTTCTCCCACAAATGCTTCACGCGCCACCGAGAACCGCTCCAGCACCTTGGCAGGGGGATCGGGCAGCTCACGCGGCGCACGGCCGTTCAGCCGGGCGATGTTGGCGACCGCATGGTCGAGACTGGCCACCCCGAACACCAGACAATAAAAACCTTCGCCATGCGCGGCCAGGTGCCGCTCGAAAGTGCCCACCGCCCGCGTGGGGCACACGAGCTCGATGCCGCTGCGCCACGAAATGAGGATATACAGGCCTTCGCTGGCCTCCCCGAGATCGTCCCAGTCGTCAACACCCAACAACTCGATGAAGCTCCTGCGCGCCTGCTCCTGACTCTCCCGGGTCCGGTAGATCAGGATGATGTGGTCGATCCGGCCCGCGTTGCGGCGTGGCAAATCATTGGTAACGACTGACATCAGGGGATTGCTCCGGCGCGTTGCAATGACGTGATTTCATCCTTTGAAAAGCCCCACTCCGCCAGCGCACCCCTCGTATCCTCGCCCAAGGCGGGAGGTGCCTTACGGATGTCGGAGGGTGTCGCGCTGAAACGCGGCGCGGGTGACGGATGCAACACGCCATCAAACTCCACATGAGCGTTGCGCGCCACATGGTGTGGATGTTTCACACACTCGTCCATGTCGAGGACGGGTGCGAAACAGGCATCCGAGCCTTCGAGAATCGAGCACCATTCGGCGCGCGTTCGACTTTTGAAGGTCTGCGCGAGGCGGCTGCGAATCAACGTCCAGCCGGCCCGGTCGTGCTGTTTCGGCAACTCCTCGCTTCCAATGCCCAGACGACTCAACAGCTCGGCAAAAAACCGACCTTCCACCGCACCCACTGACACGAACAGCCCATCCTGGGTCTCATAGACATCGTAGAAGGGGGCACCGCCGTCTGTCAGATTGGAGCCCCGCTCAACGGACCAGGCGCCGGCCTGCCGGAAACCGTAATGCATGGTCATGAGATTGGCGACCCCGTCGGTGACTGCTGCGTCCACGACCTGTCCCACACCGGTTGCGCGCGCCGAGATGACGGCAGCCAGGACTCCCATCGCCAGATACAGAGCACCGCCCCCGAAATCTCCAATCAGGTTGAGAGGAATGACAGGTTGCCCATCCGCGTGCCCGATGGCGTTCAGAGCCCCACTCAAAGCGATGTAGTTGATGTCGTGCGAGGCCGAATGACTGAGCGGACCCGTCTGGCCCCAACCGGTCATGCGGCCGAATACCAGCGCCGCATTGCGTTTCGAGCACACATCCGGCCCGACACCCAAACGCTCCATCACACCAGGCCGGAACCCTTCGATGAGCACATCGGCGTCGGAAATCAGCCGCAGCAAAGCTTCGCGCCCCGCGCTCGACTTCAGATCCAGAGCGACCGATCGCTTGTTGCGATTGAGGAGATCGAATTTGGGGGGAACCGGAATCCCGATGTCTGCCGCCACGAGCCGCTCGATGCGCAGCACGTCCGCGCCCATGTCGGCCAACAGCATGCCGCAGAACGGGGCCGGCCCGATGCCGGCCATCTCTACGACTTTTACACCGGTTAACGCCCCCATCGTCAGCGGTATCCTTCGGCTACGCTGCCCTGCTGCGCCGCGCGTCAATCGCTTCCAACATGGCCTCGACGCGGCTATTGACCAACTCGTCCTTGTAGAAGGACTCGTCAGTCACATCGCCTTCGAAAGTCGATGTTTGGATGCCGAGACGCTTGCTGGCGGCGTCAGCGATCAGGAACTGCGGGTTCGTGAAGGCGCGGCACGTACGTGAAGCGTGCAGGACCATCCCGTCCACTTCGTACTGCTCGCAAAGCTTCAGAATCTGGCTGATGAGAATGGGCGCGCTGTGATTGTTCGGACACACGAGGTAGTTCTGGGCCATGCCGAGCACCGGGTCCTGCGGGTCGATGAGACCCGGCTCCTGCCAGAACGCCATGTGGGTGTAGCGCCCGGCAATCACGGCCGCGTCGTATTGCGCGAACTTCTCGGCGAGCCAGCCCACCTTGTTCCAGTTCATGATGCCATCGAAAAACAGCCGATATTTTTCCTTGTGGATCGCGCCTTCGCCGCCGGCAACCCGTTTCTCCACTTCCGTCTTGACCGCCTGAAAGTAATCCACAATCTCCGGTCCGACCGGCAGATGGTTGATGGGCGCAATGCTGGCCACCCAGTCGAAGAAACTGGCGGGTGCCGGCCGCCGGCTGCACAGGGCCATGCTTTCGAGGCGCAATTCCGACGCACGCTTGACCTGGCCCATCAACTCGCGCAGTCGGTCCCAGGGATAGGGTTTGCCTGTCTGTTGCTCGATGAACTTCACCATGTCGTTCAACTGGCGAGCGACATAGGCCGAGGTCTCTTCCCACTCCTGGCCCTTGAGGTAACCCGCATCCGGCTTCTGTGCCCAGATCCAGGGTAGCGAGACGTTGAAGATGGGCACCTTCTTGCCGAACACGCGCGAAGTCATCTCATCCCATTGCTGGCCCGTGCTGCAGTAAGCATAAGCACTGATGATCATGTCGGGCGGTGGCAGCCGCGAGGAGAGGTACTTGTCCTCGGCCATGCTGACAAACGGTGCATCGGGCGGAACCGGGTTACGCAGATTCGTGATCGCGCAGCCCAGGTGAGTGCGCGCATAGGAGCACAACTCGCGCTGGTAACCGCGTTCCTCCGCCGCCTTTTGCGCAGTGACCTCCTGGTGGCGCGCGGCCAGCAACGCCGAATAGGCCTCGCCGTGAACCCAGCAGATGTCGGCCGCCTGCAGGAAGGGGTTGATTGCCGAGCCTTCGTACCAGCAGACCAGCTTCCCCGCCTCCTTCGCGCGAAATACCATCTCCCAGTAGTCATTGACCAGTTTGCCACCCAACTTGGTGGAGGCGAGTTTGTTCGCTTTCCTCACTTGCGGTGTCTGGGTCTGCATGGGCGAGTCCTCGTAAATGGAGTTGAAGAAGGTCGGCGGAGCTTCAGGCGACCGCGCGCCGCTTGACGACCTCTACGAATGTTTCTACGCGAGTTTTCAAACCTTCCAGGGCCATGGACTCGTGCTCCGTCTCAATCAACAGGTGGGGCACGGCATGGCGCTCGAAGGCTTCCTTCACTTCGGGGTAGTAGTACATGTGCGGCTCACAGAACTTGGCCATGAGGACGATGACGCCCTGCGCCCGTTCGTTCTTCACCGCGTTGATCAGGAAGCCATCCCAGTCGACATTGTTCTGCACGCGGGTTGGACACGGCACGTTCGTGTTGCGGGCCATGTACCACGTGGCGAGCGCATCGACGGGATCACCATCTTCCGGGACATCGGTCGAGATATACCGGAACCCGTGGTATAGATCGTCGCCGACAACAGTTGCGCCGCAGGACTCGATCATGTCCAACAGCTCGGGCTTCGGTGCCTGGCAGAAGTGGCCTGACAGATGCAGGCGCACGTCCCTGCTCACCGGCGCCGATTGACTCTCGAGCTGGGACAGCAACCCGCGCAGCAACTCGGTGTGACGCGCCTTGTCCATGATCATGCTGGACTTGACGATGGACTGCATCTGGCGGGATGTCAGGTTAACCTTACCCTCGCGGCGCAGCTCGTAGATCCGGCGGATGAGCTGCCGATTCTCGTTGAATAGTTTGATACTCGCGCGCAGCGCGGCATCGGTCACGGCGTGCCCTACCAACTCCTCCATCTCGCCCTTCAGGCCGTTGAAACTCTCCATGGCACGCCC
Source organism: Gammaproteobacteria bacterium (assembly GCA_034668025.1). Taxonomy (GTDB): domain Bacteria; phylum Pseudomonadota; class Gammaproteobacteria; order Steroidobacterales; family Steroidobacteraceae; genus 13-2-20CM-66-19. The sequence continues at coordinate 2,350 of JAXDQF010000189.1, read as the reverse complement.
GTGAGTCCACGGATCATTCATTGAAGATATCAATTGGTAGAAGATGACCCGCGTGTTGGGCAACTGCATGCGGATGGCGTCCGCGGCACCGAGCAGCTGCACACAGTGGTCACCAAACAGGATGCCATCCAACAGGCTGAAATCACCCTTCGCGGCCTGATCGACCAGGCTGCGGGTGAAGCCGCAATAAAACGGATAGATGAGTCCGTGGCCGACGGTAATGGCCTCTTCCGCCTCCTGCAGAATCAGCGGGAGCGCGCCGGCCGCATGTCCCAGCTCGCCGGGGAAATTCATGGGAAACGAGCCGATGACTTTGCGTCCGGTGGTCTGTTTCCATTGCGCCGCGTATTGCAAAGGGCGGGCGGCACAGGCTGCAAATTCCGCGATGAGTGTTTCCAAGCGAGCCCCCTACGCCATCACCTACCAGGTCCTCACTCTAATGCAGTCTTGCTCATTAATACAAGGTACTCATGTGTATTATATTCTAAATGGAAGATTATTTTATTATTAATCAGTTACTTAGAGTTTTAATTTTAGTGAGTCTGACTCACCAAAGGGCGCAGATTCAGCCGCCGTAGACCGAATTCAGCAGCGCCGTGTCGTAGTACTCCTCGAACGACTTCACCTTGCCGCCGGCAAACCGGAACAACTGGATGTAGCGGCCGCTGTAGCGGATGTGCTTGTTGCCCCAGGTCTTCCCCGCTTCGACATCGATCTCACTGTGAGATCGCGTGATGATGACGTCAGGGTTTTCGCCGGGAATGAACTCATCGACGAACCACTGGAACCGCCCCTTCATCTCATCGAAGATCGGGTCCCAGAAGCCTTTGACGGCCTTCCAACCCGAGTGCGTGAAGACCTGGCAGACAGCGACATCGCCGGTGACAAACGGCGTGACGACCGCAGGCTCATCCTCCACCCAGAGTGAGTAAAAGCGCTGCTTGTCTTTCAGGTAGAGGGAGAAGAATTCGACGATCGTGTCCATGTTCTGCTGCGCCGTCGGGTTGCGGCTCGACGGCGGCGACAGCAACGTGACGCCTTTGACGACTGTTTCCATTTTGACTCTCTTACTGTTTCACGCGCGGCGTGACATGCGACGGCAGGCCGTCGAGGATAATGGTCTTCCCCTCCAGGAAAGGACGCAAGCCGTCCCAACCGCCTTCCCGCCCAATGCCCGACTGCTTGAAACCGCCGAAGCCAATCGACATGTCGCTGCGCCAGGCGTTGTGCCCCACGGTGCCGGACCGGAGTTGCCGCGCGACGGCGTAGGCTCTGTCCGGATCGTTGGTGAATACGGAATTGTTCAGACCGTAGATCGTATCGTTCGCCAGTTCGACAGCCTGTTCTTCGTCGCGTGCCGGAATGACACACAACACCGGCCCAAACACCTCTTCGCGGGCGATCTCCGAATTGTTGTCGACATTGGCAAACAGCGTGGGCTCAATGAAGAAGCCGCGCTCCAGGTGCGCGGGCCGTCGCCCACCCGCCGCGAGTTGCACTCCCGCGGCAACGGCCCGGCCGATGAAATGCTCGACCCGATCGCGTTGCCGCCGGGTGGCCAGCGGACCAATGCCACTTTGTGGATCGAAGGGGTCGCCCACTCGAACAGCCTTGAATGCCTCGCTCAAGGCGCTGACCAACTCATCGTGGCGGCGGCGGGTCACAATGATCCGGGACAGTGCCGAGCAGATCTGGCCGGTCAGCGCGCACGCGGGGCCCACGATGGCCTTGGCAGCCACCTCGAGGTCGACGTCGTCGAGAACGACGCCCGCCGACTTTCCGCCGAGCTCGAGAGTAACTCGCGCCACCCGCTCGCTGCAGATAGCCGCGATGCGTTTGCCAACCGCCGCCGACCCAGTAAAGGTGACCTTGTCTACTCCGGGATGCTTCACGAGGCGCTCGGAGCTGCCCCGATCCGCCGTGACGACATTCAACACGCCCGGCGGAAGGCCGATGGACTCCGCGATCTCGGCCATGATGTAGCCGGCGCCGGGCGACTCGGGTGACGACTTGAGCACCACGGTGCATCCCGCCAGCATCGCCGGCGCAATCTTGTACGCCATGATATTGACTGCGGCATTCCAGGGCACGATGGCGCCAACCACGCCAACCGGCTCCCGGACCAACAGCGCCACTTCACCACCCCAGGTCGGATGATCGAAACGTTCCTCGAACGGGAAAGTCTCGGCCAGCCCTGCGTAATACTCATAGACGCCGCCGATAGTGCCGACAAACGCCTTGGCGATGGAATGCAGAATGCCCATCTCGTTCGGCCAGATCTGCGCCACATCCTGGGCGCGCTCTGTCAGCTTCTTTCCCATGGCACTCAGGTAGGCCGCACGCTCCGAGT
>JAXDQF010000188.1:0-2804 GCA_034668025.1 Gammaproteobacteria bacterium | reverse complement strand
CGTTCGGTGGGGTCCAGGAGGCGGCTGTGCTCGCCGATCGCGAAGCGGTCGGTCATGCCGGCGATGTAGTCAGCGACGGCGCGGGCTCGGCCGTCGGTGCCGCGGGACTTTTCGGCCGCGAGGGCGAGGTCCCGGTAGTCGGTGGGCATGAGGTTGATGTCGCCGAAGAACCCTTCAAACAACTGGCGGATCACCCGCCGGGCTTTTGAAGTCATGCGCAACACCTTGTAGTGACGATAGAGCCGGTCCCGCAAAAACATCATCAGCTCGGTGTGCTCTTCGCGGCCGGTCTCGCTGAGCGCGGCGAGTGGCTTGGAGTGCAACCGTACATCGTCCATTGAGCGTGGCTCGGCGATGTCGATGTTGGCCTGAGTCGTTTGGATGAGGTCGGTGACGATGTGGTTGATCATCCGTCGGATGACTTCGTGTACGAGCCGCCGCTCTCCGAGGCCGGGGTATTTGCCCACGACAAAGTCGTACTGCCGCCGAAACAGGCGCACGTCCAACAGCTCGCGGATCTCGATCATCTCGGCGCGAATGCCGTCGTCGACGTCGTGATTGTTGTAGGCAATCTCGTCTGCGAGATTGGCAATCTGCGCCTCGAGGCCCGGTTGACGGCGCTGAATGAAGCGCTCCCCGATCTCACCGAGCTCACGCGCATTGCGCACCGAACAGTGCTTCAAAATCCCTTCCCGGCACTCAAACGTCAGGTTGAGCCCGCGAAACTCCGCATAACGCTCTTCGAGCTCGTCAACGACGCGAATGGACTGGAGGTTGTGCTCAAACCCGCCATACGGCTTCATACACTCATTCAGCGCTTCCTGGCCCGCATGTCCGAAGGGCGTATGACCGAGGTCATGCGCAAGGCTGATGGCCTCGGTCAGTGATTCGTTGAGATGCAATGCCAACGCGGCGGAGCGTGCGATCTGGGCTACTTCGATCGAGTGGGTAACGCGAGTGCGGTACAGGTCGCCCTCGTGATTCACGAACACCTGGGTCTTGTAGACCAGGCGGCGAAAGGCGTTGGAGTGGATGATTCGATCGCGATCGCGCTGAAATTCGGTGCGGAAGGCGGGTTTGGGCTCGGGGTGACGGCGGCCCCGCGACAGCTCGTCGTGGGCGGCATAGGGGGCCAGACCATACGGCGCATGGGCACCCGCCTCGGGGACCGAGGCACGAACATCGGACGCCGAAGTCTGGGCATCCGGAGCAGGTGCATCGGGACCGCGGGCTATGTCGTTCACGCAGTCATCCGAAGTAAGTACTCAACGTGCGCTGCAAAGCCTGTTCGGGGTAATCGGCTGTCACGAATGACTCGCCGATGGACCTCAAGAGGATCAATCGCATCCGGCCGCCCAACGCCTTCTTATCGATCCGCATGTGCTCCAACGCAACCTCCGGTGTCACCCCCTCAATTCTCACCGGCAGCCCCACCCGCTCCAGCAACCGACGCAGGCGGTCCACTTGGGAGGCCTCGACCAGCCCACACTCGTGGGACATGGCAGCGGCCATCAACAGTCCAGCGCCGATGGCCTCGCCGTGAAGCCACCGGGTGTAGTGCGTCGCTGATTCGACGGCGTGGCCAAACGTGTGGCCGAGATTGAGAAGCGCACGGTCCCCCTGCTCCCGCTCGTCCCGTCCAACGATATCCGCCTTAATCTCGCAAGAACGCTGAATCACGTACGAGAGCGCCTTGGAATCGGACGCCAGGAGCTCGTCCATATGGGCCTCGAGCCAATCAAAGAAGGGTGCATCGCCCAGCAGGCCATACTTGATGACCTCCGCGAGCCCGGCCCGCAGCTCGCGAACGGGCAGGGTGGAGAGGGTTGAGGCATCTGCGATCACAGCGGACGGCTGATGGAAGGCGCCTATCAGGTTCTTGCCACCAGGATGGTTCACCCCCGTTTTGCCGCCCACAGACGAATCGACTTGGGCGAGCAGGGTCGTCGGCACCTGGACGAACGCAACGCCACGTTGGTAGCACGCCGCAGCAAAACCGGCCATGTCACCGACCACGCCGCCACCGAGCGCAACCACGGTGCAGTCGCGTCCGAATCGGTTCGCGACGAGCACGTCCAGGATTCGGCCCACGGTCGCCAAGGTCTTGTGCGACTCGCCATCCGGCAGAATGGCTTCAACGACACGGCTGCCACTGAGCGCTTCAACCAGCGACGTCATGTAGAGCGGTGCGACGGTGGTGTTGCTGACTACCAGAATGTCCCGCGCGGGGACGTGCTGCCGGATGAGATCCGGCTGATGCAGCAGGCCTTCCCCAATCAGGATCGGGTAGCTGCGATCACCTAATTTGACTTCGAGCGTATTCACACTGGCAGCCTAACGACCCGCCGCGACAGCGTCGAGTTCCCGCAGGATGTCTTCTGCGACGTGGCGAACCCTGCGATTGTCCGTAACGACCGTAACATCCGCGAGCTCTACATAGAGAGGAGCCCGGATCTCCATGAGCGCTTCGAGCCTCACGACGGGATCCACATTGCTCAGCAGCGGCCGGGCGCGCCCCTGCCGGACCCGCTCTGCCTGTTGAGCCACCGAGGTCTTCAGGTAAACCACGCAACCACGCTCAGCCAGCATCCGACGATTCTCGGGTGCCATGACAGCACCCCCGCCCGTAGCCAGCACGATCCGCTCCATCGCGGTCAGGACTTCCAGGGTCTCGCTTTCGCGCTGGCGAAACCCGGTTTCGCCCTCTTTCTCGAAGATATAGGGGATATCGACGCCGGTGCGGCGCTCGATCTCGATATCGCTGTCGAAAAAAGGGCGGCGGAGCAGCCGCGATAGCTGCTTGC
>JAXDQF010000187.1:0-7883 GCA_034668025.1 Gammaproteobacteria bacterium | reverse complement strand
CGAAGAGCGTTTTCAAATGCTATGGTGCATAGTAATCGACCCGGATGCTCGAAGGAGGGCACAATGGAATTCGACCGCATCAATCCCATTACAGGTGAAATCGCCAGCTCAGCCGCGGCGATGTCAGTTGCCGAGGCACGGGCCACCGCGGATCGAGCCGCGGACGCCTTCAAAGGTTGGTCACTCGCCGGCCCCAACACACGCCGCGCGCTGTTGATCAAAGCCGCAGCCTCACTCGAGGCGCGCAAGGACGAGTTTGTCCGAGCCATGATGGCCGAAATCGGCTCCACGGCCGGCTGGGCGATGTTCAATGTGACCTTGGCAGCGGGCATGCTGCGTGAGGCGGCCTCGTTGACAACCCAGATCACGGGTGAGGTGATTCCATCGGACAAGCCGGGGTGCATCGCGTTGGCATTGCGCGAGCCGGCGGGCGTCGTCCTCGGAATAGCTCCGTGGAATGCGCCGATCATTCTTGGCGTGCGTGCGATAGCCGTCCCGCTGGCGTGCGGAAACTCGGTGGTTCTGAAGGCCTCGGAGATTTGTCCGCGCACGCATAGTTTGATCGTCGAGTCCTTTGCTGAAGCGGGATTCGCCGACGGTGTGGTGAACATCGTCACCAATCGGCCGGAGGACGCGGCGGATGTTGTGGGGGCGCTAATAGACCACGCTGCGGTTCGTCGGATCAACTTCACCGGCTCGACCGCTGTTGGCAAGATCGTCGCCAGGCGGGCAGCGGAAAGCCTGAAACCCTGTTTACTGGAGCTCGGAGGCAAGGCGCCGCTCATTGTTCTCGACGATGCCGACCTCGACGAGGCGGTGAAGGCGGCGGCCTTCGGAGCGTTCATGAACCAAGGGCAGATTTGCATGTCAACCGAGCGAATCATTGTCGTTGCCGCCGTCGCCGCCGAGTTCAGTCGCAGGTTCGCAGCGAAGGCACGAACCATGTCCGCAGGGGATCCGCGCGAGGCTAAGAGCCCCTTAGGTGCCGTCGTCGGTCGAAAGACTGTAGATCACGTCAACGAGCTTTTGGACGATGCAACCGGCCACGGCGCCCGCATTCTTTGTGGCGGCAAGGCGGACAGTGTGGTTATGTCTGCCACGGTGGTTGACGGCGTGACCTCGGCAATGAATCTGTATCGGGATGAGAGCTTCGGTCCGGTTGTAGGGATCATCAACGCCAAGGACGAAGCGGATGCCATTCGGATCGCCAATGACACTCAGTATGGGTTGTCAGCAGCGGTGTTTACCCGGGACGCGGTGCGTGGCCTGAGCGTGGCCCGGCAAATACGGTCCGGCATGTGCCACATCAACGGGCCCACCGTGCACGATGAGCCGCAGATGCCATTCGGTGGCGTCGGAGCCTCGGGATACGGCCGCTTCGGCGGTAAAGCAGGCATCGATCAGTTCACTGAGCTGCGTTGGATAACACTGGAGACGCAGCCCGGACATTTTCCTATCTGAAACCGCAACTGCCCGGCTGCTGCGGCCAGTTGTCGCGCTGGGTTGGTGCATGGTCCAGGGACCCGTCACGGCGGCCATTGGCGTCTCCCCTTAACACTGTTAATCTAGGTACCCGTATCGGCCTATGGCTGGCAATCTGTGCGCCGGCTGTGGGTCGGCCGACTCGCGAGGATTCGATTTTGCAGCCGCGCGCTCCCAGTGTTCCGGGTTCTTCACAGCCATCCTCCGATTACCCCCAGGCGGGTCGTGAGCGCATGATCCTGCCGCAGCCCATTGCCTCCCAGGGGACAGGAGTTGCCAACGTCGAAAAGTCGATGTTGCAACGGATGGCTGCGGACACCGTGTTCATGATGGGAGACAATCCGGCGCTGCCGCGGATGCCCAGATGCCCGAAACTGCTGGATTTCTTCCGCTTGCGTTTCTCTGACATCACGTTTCGCCACCTTCTGCAGAGCGCAAAAACGGCGCTGGATGCCGGTCAGGACGAAAAAATCGTCATGGCTTGTCTGCTGCATGACATTTCCAACGGCGCCTTGCTTCGCACTGACCACGGCTACTGGAGCGCACAGTTGGTCGCGCCCTACGTCAGTGAAGAGATTGCCTGGGCGATAAAATACCATCAAGCGCTCCGCTATTTTGCCGACGAGTCCGTGGGATACAGCTATCCGGATAGCTACCACGAGTTCTTCGGCCCGGACTACGAACCTCCCGAGTACATTCGGCAGGCACACGACGAAGCTCGCGCACACCGCTGGTACATGACTTCGCGTCTGATCACCATCTACGACATCTATGCCTTTCAAGAGAACTGGTCCGTTGATCCGGACGAGTTTACCGATGTTATTGGCCGTAATTTCAAGGAGCCGAAGGCAGGGCTCGGCTTTGACGGCTCCGCGTCGGCGCACATGTGGCGGACGATGATCTGGCCCAACAATTTTCTTTAGCCGATGGACGCTGCCTGCGCAGCTCGCTGCCTCGCCTCGGGCTATTCGAGCGATCGCAAGGGTAGTCTTGGCCCCGATACGCACCCTCAGCAGCCCACCCGTTGACATTTAACACCGTTAAGGAACACACTTTAACGGTGTAAAGGGGATTCACCCTCCAGTAAGAGACGCTTGCAAACGTCCGGCGCTCGCGAAGCGGGGGATGCGGTGAATGTCGCCTTGGCCAGCATCAAAGCAATCGATCGTAAGGGGGCTCGCATGGTTGTTGAAAATGGCGCGTATCGCTGCATAGTTCGCGTGTTGAAGGCGTGCGCGACCGGCGCCCTGGCCGCGGGCGCCGCCGGTGTCTCGGGCGGGGTTGCGGCACAAGCGGTGCAACCTGGTGCAGCGGCTACCGACTCGGCCGGCGCCGCTGCCGATGCAGACTCATTGAGTGAGATTGTCGTCACCGCGCAGTTTCGCAGGGACAATCTGCAAAACACACCAATTGCCATTACGGCGGTGAACGCCGCCATGATGGAAGCGCGCAACCAGACGAGTCTGCTCGATATTGCGAGCAGCGCGCCTAACGTAAACATTCGGCCATCCACCTCGGCCCTGGGAAATGCGGCATCGATTTTCATCCGCGGCATCGGGCAATACGACCCGAGCTTCGCGTTGGAGCCGGGTGTCGGAATCTATATCGACGATGTGTATTTTCCCACGATCTATGCTTCTGTATTCGACCTGCTCGATCTGGATCGCGTTGAAATTCTGCGCGGGCCGCAGGGAACTCTGGCCGGAAAAAACTCGATCGGCGGCGCGATAAAGCTGTACTCGAAGAAGCCGGATGGTGAGAACGAAGGCTACGCCGAAGCGGGCTACGGCAATTTCAACCAGACGAGCTTTCGCGCCGGGACGGATTTCACGCTCGTGCCGGACCGGTTGTTCATGCGTCTCGCCGGGGTCTACAAGCGCAGCGATGGTTACATGAACCGTGTTGACTTCGGTTGCGCGAACCCGGGATCCGGCGTAAAGCCCAATCCTATCCAGGAGAGCTGTGCCCTGGGCACGGAAGGCGGGCAGCAATTCGGCGGCATCCGCGCGGCTCTGCGGTGGTTGCCCAGCAGCGAACTCGAAGTCAACCTCAGTGCAGACTACAGTGTCGATGATGGCGAGCCATCGCCGACCAAATTGGTGTATGCGCTGCCGGCAACCGGACTGCAGCAATACATCACGAACGCCAAATACACCAATTTCTCGACCTACCAGGACCCGAACAACGGGTTTGTCGTTCCGACCATCAACAGGATCGCTTCCGACGGGGCAGCGGCCAATATCACTTACGCGCTGACCGATCAACTGTCCTTGACCTCCATCACCGCCTACCGGCGATACAATGGTGCCTCTGGAATCGACGCGGACGGCACTCCACTCGGAGTGCAGACCATCTACACCCCCATCACCTTTCGGGAAGTTACGGAAGAAGACCGGTTGTCCGGCCGGCTGGGCAGACTCGACTTTACGACAGGGGCGTTTTACTACAACGGTCGCGGCTACAACGGCGGTCGCGTTGACGCCTCGACGGTCGACTTCCTTACCGGTGATGTTGCGATATCAAACAGCATTTCGGGGTTTATCCATACCGTCTATCACATAACGGACCCCTTCAGCGTATCCGCGGGGGTACGCTATACCCACGAAAAGAAGGACTTCACTTACAGCAGTCTGTCGCCCACCGATCCGACCCAGCCAGCCCCGCTCGTGGGAGCTATCAACGGAGAGCGTGGCCATTACTCGGGCTCGCGCCCGGACTACCGCCTGAACGCTTCTTACCAGTGGACTGCGGCGCTCATGACGTATGCCACATTCTCCACCGGCTTCAAGGGCGGTGGCGTGAACCCGCGGCCTTTCGATGCCAGCCAGGTGGCGCCGTTCGGTCAGGAGAAGATCCGGGCGTACGAGCTGGGCTTGAAGAGCGAGTTTCTCGACCGGCGTGTGCGCTTGAACCTGTCCGCCTTCTATAACGATTACCAGGACATTCAGCTCACGATCACGAATGGCTACGGTGACTTCTTCTTGTCGGCGATTCCGTTGAATGCAGGCACAGCGCACGTCAAGGGTGTCGAGCTCGAGAGCGAGTTGCATCCGGTGACCGGACTCGAGATGGATGTTTCGGCAAGCTATCTCAATTTCGAGTACGTCTCTTTGACTGATGCGGCGGTGGCGTCCGGGATCTCGTACAACATGAGCACGCCGTTTACCCCGAGCACCAACCTCAACGCCGGCATACAGTACGAAATCCCAGTACACCTGGCAGGCGGCAGTATCACCCCTCGCGTGGATGTGAATTATCAGTCCCATTTTTTCACCAACGCGGCGAATGGGCCACTCAATGACACTAAGAGTCGCACGCTTCTCAATGGTCGTCTGACCTGGCGAGCGGATGGAGGGCAGTGGGAAGCCGCTGTGTCGGGGACCAACTTGCTCAACAAATACTACTATGCGACCACGTTCGACATCGTTGCTCAAGCCGGTATCGCCACGGCAACGCCAGCCCCGCCGCGGATGTGGAAGGTGTCGGTGACGCACAGGTTTTGATAGTTCGATTGCAGGCAAAGGAGTCAAACATCATGGCTGAATTCGACGAGAAGTCCTGCCGTGAGGAGCTCGCGGCACTGCGGCAGGAAGTCGCCCGGCTTCGCGACGAGGCGGACATTCGCCAGCTGCAGTACCGCTATGGTTACTACGACGAGCTCTATCAATGGGATCGGCTGATCGAGCTGTTCGCCGAGGACGATTGCTCGGTTGAAATCGGAGCGCGGGGCAAATATGTCGGGAAGGAGCGCGTGTCGCGCTTCTACCGGGAAGTCATCGCCCAGAATCGAACTCACCTGTCACGCAACCAGATATACAACCACCTGCAGCTGCAGATGGTCATCACCGTCGATCCGGACGGCAAGCACGCGAAGGCGCGCTCGCGCACGTTCATCCAGGGATCGCGGGGTGAGGGGACCGCGCTGCTGCTGGCGGAAGGGGTCTACGAAAATACCTTTATCAAACAGAACGGTGACTGGAAGATCCAGCACCTTTACTGGTCACCGACCTTCTATGCGAACGTCACCGGTATTGAGTCGATCAGGTTCTCGGGAGTCCCGGCTAGCGAGGTGTTTCCGCCCGACGAACCTGCGCGTGAGCCCGATCCCGTGGTTGGCCGGGCACTCGTTCAATACCACTATTGACGTTGCACGCACAAATCGACGCCATGGCAATCGGCCGGATCCGGGAAACTAGCCGTTCTTTGCGGTTTTCCCGCGTCGCGGCCGGCGTTTCGCGGCACTCTTCGGGATCTCGTCCTCGATCTGCGCCACGAAGCCCCGAACCATGGCGTGCAAACCGAGCTCGAAGCTCTCCGCGAAATCGATCATGTGAGCGAGATGTTCGTGCATGGGTTGGCTCTGCTCGTACACGACCCAGCCCAATGTGTATGCAATCACGGATGACTGGCAGGAGAGGGCGCGGTGCGAGTCCAGGCCCGCGGCGACCAATGGCTCCGCCAATCGTCGGGCGGTCGCGTCAGGGTCCTCGATCGGTTGCGCGATGGCGCAAAGTCTCGCGGCATCACGATGCAGCAGCATGGCCTGGCGCAGAGCTTGTCCATAAGCAATCAGTCGTGCCGCCCACGTGTCTTCCTTGGGTGCCGCCTTTGCCGCGGCCGCGCCGAACGTCGCCGCCATCATTCCAATGAGCTCAGCCTTGTTGTGTACATGCCAATACAGAGCGGGCGCCTGGACGCCAAGATGGTCTGCCAGGACGCGAAGGCTCAGTCCGTCGAGCCCTTCGGTGCGCAATACCGCGAAGGCGGCTCTGACGATCGAGTCCCGGTCGAGCTTCGTGTTTTCGGCGCGGCGCAATTTCCGTGGGCTGGACAATGTAACACCGTCAAGTATCGCTGCGCTGAATTCGCAGTAATTCGAAGGATATCAGGAACTCATCATGTTCGTACGCAATTGCTGGTACGTCGCCGCCTGGGACTATGAGTTGCGAGTTGGCGCACCCATTTCCCGCACCATCGCAAACGAACAGCTCGTGTTGTATCGAGCCGCGGATGGCATTCCTGTAGGCATGGAGGACCGCTGCTGCCATCGTTTCGCGCCGCTATCGAAAGGTCGCGTGGAGGGCGATGACATTCGCTGCATGTACCACGGCTTGAAGTTCAACCGGGAGGGCACCTGCGTGGAGATTCCCGGCCAGACAGCCATTCCCCGGGTCGCCCGTGTCAGGACGTATCCGGTGGCCGAGAAGCACAGTTGGATCTGGGTGTGGATGGGGGATGCGGCATCGGCCGACACGGATCTGATACCGGCGGCCGTGGGTCTCGCCGAACCCTATTGGACGCTGCGCTCCGGGCAGGTCGACTACCAGGCCAACTATCAGCTGCTCAATGACAACCTGACCGATTTCAGTCACTTGAGCTATGTGCATGCAAACTCGTTCGGAGCGCCGCCGGAGTTCGCCCTCACCCGGCCCAACATCGAGAAGCTCGAGCGGGGATTGCGATTCTGGCGTTGGATCGATACACCCAGTCGCCCGCCGCTCGAGGGCGCGGCGTCGCTCCTGGCGGATGACGTCGATAGCTGGCAAAGCTACGACTATCTCGTTCCCGGCGTGCTGATCATGCATTCCGCCATATTTCCGAAAGGCACTGCCGACGGCCATCAACGCCGGCCACCGGACTCGTTGGTGCGGCCTCTTGTCCAGCGCATCAGCTGCCAGGCAGTGACTCCCATGACAGATCGTACTACACGCTACTATTTCTCGACCGGAACGCCCTGCGGAGAAGGTGCGGAGGCGCGCGCGGACAAACAACTGGAGATCACGATGCTGGCGTTTCAGGAGGACAAGGAAATGATCGAGGCCCAGCAGCGGGTTATCGATCGGGAGCCCGAGCGCAAGGAGATGTTGATACCGGCCGACATAGGCCCGGCTCAGATGCGCGGTGTGATAGCGCGATTGATCGCTGCCGAGAGCGCGACCCTGACCCCATTGACAGGCTCGGACGCCGCGCCCGACAGGAAAGGTTGATATGGCGAGTTACCAACACGATGCCGCAGCGCGGCTGGTCCATGTGGCGCTGTGGACAGTTGCAGCCTTCGGGGTTGGATTCCAGGATGTGGCGGCGTCGCAGCCGGCAGGGCCGGGGAGAATCGGCCTACAGTGGCCGAGCTATAACTCGAAGTTGAACGGCCAGAGATTTTCGCCGTTGGACCAGATCAACGCGGGTAATGCGGGGCAGCTGGGCGAGGTCTGTCGCGTACAGATTGACGGGCCCACCTCGTTCACCGCGGGATTGATCGTGGTTGATGGTACGATTTTCACAACGACCAGCATCGAGACAGTTGCCATCGATGCCACCACCTGCGCCGTACGCTGGAAGTTCTCGTACACGCCGGATGAAACTGAGCAGGCGCCGTCGAATCGAGGTGTGGCGGTCCTCGA
>JAXDQF010000186.1:0-3977 GCA_034668025.1 Gammaproteobacteria bacterium | reverse complement strand
GATGGACTCGAGCGCGTCCGCGTACTTTTCACGGACCGGGGTGCGCGTCTTTGGATCGGCACGCGCGACAGTGGCCTTGCCGTATTTGATCCTTCGAGCTCGCAGCTGCGCCGCTTCAGACATTCGGATGACAATCCGCCGTCGCTCGCGGATAACTCGATCTTCGCGATCCTGGAGGATCGGCGTGGACACGTGTGGATCGGATCCGAAGCGGGCGTCGATCTACTCGATCCCCGGACGTCCCAAATCAAACATCACCCGCTGCCCGATCAAACGGCTGTACCGACGCGCCGCATCCAGGTGAATGCGCTGCTCGAAGACGTTCGCGGGCTGATCTGGATCGGCAGCGAAGCCGGGCTGGAACGGTACGACCCCGGAACCGGTGCCACGACGCGCTTCCCGGGAAAGGCAAACGACATTCGCTCACTGCCGTTGGGCTCGATCGAGGCGCTGTACCAGGATCGCGAACAGCGGCTCTGGATCGGCACGACGGACGGACTGGCACGCTTCGATAGTGAGAACGGCACGTTCGAAACGTATCGCAATGATCCGCGCGACTCCGAGAGTCTTCCGGACAATCACGTCGTATCACTGTTTGAGGATCGCAGTGGCCTGCTGTGGGTAGGGACGAAATTCGGCGGCCTGGCCAAGTGGAATCCGCGCTCCTGGTCGTTCGGCCCGAATCAGGCGGATGCGGAGCAGGGCTTCGCGAGTCACAACATCAACGCCTTTACGGAGGATTTGCGGGGGCGCTTGTGGGTAGGGACGTACGGAGGGGGCCTGACCGTGATCGGAAGCGGTGGAAACCGCACCGTAACGTTGAGAGCGGGAGGACTTCAGGGCGGCCTCACGGATGACCGCATCATGGCCCTGCTAACCGACCACGCCGGCAACATCTGGGCCGGCACCATGGGCCATGGGCTGGAGCGCATCGCAGTGGACTCACTGGCAGTGACGCACTATCGACATGACCCCGCCGACAGTGGCTCCATCGGCGCCGCCGGCGTCATGTCACTGTTGGAAGATTCGAAGGGACGCATATGGGCAGGTACTTTTGGTGGCGGCTTGTCGCGGCTAGACGCGGGTGCAACCGCGTTTCAGACCTACCGCCCCGACCCGAACGACCCGACGCGACTATCGAGCGATCGGATCACCGCGCTGGCCGAGGATGGCCACGGGCGGATCTGGGCCGGGACCGACGGGGGCGGCCTGGACATCCTGGATCCTGATACCGGCGATCTGATCCGGCTGCGGCACGACTTCAAGGATCGCCGCTCCCTGAGCTCGGACACCGTGTATTCATTGTATGTCGATCCCAAGGGCATCGTCTGGATCGGAACGCGCGGCGGTGGCCTGGACCACATCCAGAGCCGGACGATCGACAGCCGGATGGAGCTGACCAACCTGTCGGAAGCGGATGGCCTGCCCAACAACACGGTCTATGGAATCGTACCTGACACGGCCGGCCGGCTGTGGCTGAGCACCAATCGAGGGCTTGCCTGCCTGGATCGCCGCACGGGGACCCTCAACAGCTACCACCGCAGCCATGGGCTGCGGGCGGATGAATTCAACTTTGGCGCACACTACCGCGCCCGCGACGGTCGGCTGCTGTTCGGGGGCACCAACGGTTACAACGAGTTCTATCCGGAGCGGCTGCAGTTCGATCGCACCCTGCCTCCCGTTGCGCTCACGAACGTGTTGCTGATGGGGCGTCCGCTGCGAGCCGATGCGATCTACGACGGATCGCAGAATCTGCACTTCGGCTACCGGGACGATGTGATCACTTTCGAGTATGCCGCGCTCGATTTCGCGGTGCCCGCGGCAAATGCTTTCGAGTACCGGCTCGCAGGCTTCGATCGGGAGTGGATACGCGCCGGAACGCGCCATAGCGCCACGTACACTCACCTGCCGGGGGGAAACTATCACCTGCAAGTGCGTGCTGCCAACGCAGACGGTTTGTGGAATCCCGCAGGTCTGTCGGTGCCGATCAGCGTCGATCCGCCGCCTTGGAAAACAACGTGGGCCTACCTCTGCTACGCGATATTGGGCGCGGGGTTTGGATATCTACTGTGGCTGCGACAGCGTCGTGCACTCGAGCAGGCTGCCAACTATCGACGCCAGCTCGAGCAGGAGGTCCTGACGCGGACCCAGGAACTCGCAGAACGTAACAGCGCCTTGCAACGGGCCAACACGCTGCTCGAGACAGTGAGCTTTACCGATGCGCTGACGGGATTGGGTAACCGCAGAATGCTCGACCATGCGATGCCCACTCTGATAGCGAGTCTCAAACGCAGTGGCCACCAGGCAGCGGCGGAGAATTCCCGCCTGGCCGTCCTGCTCGTCGATCTGGATCTGCTGAAGTCGATCAACGATCAACACGGGCATGAGGCGGGCGATCGGCTGATCATCGAGGTGGCTGAAATTCTCAAGGAGTGCGTCCGCGGCAGCGCCCAGATTGTGCGTTGGGGCGGCGATGAGTTCGTGGTGGTGCATGCAGTGAACGCCCTGGATGACGCCGTTGCACTGGCAGAGCGGTTGCGCTTTTCTGTTTCCAAGCGACGTTTCAAGATCGGCAAGTCAGTCGCCGGCAGGACCAGTTGTTCAATCGGATTTGCGCTCTATCCTTTCGTGCCGGGAGCATTCCCACGCCTGGGCTGGGAAAAGATCATGGCTGTTGCGGATGCCAACCTCTATCGCGCCAAGGCAACGCGCAACGCATGGGTAGGTTGTTGCGGCGCGCGCGTTGGCATCCCGGATATTGAAACCATGGCTGAACACGACCTCGACGCAGCGGAACGCAAAGGCTACGTGGAAGTGCGCCGGTCAGCGTCCGCGGCCGACGAGACCGTGGAGCTGCTGTTGCGAAGTCCAGCCCAGGCGCGCCTCAAAAAGGAGAGTGACTCAACATGACCGACCTGAGTGACACGTTTGTCAAGGCGCTGCCGGACCTCACCCTGGTGGTCAGTCGCGATGGACTGATCATCAGTAGTCTCGGCGGGCGTGAGCTCGGTGTTCCAACGCGTCCCGGAGCGCTGTGTGGTAAGACACTGCCCGAATTATGGGGTACAGAGGTCGCCATCGATCTGACGAGGCTCATACGCCGTGTGCTGAAAGACCGTACCCATGCCGCAGGCCAGTACATACTGGAAAATCGCTGTGTAGATGTCCGCGTGCGCCCGCAAGGCGTGGATCGCGCCCTCGTCGTAGTACGCGTCGTACCGGGCGATTCGCAGACACAGGTGGAGTCAACTTTGGCAGATGCTGGAGGAATTCGAGACGCCACCGACTGTGAGCTGTTTGCGCGGAGGTTCTGTGATGCCATCGCTAAAGCGCAGCTGCAGGAAAAGCCGGTGGCCCTGGCGGTCATCCATTTCGACGCCCTACCCGGCATCATGAGCGCCTTCGGCTCAGCCGCCAGCCGGATGCTGGTCGTCGCCGCCCGCGAGCGAATCAGCACCCTGGATTTGACACCGCACGTTACTCGCGGGAAATCGTTGCGCATCACACAGCTCGAGAGCGACCAACTGGCTGTGCTAATCGATCCGCCTGATCCCGAGGCGGCCGCCCGCGCGGCTGAGATCATCTTCCGTTCTGCGGCACAGACAATTGAGCTCGACGGACAGCGCCACGCGCTCAACCCAACCGTCGGTCTGGCGCTGTTTCCTGACGACGGCCATGAACCTGAGACTCTGCTCGACCGCGCGCGCGGTGCGATCCTGGAAGCACACCGGTCGGGACGTCAAAGCAGAGTGGCCACAGCTTCGGAAACCGCTGGATCCGGATCGATCTCGAGCACGGATCTCGAAAAGGAAGTGCGTTGGGCGATGCAACGCGAGCAGTTCGTACTGCAGTATGCACCTGTCGTGGAGTTGGTCGGCAGACGAACGGTTACGTTGGTCACCTCACTGCGCTGGGACCATCCGATGCGCGGACTCGTACCGCCCGAGCAGTTCATGCCGTTGCTCGATAAGCTGGAC
>JAXDQF010000185.1:0-8884 GCA_034668025.1 Gammaproteobacteria bacterium | reverse complement strand
CCGCCGCCGCAGACCGCTTACTTCGAGGGTGGCATTCTCAACTTCGTGTTCGGCGAGTTGTGGAACCGGCCAGCACTCGACCAGCGCGCGCGGCGGTGGCTGACCCTCGTCGGCGTGGGCAACAGTTCTTCGAGCACGCCGATTCGTAGCCACGTCTGGTCAGCGATGGCGAGCGGCAACGCGTCGCGCGAGGAAATGTTCGAGTTTGTGCTGCAATATGCCATCCATGCCGGCTGGCCGCGTGCATCGGTAATGCAGGGCGCGGTCCTCGAACAGGCACCGCGCGCGGAAAAAGGTCTTCCGTTCGAAGTTTGAGGGGAGGGCTGCGAAATGCCGATGGCTTCAAACATGACCGACGAGACCGCACTCGTAACCGGTGCAGCTTCGGGGTTGGGTCGGGCAACGGCGCTGGCGTTGGCGCGGGCCGGTGCGAATGTCTGTATCGTCGACGTCAATGCCGCGGGGCTCGAGGAAACGGCTCAGCAAGTGCGGGCAATCGGCCGAACCGCGCTGGTTCACACTACCGATCTCAGTGTTGCGGAGAATTGCGAGGCAGCCGTCGCCGGGGCGCTCGCCTCGTTCGGCTGCCTCGATGCTCTGTGCAACGTGGCCGGCATGATTATCTTCACCAACTCCACGCAGATGGCAGCGAAGGACTGGGACAAGACGCTGGCGGTGAACCTCAGCGCTCCGTTCCATCTCAGCAGGGCAGCGATTCCGCACCTCCTGGAGCGCGACGGCGCGATCGTGAACGTCACCTCGTCTGCCGCCTTCATTGGCGAGGCTTACGCAGCCGCCTACTGCGCCACCAAGGCGGGACTCAACGCCATGACCAAGGCGATGGCAATGGAGTATATGCATCAGCCTATACGCATCAATGCAATCGCCCCAGGCGGCATGAAGACCAACATCGCCGCGAATCTGCGTATGCCGCAAGGCGCTGATCACGGTCTGATCAAACGGTTCTCAGGTCTGCGCGGGCTCGTCGAAGTCGATGATGTCGCCGAGATGATCGCGTATCTCGCATCCGATGCCGGTCGCGGTTTTCATGGTACCTGCGTGACCATGGATCGCGGCATCACCGCTGGATGACCCATCATTGAAATCGGAGCGGCTAATGGCTGAAGCACGGCAGATGACGGTCGGCTTCGTCGGTTTGGGCAGCCAAGGCGGCCCGATGGCACGGCGCATCGTCGAGGCTGGCTTCCCGCTTCTCCTATGGGCTCGTCGACCTGAAACACTCGCACCCTTCAGCGACACGCCAGCAGAGTTGGTGCGCGATCTAGCGGATCTCGGGGCACGATCAGATCATGTTGGCGTTTGCGTGGTTGATGACGCGGGCGTGCGAGAAGTCGTCGGCGCGCTATTGCCCACAATGCGCGCCGGCTGCCGGATTGCCATTCACTCCACAATTCATCCGGATACCTGTATCGCGCTCGCCAGGCAAGCGGCCGAACGCGCGGTCGCCGTGATCGATGCGCCAGTGAGCGGCGGCGCCCCCGCTGCGGCGGCGGGCACGCTGACGGTGATGGTGGGCGGCGATACGGCGGCCGTTGAGGCGGCGCGACCCGTGTTTGAAACCTTCAGCAGGTTGGTATCACACCTGGGCGGCGTCGGCGCCGGGCAATTCGCCAAGCTCGTCAACAACTCGCTCATGGCGGCCAACATGGCGCTCGCGGACGCCGCACTCGGCGCCGGTGCAGCCCTCGGACTCGATCGCGCAGCGCTGATAGAACTGGTGAACGCCAGCAGTGGGCGCAGCTACGGTTTCGAGGTACGTGCCCGGCTACCAGACATTGCCAGGTTCGGGCATGGCGCCAGGCTACTCGCCAAGGATGTGAACCTGCTGACGGCGATCCTCGGTAGCGAACCGTGCACCGACACTTTGCGACGCGCGACTGATCCCTTCCTCGAGCGAATTGCGCGGGCGCAAGCACCAGGAGCTTAAATGACCTTTTCGATCGATCAGTTTCGCTTGGAAGACAAAGTGGCTATCGTCACCGGTGCCGGTGGGCGCGGTAACAGCATCGGGCGGGCCTACGCGCTGGGTCTCGCCGGGGCCGGTGCGTCGGTTGTCGTCGCGGATATCAACGGCGAAGGTGCCCGGGCCGTGGCGGACGAAATCACCGCGAGTGGCGGTAAGGCGATCGCCGTCGGAGTCGACATCACCATTCCGGAGTCGGTCGCCGCCATGGTCGCAGGCGCGGTGGATGCTTTCGGCGGAATCGACATCCTCGTAAACAATGCCGCATTGATGGCGGAGCTGGGTCAGCTCGCCGCGGCTAACGTGCCGCTCGACGAATGGAACCGGATCATGACAGTCAATGTCACTGGCGCGCTGATCTGTGCACAAGCCGTGATCCCCCAGATGCGAAAGCGGGGCGGCGGCCGGATCGTAAATCAGGTGTCCGGTGGCGCTTTCCCGGCGGTCTCGATCTACGGCATCAGCAAGCTGGCGCTCGTCGGGTTGACAACCACACTTGCGCGGCAGCTCGGGCGCGAACGGATCGCGGTCAACGCCATCGCGCCAGGCAATACCACCAGCGACGCCGGCAAGTTACTGACGCCTGACGACTCACCTTTCATTAAATTCCTGGAAATGAACGTCGCGATGCGCGTACGCGGCGCCCCGGATGAACTGGTCGGTACGCTGCTCTTGCTTTGCTCGCAGGCGGGCGCTTGGATCACGGGTCAGGTAATTCACGTCGACGGTGGTTGGGTGCTGAGGCCCTGATGGGAGCTCCACAAGGCTCGGCCCCGTTGAGTACCCCTCTTCAGGCACAGCGTCTGGTCAGCGCGACGGCGCAGAAGATACGGGACCTGATTCTGGAGCGCGAACCCAACATGCGCCTAGGCTCCCTGCCAGAGCTCGCGAAGCTGTTGGACGTCGGTATCGCTACCGTGCAGCAAGCGGCGCGGGTGCTCGAACATGAAGGACTTCTTTTAGTTCGCAGGGGTCCCGGCGGCGGCTATTTCGGGCAGCGGCCCGATGCGCTCGCACTCGAACGGGCGCTTGCGGCGTACCTGCGGGTCCGGCGTGGCGATGAATATGAGCCGCTCAAGATGATGACGCTGCTCGATTGCGAGCTGATGCCGGCAGCCGCACAGTGCACGGAAGCGCGGCTTCACGACGAGCTGCGCAGCCTCGAATTGCGTGTCGATCGATGTTTCAGCGGCGAACAGCGGGTTGCTTTTGAGGATGATTTGCACGCAATCCTGTTCAAGATGGTAAATCAACCGTTGATTGAGTTACTTGCGCAAGTCAGCATTCGCTTCTACCGCAGCCACCCGATTCCGCAGATCTTCGAGGGGGACGAGGGGCTTCGCGCCTGGAGGCAATGGCGCCATCAGATCATCGACGCGATCCTCGCGCAGGACCCGGAAAGAGCGCGTTTCGAAGCTGAGCGGCACAGGCGCAGGCTGCTGGAGCGGTTGGAACGAGAGCGCGGACCCTGAATACGAACCATTCGTCTTTGCGCCTCGTTTGCGTCCTACCGTACAGACTCCCATTCTCAGCCCGGCTACCCTGGTCGACTCAGCAGGAGTGGACTATGCGCGATTCAGTGACAACCAGCTGGAGGCGATTCTCCGACCGGTTGCGCAAGGAGGGCGATATTGCCGGCGGCCCGAGCCCGCAAGTGCGGCCTCCGGGGTTGAAGGAAGCGCGGCAGCTCGAAGCTTGGGAGGGCGAAGGCGGACAGCCCGCACGCGCCACCGCGCCACCGCGGACCCTCATAGTCGATAGCGACATCAAGTCGTCGCGTTCACTCGAGCTCCTGTTCACGGCATCCGGCTATTCACAGACTCGCGTTGCCTACTCCGGCCATGCTGCGCTGGCCATCGCCGAGGATTTTCAGCCGTCCGTGGTGCTGCTCGCGGTCACTTTGCTCGATATGAGTGGTTATGAGCTTGCTCGATTGTTGCATGCCAGCACGCCAAACCGGGACTTCCGCCTGATAGCGATGACCTCCAGCCTGGCGCACGAAGATCGTCAGCTCGCGCGCGTGCGCGGCTTCGAAGGCTATCTTTGTAAGCCAGTCGTTGACTTGGAATTCCTGAACGGCTTGGCGGTACACAGTGAGCCGGGGTGAATGAGCCTGACGCGCGCGTCCTCCTTGAAATCCACAATCCTGCCCCCATTATGTAGTTGAAAATGCGCTGACTCAAAACACTCCTCACTGGCGCAAAGGAACATTAATTTATGAAGATCCGTCCTCTTCATGACCGTGTCATCGTGAAGCGCCTGGAAGAGGATCGAACCTCCCCGGGTGGCATTGTGATTCCCGGTTCGGCAGCCGAAAAACCCATCCAAGGCAAGATTGTCGCGGTGGGGAAGGGCAAGATCCTCGAGAACGGCACAGTGCGTCCCTGCGATGTCAAGATCGGCGACAAGATTCTCTTCGGCAAGTACGACGGCACCGAAGTCAGGGTCGAAGGCGAAGAGCTCCTGGTCATGCGCGAAAGCGATGTCATGGCCGTATTCGACCCCAAGTAACTCACCCGAAGGACACGATCATGGCAGCGAAAGAAGTACGATTCAGCGACAGTGCGCGCGAGCGCATGTTCAGGGGCGTCAACATCCTTGCGAATGCGGTGAAAGCCACTCTTGGCCCCAAGGGCCGCAACGCGGTAATCGAAAAGAGCTACGGTGCTCCGACCATCACGAAGGACGGTGTTTCGGTTGCGAAGGAGATTGAGCTCAAAGACAGATTCGAAAACATGGGCGCCCAGATGCTGAAGGAAGTTGCCTCCAGCACCTCGGACGAAGCCGGCGACGGGACGACGACGGCGACCGTGCTTGCCCAGGCGATCATCCGCGAAGGCCTGAAAGCCGTAGCTGCCGGTCGCAACCCCATGGATATCAAACGCGGTATCGACAAGGCCGTGCTCGTCACCACCGCCGAGTTGAAGCGCTTGTCAAAGCCCTGTAAGGACTCCAAGGCTATTGCGCAGGTCGGCACGATCTCTGCGAATTCCGATGAGTCAATCGGCGAGACCATTGCGACTGCAATGGAGAAAGTGGGCAAGGAAGGCGTCATCACCGTTGAAGAGGGCCAGGGACTCGACAACGAGCTGGAGTTGGTCGACGGCATGCAGTTCGACCGCGGCTACCTCTCACCGTATTTCATCAACCAGCAGCAGAGCCAGACGGCTGAGTTCGAAAAGCCATACATCCTGCTCTGCGACAAGAAGATCTCGAATATCCGCGAGTTGATCCCGTTGCTCGAAACGGTGGCAAAATCCGGCCGTCCGCTCATCGTCGTTGCTGAAGACGTCGAGGGCGAAGCGCTCGCGACGCTCGTCGTCAACAATATCCGCGGCATCCTCAAGGTTGCGGCGGTGAAGAGCCCGGGTTTCGGCGATCGTCGCAAGGCGATGCTCGAGGACATCGCTACATTGACCGGCGGCAAGGTGGTTTCCGAAGAGGTGGGCCTGTCGCTCGAGAAGGTCACACTGGATGATCTGGGCGAGGCCAAAAAGGTCGTGGTCGCAAAAGACAACACGACCGTCATCGACGGAGCCGGCAAGGCTTCCGACATCAAAGCCCGTGTCGAGTCGATCCGCAAGCAGGTCGAGGCAGCGACCAGCGACTACGACAAGGAAAAGCTCCAGGAGCGGGTTGCCAAGCTCTCAGGCGGCGTCGCGTTGATCAAGGTCGGTGCCGCCACGGAAATTGAGATGAAAGAGAAAAAGGCACGCGTAGAGGACGCGCTGCATGCAACCCGCGCTGCAATCGAGGAAGGCGTGGTGCCCGGTGGCGGTGTTGCGCTGATCCGAGCCCTCAAGGCGCTCGATAAGTTGGAGGGTGCCAATGAGGATCAGACGGTGGGTATTCGCATTCTCGCGCGCTCGATTGAAGAGCCCCTGCGCAATATCGTTGAGAACGCCGGAGAGGATGCCGCGGTCATCCTGAACCAGGTGAAAGCCGGCAAGGGCGCCTACGGTTACAACGCGGCGACGGGTGAGTTTGGCGACATGCTCGAAGAGGGCATCCTCGATCCGACCAAGGTCACGCGCCTCGCGCTGCAGAATGCCGCATCCGTCGCGGGCCTGTTACTCACCACCGAAGTGATGATTGCCGAGGCTGCCAAGGACGAAGAACGAGCCCACGGTGGCGGCGGAATGGGCGGTATGGGCGGTATGGGCGGGATGGATATGTAGGAAAGCGGCCGCACGCGGCGCGCTTCGGACGGCACTCATCGAGCCGTCAGTGGCTGCAACCCCCACTGGAGGCGTGTTTTGGCACGCCTCCAGCGCGGAAAAATCAGCCGGTTCAGTCAGGGCGAGCTCGGGATCACGGCAGTGACATGCCTCGAGCGCACTCGCTGTTCTTCGTGCACATCGGCCAGGGACAGTTGGGTAGCAGCTGCAATCAAATTGAGAACAGGATGCTCGGGACCGGAAGGCATCCGCAGCGCGTGTACCTTTTCCCATGCGCGGATGCGAACACCCGGCACGTTCGGCTCCAAAGTCTGCTCAGCAATGTCCAGGCGTTTTCGTTCCACACGCGCTTCCTCGTCGAGCTCCAGTCGCCGGCGAAAGTCTATGAGCAACTCCTCGCCACCGCGAATGTAACTAGCGGGTTTGACCGTTCTTAGGGGCGACAGAATCATGTGTTCTCCAGGTCATGCCAACGGCGTCTTGAGGGTCGAGTCAGTCGACGCAGCGTGCACGCGGTACGCCGCCCGGTCCGTTCGTCACAGCGCTTACCGCAAAAGAACTTTGCTTCCGAATACTTCGGTTGGGCCGGGATCACATGACGTGTGTGCGCTTCCGCACAAAGACACGATCGAAATGCGCGTAATCTTGCGAAAGTGCTGCATGAATTTCTAACTGCAAACCGGGACGATCTGATCAATCGGTGCCGGTTCAAAGTCGCTCAAAGGGTGACCCCCAAAGCGACCGACGCCGAGCTGGTACACGGAATACCGCGTTTCCTCGATCAGCTCATAAAGACGCTCCAAGTGGAGCAGACGTCGGAGCCGATGCAAAGTCGACGGGTCTCCGGTCCAGCAGGCGGCGGTCCGGTTTTGTCGGAGATTGCAGTCACTGCGGCGCTCCATGGGCGCGAGCTCTCGCAACGAGGGTTCACGGTGGACCAGGTTGTTCACGACTACGGCGATCTGTGCCAGGCGATAACCGATCTCGCATTTGAGCGTACCGCGCTGATAGAAATTGACGAATTTCGAACTCTCAACCGCTGTCTGGACAACGGAATCGCCGATGCCGTCACCGAGTATGCGTTTCAGCGCAACTCCTTGATGGAGAATAATGGCGTCAAAGCCTTGAATGAACGATTGGGATTTCTGGCCCACGAGCTGCGAAATCTCGTTCACACAGCCACTCTGGCCTTTGTGGCCATCAAGGCCGGCAACGTAGGGTTGACGGGCGCTACGGGAGCTGTCCTCGATCAGTCGTTGGTAGGATTGCGGAATCTCATCGATCGCTCCCTCGCCGACGTGCGGGTCACCGCGGGAATGCCGCCGCGCCACCTGTTGATTTCGCTCGCCGACTTCGTCGCCGATGTCGGTATCACCGCGATGCTCGAGGCACAGACCCGCAAATGTAAGTTCAACGTCTGCGAAGTCGATCCGGAACTGGCTGTTGTTGTGGACCGGGACATGCTTTTTGCGGCGGTGGGAAACCTGCTGCAAAATGCTTTCAAGTTCACGCAACAGGGAACCGCGGTTTCGTTGAATGCGTATGCCTCCGGGGATCGCATCCGGATCGACGTCGAGGACCATTGCGGGGGGCTTCCATCAGGAGCCGCAGAAAAGTTGTTTCAGCCGTTCGCGCAGAACGGTGAGGACAGATCCGGCCTCGGACTCGGACTGGCGATCTGTCGGCGCAGCGTCCAGGCAAACAATGGAATTCTGAGCTTCCACGATCTACCGCGCTCAGGCTGTGTTTTTACGATTGACCTGCCCCGCCACTTGCTCCCATAACTGTCATCACGCTGCGCAGGGGAATCGTTGTGGTCACCCGGCGCTCGGCCGGCCGCTCGCGTAATTCCGGCGGGGTAACAACGCGATCAAGCGGGTAGCCGCGCCCTCCGGGTCCAGATGTAGCATGGACTGATCCGGCAGAGCACGCAGCAGCACGGCCAACCTCTGCGCCGCGGCCTCTGGGGTCGAGCTGGCCAAACTGGCAGCTTCCTCCCAAGGGTCGAGATCCATCCGCCCCAGCAGTGACACGACGCTGAGCGGCATTCCGTTTCGATCATCACCAATCGGTGCGAACAGAAAGTGGTCGTACTCGGATCCCAGGGGCGAATATGAGGCAGGGCGTTTCATTGTGGGCCTGGGCTATTCGAAGGCTTTGACCAAGCCTCCACTTGGACCCGCACAGACCTGTCGTGAGGCGTTACGGGAGGGATGCTGCGGTTGATGCGTAGCAGTCGGTACACTGCAAATCTGCGCCGCCCGCACAGAGTACTCCACATCGGCGTGGCGCGTTTGGACTTGCCGCATTCCTTACCGTCTGGGTGAGGTTAGAGTTACTGCGGCTCTGCACCCCGCAGGCGCGCCTGCATACGGTCATCCGGTGCGAAGAATCTGCGGGCGAAGGCGAGCAGCTCTCCATCGCTGGGATGATCGAGCGGCTCGACGCCGACCACCTTCGCCGCCACAGCGGGCTGATCTGTCCCGAGATAGGCGGCCAGTTCCTTCTTCGTGCCCGCGGGACCCGTAATCAGTATGGTTGCCGCCTGCGCGACGGCCTCGCCCACGCGTTTGAGGAAGGCTTTGTCGACGGCCACGTGTCCGCTGTCCCCTGAGTTCGCCTTGTGATGAATGTGCTCGTGCGGGTGACTGCTGCGCACAGTGGCCGAATTGACGTCGGTGGCGTCGAATTGAAAAATCTTGGCCTGCTGGTGGTCTATCCA
>JAXDQF010000184.1:0-19266 GCA_034668025.1 Gammaproteobacteria bacterium | reverse complement strand
TCATTGTATGGGGTGTCGGCACCGTCGCCACGCGACCGGCGGGGCCTGTAGCTCAATGGTTAGAGCCGGCCGCTCATAACGGTCTGGTTGCAGGTTCGAGTCCTGCCGGGCCCACCAATGAAATCAGTGGGTTGTACTACCTCCGCCCGCTTCGCTTTTTCCTCAACCAATGAAACAACCAACGCTACCTTTTTCGGCGTGGGCCGCGAGCCGATCGCTTCGGCTGCGCCGCGCATGTGATCCGGGTGGTGATGGCCATAGGTGTCGCGAAGGGTCTTCTCACTCATGCCAAGGAAGCCCGCTGCCTCCCACATAGGGGCGGCACGCTGCATCAACCAAGTCGCTGCCGTATGCCGCAGGGTGTGTGGCGTGACATTACCAACGGTCACGTCAAGGCCGGCAATCCGCACCGCAGAAGCGAACCCAGTCTTGACCGACAACACAGGCTTGCCGTGCCATTCCACGAAATGACCCTTGGCGATGCCCATACTCGACCGCCGATCTATGCCCAAATCAGAATACGTGGCGCTTCCCGAGTCTGTTGCTCCCGCCCCATGCGTTCTTCCAAAAATCCCTCGTAAATTTGCCGAGCGAATGAAGAGCTATTCGCGCAATCGGGCGGGGTACAATTTCGAAGAATAGGCCTGATTTTATTGGCTTATTCGACAAGTCCTTCAGGGGTGTCGCAGTGGACCTGTACACCTCTGCAACATTTTGGAGTCTGACGGCGGCTGTCAGAAACATGTCGTTCACTGTTCAAGGAGCGATACATATGAAGCGACGTCGGGAAGCGATTAACATAAAAGTAAAGAAGCAACTGTTCTCAAAATTAAAGCGCGGGCGGCTGTTGCCACCGCCTAGGCAAGCTTTCGATCATATCATCGTCGAAGCACTCTTGGCCAACCCGCAGCTTTTCGAAGACGGCATGCCCTCCTGGAAGGTAGGGAGGTTGAACAAGCCGTGTCAAACCTCTCGACAAGCAGTTGAGGAGCGAGCGCGGCTTTGCAAAAGGTTGCTTCGCTTTGCCAGCAGAAGGGCAAAACCGCACAGGAATAGTACGAGTACGAGCGACCCAGCCGATTGGTTGTCCCAGTTCGGGTCATTCCGGATCCAGCAGGCGCAGACCGCGACGCCGGTCAGCAGCGAGGGACTGTTGACCACCCGGGGCGGCGTGGTCTTGGGATTGATGCGGGCGAGTTTCGCCGGCACCCGCTCGAAATCGCCTTGCGCGCTCAGCACGGGCACGGGGTTGTGGATCACCGTCTATGGGTCGTATTTCCTGCCGTCCCGCGAGCTGCGCACGTGGGGCGTCGCCGCCATCGCCGACTTCGTGCCATCTGAAGGCAGCGATATTGCAAAGGCACCGCTAAGAGCGGGTCCATCGTCCCCGAGCGTGCACAGGGCAGTCATGAGGCCGCGGAAGCCAGATCGCAGAGCGGCTAAGCGACCGTCCACACGCCGTGCTGGTCGTCTTGCTTTCTGACCTCTAGCAATTAGCGTGCTGGACGATTGATCAGAGGTTCAATAATAGTATTGCTTCCGATCGAAAGTGCTCTCCCAGAATAAATTGTGTTCCCAGAAGAAGGTCTCGATTGTGACTACGATTGCTGTTGTCGGCATTGGCTGCAGATTGCCGGGATATGTCGACTCGCCGGACGCCTTGTGGGGCGCGCTGCTGGCAGGCATTGACTTCGTTACCGATATCCCGCAGCAGCGCTGGAATGCCGACGACTACTACGAGCCCGTAGCAGGCGCGCCGGGCCGCTCTGTCTCACGCTGGGGCGCGTTCCTTGACGACCCATCGGGCTTCGACCATCGTTTTTTCGGCATCGGCGAACCCGAAGCCCTCGCCATGGACCCACAGCACCGGCCTTTGCTTGAGGTAACTTGGGAAGCCGCCGAACATTCTGGTCGCGATCCGCGGTGCCTGTTTGGGGCCGACGCCGGCGTGTTCTTTGGCCTTTCGCATCAGGACTACATGCAGGTCACGCGTGACGCGGGTGCGATGGGCCAAGCCTACACTTTCACGGGAACGCCCTTCAGCATGGCGTCAGGGCGGGTTGCCCATGCGATGGGCCTTACGGGTCCGGCTATCACCATAGACACGGCCTGCTCGTCCAGCCTCGTCGCCGTGCATGCGGCTCGGCGAAGCCTTCTTGAGCGCGAGTGCCACATTGCATTTGCCGGCGGGGCAATGTTGATGTTCTCGCCCACAACATTCGTCTCGGCGTCGGGGCTCGGAATGCTGTCGCCTACAGGGCGGTGTCATGCGTCTGACGAGCGTGCCGATGGCTTCGTGCGCGTAGAAGGCTGCGGCGTAGTGATGCTCAAGCTGCTGAGCGACGCCCTACGCGACAACGACAGAGTGCTCGCCGTTATCGGCGGTAGCGCCGTCAACCAAAACGGAGGCACGCACAACATACTGGCACCTTCCCGCGCGGCGCAGACCGCGGTGATCGATCGTGCGCTTTTCGAAGCGCAGGTTGACCCCTCGTCCGTCGGCATGGTCGAGGCGCACGGCACCGGTACGCCATTGGGCGACACTGAGGAGTTCCACAGCCTCTCAACCCAGTATGGACGACAGTCGCCCTGCGCCCTCGGCTCGCTCAAAAGCAACCTTGGCCATGCGGAGTCAGCGGCGGGCATCCTTGGCCTGATCAAAACGACGCTCGCACTCGCGCACGGCGTCGTACCGCGATCACTTCACTTCCATCGGCTGCCTGCGCATCTCCAGACAATCGAGACGCGGATCTTCGTCCCGACGGATACCGTGCCCTGGCCCTCGACTGGCGCGGACGGACTCCGCCGTGCAGCCGTGTCGTCTTACGGCATGTCCGGCACGAACGCGCACGTCGTGCTCGAACAGGCTCCACAGGCACCTGCCTCGCCTCTTCCTCTAGAGAGCACCAGAACAAACGAACCGCCGTGGCTGTTTCCAATCTCTTCTACCTCGCCAAAGGCGCTTCGCGCGTCAGCCGGGGGCCTTGCGTCTTGGCTGGACGCGACCGCCGGCAGTCATCGCCCGAGTGACGTAGCGCGGACCCTCGCCTGCAGACGTGGGCACCGGCCAGTCCGGCACGCGCTCATTGCGAAAACGCTCGACGATTTGACTGCGCAATTGCGTGCGCTCGCAGCCGATGCGTCTATTGATGCAGATTGGGCCGACCACAATCGCCGCGGCCCCGTCTTCGTATTCTCTGGCCACGGCTCGCAGTGGGAGTCGATGGGAGGGGCGCTGCTCGACACCGACGCGGTCTTCGGCGAGGCGGTCGCCGCCATTGAGCCTCTGATTCAGACCCTCAGCGGCTTCTCGGTGACCGATGCCCTGCGTCAGCCGGCACACCTCAACGGCATCGAACGTGTCCAGCCCGCCATTTTCACTGTACAGGTCGCGTTGGCGGCGTCCCTGAAGGCCCAGGGTGTGGTGCCGTCGGCGGTGATCGGCCATTCGATGGGCGAAGTGTCGGCGGCAGTCGTGGCCGGCGCAATCTCGCTCGAAGATGGTGTACAGGTGATCTGTCATCGCGCAATGCTGTGCCGCACGCTCGCTGGATCCGGTGCAATGGCAGTTGTCGGGATGGCGCCAGCGGCGCTCCGCGAAGATCTGACGCACCGGCTGATTGACGACGTGGAGATCGCCGTACTGGAGGCCCCGGCATCAACGGTGGTCGGGGGCTCTGTCGAGGCTGTGCAACGCCTCGTCGCTGCTTGGCAGGCTGAAGGCCTGTTCGCCCGCGAGGTTGCAGTCGATGTTGCCTCGCATACGTCCCAGGTCGAGCCGATCCTCGCGCAGCTGTCGGAGCGCCTCGCGGGAGTGACTGCGCACACGCCGCACACGCCGATATACTCCACCGTCCTGCTTGATCCGCGCGGGTCCCCCGTTTGCGATGGCGCTTACTGGGTCGATAATCTTCGGCACTCAGTTCGCTTCCGTCCCGCCGTGCAGGCGGCGCTCGAAGACGGACACCGCGTATTTGTCGAGCTTTCGCCGCATCCGATCGTGACCCGCGCGGTGTTGCAGAATGCTGCCGCAATGGACTTCGCTGTGCGCGTGCTTCCGTCGATGACGCGCGGCGAGCCCATGCACAACGGGCTTCTGGACTTGGTTGGCGCCATCTATGTCGCCGGTGCGGCGATCGATTTCAGTGTCCTGTATCCGGATGGCCGGCTGCTTGACCTCCCGTTGCCGGCATGGACTCACTATCCCCTGTTCCTTGCGCCGGCGACGGTAGCAGCAGGTGCGCATCACGTTCTGTCAACGCACCCGCTTTTAAACGTCCACCGCGCACTGCACGAGGAACCGGAACGCCACATCTGGGCATCTGAGGTGGGCCTCAATGCCCACCCGTGGCTTGCGGACCACCGGGTGAACGGAATGCCGCTTTTCCCGGGCGCTGGTTTCTGCGAAATGGCACTTGCCGCCGCGCGCACGGCCCTTGGTACATCGCTCGTCGAAGTGCAGGCGATGACGTTCCACCACGCGCTCCGGTTGGAGCCGTCGATGCCGATCGTCTGCACAGCAGTGTTGGACAGACCGGGTAAGTTGAACTTCAGGTTCGAGAGCCAGTCAAAAAGCGAAGCCCAGGTCCATGCAACCGCTCAGCTCTGTGCGGCTGCCTCTGCAAAGCCGCCTGCCGCGTACGACGTTACGGCGCTGCGCGCCGCTCACGTTACACCTGTTGCCGCGGACGATGTGTGGCGGTGGTTCGACTCGCAGGGCATCCAGTTCGGACCGTCATTTCGCGCACTGGCCCCTAGCTTGGCCCTGTCTGCTGACGGCGCCTCGCTCTTTGCAGATCTTCGGCTCCCGACCTCGCTCCGAACGGGCTCGCGTGGCTACACAGTGCATCCCGTGCTGCTTGACGCGTGCTTCCAGTCAGTTGGCGCTTTCGCCCAGGTCGTTTTGGGGACGAACGTGTACCTGCTACTGCCACTCTCGGTGAGAAGCCTCCGGCTCCACCATGCAGACACTGACGCCGCGCACTGCATTACTCGCTTTGTCGCGATGGACGCACTGCACGTTGAGGTGGACATTGATCTGCTCGACGCATCCGGGCGCGTGCTGCTCAGTGTCGATGGGCTGGCAATGGGCAGCGGTGCGGCCGGACAGCATGCCGAGGCCGTTGCCTGCAACTCGCGCCTGCTCGACGTAGTCTGGGAGAGATGGGACATCCCGCGTGCCACCGTCAAGCCGGGCGACGGCGCCTGGTTGCTGCTCGACGCCGATCATGCAGGACACCGGTTGATGACGGAGCTGGAGGGAGGCCTGCGCGAGCAAGGCTTCAAGACCCGCATCCTCAGCAGCTCCGGGGCCGGGAAGGGGGGTGCATGGCGCGAACGGATCGAAGACGTTCTGCATCAGTATCGCCCTGGAGCCGTGGCGGTGGTATTGCCGCGCGGCGATGAGCCGGCGAGTCCGGACGCAGCTCGGGCGACCATAAACAGCCTGCTGCACATGACCAGCGCGCTGACGGACTGCGAGCGGCGGCCCCGCCTCTTCGTCGTCACCTGCATGGCCCAACGCGTACTGCCGGAAGAAACCGTTCATCTCGCGCACGCCGGTGCGCGTGGCTGGCTGCGAGCCATCGGCGCCGAGTTTCCCGCACTCCACCCCACCCAGATAGACGTGGGCCTGCAGGCCGACGTGCTACTGCTTCAGGGTCAGTTGCTGAGCGGCTCGGACGAAGACGAAACGGCGTTGCGCGGCACGAGCGCGTATGTCGCACGACTGCAGCGAAGCCCCCTTGGTTATGCTGATCGCCGCATGGTGGATCGCGACGTGGCGAGCGATGGTGTTCGCGTGGCAATCCGCGTGCCCGGTGACCTGCAGAGCCTGGAGATGGCGGCGTTCGAGCGGCGCGCGCCCGACGCCGGCGAAGTCGAGGTGGCCGTCCGTGCCACGAGCATCAATTTTGCCGACGTGCTCGTTGCCCTCGGCCGCTATCCCTCATTTGATGGTCGTGCGCAGGGGCTTGGCCTGGACTTTGCCGGCATTGTCACCGCCGTCGGGCCGGGCCTCTCGCCGTTTCGCGTCGGCGACCGCGTGGCCGGGCTCTGCCGCGGAGGCGCCTGGGGCACGTATCTCACTTGCGATGCACGGCTGCTTGTCGCGATACCCCGCACGCTCACGAATGCCGAAGCGGCCGCCATTCTCACGACAACTGCCACAGCACGGTACGGCCTCGAGGATCTGGCGCGGATCGGCCCCGGCGACAAGGTGCTCATTCACTCGGCGACCGGCGGCATCGGCCAGGCGGCTGTGGCCATTGCGCGCGCGGCCGGTGCAGAGATATTTGCAACAGCGGGCTCCGAGGCGCGGCGAGAACTGCTGCGCGCCGACGGAATCAGCCACGTGTACGACTCCCGGACCGCGGCGTTCGCCGAACAGATCCGGCGGGACACGGCGGGTTACGGCGTGGACATCGTCCTCAACTCGCTCACGGGCCCCGCGCAACGCGCCGGCCTGGAACTCCTCGCGGCGGGCGGTCGGTTCATCGAGATCGGCAAGAAAGACATCTATGGGGGCACGTGGCTGGGGTTGTCCCCGTTCAAGCGTAACCTTTCGTTCTTCGCCATCGACCAGGCGCAGATGTGTATGACGGCTCCGGCGCGCGTGCAGGCCCTGCTGTCGCGCGTCATGCGTCTTGCCGATGAGGAGCGGCTGACCCTGCCGGACATCGCTACCTATCCCCTTGCCGACGCAGCTTGCGCCATTCGCGTGGTCAGCGGCGCCGGTCACACCGGCAAGCTCGTGCTCACCGTTCCGAGGACCGGCCAAACCCGGGTGCCGGAGGCGCCGGAGCGCTTCACACCGTTCAGACGGGATGGCGCTTATATCGTCACTGGCGGCCTTGGCGGGCTCGGCCTGTTCCTGGCCGATGCGATGTCCGCCGCCGGGGCCGGCCGCGTGATCCTCAACGCGCGCTCCAGGCCGACCGCTGCGGCCATCAGCGTGCTGGTCGCGATGAAAGGGCGTGCCACCGAGGTCGAAGTGATGAGTGCGGATATCGCGGAGCCATCGACCGCGCGGCGCCTCGTCGAAGCTGCCACGGCTACGGGCCTCCCGTTGCGCGGTGTCCTGCACGGCGCTGCCGTCGTCGAGGACGGCATCCTTCCCTCTGTCACCGAGACGAGGTACATCGGAACTGGGCACCCAAGGCGGAAGGCCCCTGGCATTTGCATGAGGCAACGTTGGACCAACACCTCGACTGGTTTTGCTGTTTCTCTTCGGTCGCGGCGCTCTTTGGTTCGCCTGGGCAGTCCGCGTACGCAGCCGCTAACAGCTGGCTCGACACGTTCACGCAGTGGCGGCGGGCGCAGCGGCTGCCGTCGTCGGCAATCGCCTGGGCCCAGTGGGCCGATATCGCCGCCGGTGCGCATCTCTCGGCACGCGGCGATGCTGGAATGATCGAGCCACGCGACGGTGTTTACGAGTTCGAGACGCTGCTGCGGCACGATCGCGGGTATGCCGCATACGCCCATCTCGACGGCGCGCCGTGGCTGACCGCGCTAGCCGGGCGGAGTCCGTTCGGAGCGGCCAGGTTGCAGGCTCCGGGGGGCAGCGGCCGAACCGGCGGGCCGCCTGCGCGTGGAGTTCCGACGCACGCCGCCCGACGAGCGGCCCGCGTTGTTGCGGCATCTGATCATCGAGCATCTCGGTGTCATCTTGCGCCGCACAGTGAATCCAGACCGCTCATTTTTCGATTGCGGCCTCGACTCACTCGGGACGCTCCAACTGCTGATCGCACTCGAAGCCGACACCGGCATCCGGCTCCCCGCCGCGGACGTGACGACTGTACGCGCACTGGCCGACAAACTGAGTGGGGCGATGCAAGAGTTGCAGCTAGCCGAAGCAGTTGCCCATGACTGATCTGCGTCCGCTGCACGACTGGTCAGGACCTCCTGCGACGCTGACTCTCTGGTGTCCGTCTGCTGCATCAATGGAAAGTGCGAAGCTCGCACCGGTGTCGTCCGTGCTGCCCAGTTACGAACAGGAACAGCATCTGCGCGCCTTCCGCGCGTGTGAGCAGCGGCACGAGGCGATGGCGCGGCTGCTTGTCGTTGTGTGGGACGAACCCGGCCGGTGTGACCTCAGGGCCATGACCCATGTTGTGACTGCACATCTGCGTAGGCACGACACTTATCACAGCTGGTTCGAGGAGCGCGGCGAAGCAATAGTACGGCACGTACTGACCGATCCTGCGGCGATCGAGATGGACTGTTCGACGCTGGGTGAGGTGAGCGCGGAGGATTGGCAAGAGCATGTCATTGCAACCCCTGCACCGTTCGCGTGGGATTGCTTTCGCTTCGGCGCTCTCCAGCGCGCAACGGGGTTCACTTGCTTCGCAAGCATTGACCACTTGCACGCCGATGCGACCGTCGTCGCGTTCCTGATGGCGGAGATCCGCTCAGCGTATCGCGCTGTGCTCGACGGCGAGACGTCGCTTCAACTCGGTCCGCCGGGGAGCTATCTGGCTTACTGCACCAGTCAGCGCCAGCGCGCAGCCGCGACAACGTTAGCGGATCCTGAGGTGAAGGAGTGGATCGCGTTTCTGCATCGCAACGATGGGCGGACGCCGTCTTTCGCGCTGCCGCTCGGGGTGCTGGAGGATCGCTATCAGGCCGAGTATGTACACGTGGATGTCCTCGATGATGCCGTCATGGCCGCGTTCGAGTCCGCATGCCACGCTTCCGGCGCGCGAGTGATCGGCGGCCTGTTGGCCTGCGCGGCCCTGACCGAACGGGAATTGGCTGGGCGCTCGCGCTACAGTGTCGTCACTCCCACAACGACGCGAAGATCGGCACCGGGTTTCAGGACGACCGGCTGGTGCGTGGGATTGGTGCCCATCGATTTCGAGGTCCAAGAACGAACGTTTGCGCAACTCGCCTTCACAGCCCAGCGTAACTTTGACGAACGGCGAGGCCTTGCCCACGTGCCGATCGAGCTCGTACTTGAACTCGCCGCCGGGCTGCCGACGATTCGATCCGTCGCCACAGGTGGCGTCATGCTATCCTATATGGACGCGAACTTTCCTCCGCGCAGTGCGCACATTGCGCGCGAATTGCAGCAGGGGAATGGGCGGGGCTATATCAACCAAGGCATGGCCGCGCAGGTTGCGCTCTGGTTCTTCCGTACGCATCGCGGGCTCTCGCTGACGGCGGCTTATCCGGCAAACGGGACAGCCCGCGCCTCGATGCACCGCTATGTCAAGACGCTTACGGGCGCATGCCGCCAGGCGGCCGACGCATTGATGCCGACGTACTCCCATGTCGGCGGTTAAGATGACCCACGCGATGTCTCACCCAGAGAACGTGCCCAGCCTGCCGCCGCCCTTCGTGTCTTTCGCGGACCAGGGCATTTACCTTGCGCATACCTCACTCGGGCGGCATGCGGTCATTCAGGCGCTGTGGCGCTATCCCCGGCCTGTGGACCTGGACGCGCTGACACGGTTCCGTGACAATCTCGCGCACGGGCTGCTCGCGCGGCTGATCCGGCCGGCGCTGCTTCCGTTCGGGCGGCACCAATGGGTGAGCGCGCCAGCCCCATCCGCTGCTCTCGCTGTTGCCGAGGCGCCGCTTGCCCCTGAGGCGATGCAGGCGTGGGCCGACGCGCAGGTGGAGCTTCCCTTGGACCCTGCGCGGGGGCCAGCATGGACCTTCACGATCCAAACCTTCACCGACGGCTCCACCGTGGTCTCGCTAGTGGTGTCGCACTGCATCGCGGACGGACTGACGGTCATAACGGCCATCAGCGAAGCCGTGCGAGGCGTGCGACGGCCGCCGCTCTCTCCCGCATGGTCAGTCTGGTCGGCGCGCCGCGCCGCGACAATACTGGGTGCCGAACTCCAACGCATGGTGCGGGACGCGCCGGCGACGCTCCGGGCGCTCGCCCAATTGGCCGGTGCGGCATACACCTCGCGCCCCACATACACCGCACCCACCGCGTTGCCAGTCGTGACAATCGCCGACAACCGGAGAATCGTATTTCCGTCGGCCTTCATACGCCTGCCCACGTCCCTCTGGGACGCCAGAGCACAAAGCCGCGGTGGGAACCGGTTCACGCTCCTGACCGCGGTCACCGCGGCGTTTGCCGAGGCACTCGGTCGCGTCCGCGATGATAATGTCACCTTGCTGATTCCCGTGAGTGAACGAGCGGGTCTGCCGCACACCGGCGGGAACGGGGTCGCGCTTGCCACGTTGAAGGTGCGTGTCGGCGAACTGCGCGGGCGCCTGCATACGTTTCAGCGGCGTCTGCGGGCTACGCTGCTGCGGACGAGACGGGAACCCAATCGACTTGCCGCACTGCTGCCCTTGGTGCCCTTTGTGCCCAGACGCGCATTTTCGGCTGCCACCCGTCTGGCGCTTGCCGCGCTCGGTGACCTGCCGGTCACCTGTTCGAACTTGGGTCACTGTCCCGAGGACATGCTCCGGATCGATGGCGGCGCGGCCGATCGATTCTGCTTTCGCGGCATCGACCGTCCGGTCGAGCGGCGGGCGATCGAGGAGCGCCACGGTGTGGCGACCCTCTTCGCGGGCATCATTCCCGGGTTTATCATCCTGAGCTTCGTTGCCTACCAGCCCGGCGTGGTAACGAGCCCTCAGCATCTTCGTGCCCTCGTCGAACGGCTCATGGCTGACTACGAACTCCATGGCGAGTTTTTCGATGCTTGAGACGAGCACGCCCGGCGCCCCTGCATATGCGCGGCACCGCCTCGCCTGGGTGGACCAGGTGGCTTACGAATTGTTCAGGGTCACCGGCCGGAGGCAATTGATGCAATGCCTCTGGCTCTATGATCGTGACGTGAATCTCGCCCCGCTGGCGCGAACAATTGAACGGCTCGCCGCACTGTCCTTCAATCGGCTCATTGAGCCGTCACCCTTGCCTTGGGGAAGGCCTCGTTGGGTGAAGCCGGCGGAGACGCCCATTCTGCCCGAGCAGAGTTCGGACCTGCTGCCACGATCGCGGCTCCTGCAGTGGGCTAATCGGCACGCGCGCGCGCCCATAGACCCGGTCATCGGTCCGGGTTGGCGAATGGCCATCCAGCCGTTCGACGATGGCAGCACAGCCGTGAGCATCGTCGGATCCCACGTACTGCTCGACGGAATGGGAGCCTTGCGCGCTATCGAGGCTGCCGCAAACGGCATCGGCGTCCCGAGCCCGTATTTGCCTAAAGGCGCCCGCGGGCGGCTGTCCGGGTGCGTGTCGGACGCTTGGCAGATCCTCGCCGACGCTCCGCGCACGATTGCCGCACTCGCTCGGAGTGCGCACGGCTATTGGTACAGGCCCGCCGCCTCTCTACAGAGGCCGGCGGTTACTGCCACCGAGCCGGGTCATGACCCATCAACGATCGTCGAGCTTCCGGCTGTCGCGGTGACTATTGAATCGCGTGCCTGGTTCGCGTGCGAGCAGCGGCTTGGGGGTGGCTTGAATACGCTGCTGCCGGGCTTCGTAGCGTCGCTCGCGTCGACCCTCGGCAGGCGCCGTTTCTCCGACGGCGCTATCAGCCTGCTTGTTCCCATAAACCGAAGGCGTGGGCTGGAGGACGAACGAGCGCTGGCGATCGAATTCCATATGATGAACGTCGCGCCTGCAGGCCTGACCACCGACCTGCGGCCCGTGAATGCGCCGCTCAAGGCGCTGCTTCGCGGTGCGAAGAAAAATCCGGCCGCCGCACTGGTTTCGTCCCTGCCGGCGATCGCTTGGATGCCGCGCACGACCGCGAAGATGCTCGTGAACCGGGTGTTCAATTATGGCGGTGAGCTGCCAGTAAGCTGTTCCGACTTGGGAATGCTGCCGGACGGGCTCGCGCGCATCGACGGCGCGCCGTGCCGCCATGTGCTGACACGAGCTGTGGATGCCAACGTCACGCGCCAAGACCTGGAGCGCTCCCACGGTCATCTCGTTGTTGTGGCCTCGCGTTTCGAGAAGACCATTTCCCTCTGCATCGAGGCCTGTCAGTTGGAACCAACGCCAACCACGACCGACGAACTTCGTCGCGTGACCTCCCTGATACTCGCCGACTTCGGACTCGATGCGATCATTGAGGCCTGACGCTTTGGGGCTGCCTTTCGACAAGCGACTGACAAGCCGGTAGCGTAGTCAGAGATCGTTTTTTCGGGTTGCGGCAATTCCTGCGCTCTGAAGTACGACAACTATTTAGCCGGATAGCGGAGGAGGTTCGTGATCCCGCATCCGACTTGTCCTGGCCGATTGCGACTGCTCGGCCGCTACACCACCGATCTGCTAGACAACCGCCTGAGCCCACGCGCACGCGCGACCTGCGTTTTCATCGTTGCCAACGCTCTCGCCTGCTGGCAAAGGGTGATGCCGTGCGGTGGCTTCCGGAGACCGGGCTGTCGGCAACACGCGGCGCGCAGCGTTCGTACATCGCCTGGAATTACCGGCCTTGATGCGGCAATCTCATCGCGCAGCTAAGAGACAGAGGGCTCGAGGGGTGAACCCTTCTTCTGCCAACAAGTTGCGCGAACGCCGCGGCGGGGCCAGCGACGCCGGCGCGGATGACGTGCTGTGCTATATGGACCAAGGCTCATTCGTTGGATTGCGCGCGCTCGGACGCGGGCCAGCGCTGCAGATCACCTGGTTGTATCCCCACCCGATCGATGAAGCCGCCGTGAGACAGTTCAGCGAGCGCCTCGCACGCGGGTTGCTGGGACGCCTCCTGCAGCGTTCACCATTGCCATGGGGGCGGCACCGTTGGGTGGCCAACCCTGTGCCGGGCCCAGTGACATGGTTTCGCGACCCGCTCCCCAATGAGAGGCTGCTTGAGTTGCGCCGTATGCTGCTCGATCTACCTGTGGATCCCGAGCGCGGACCAGGTTGGCGCCTGGCCGTCCAAGCGCTTGAGGACGGTGGCTGCGCGCTGACCATGCTGGTGTCGCACACGATCGCTGACATGCAAGCCACCAATCTGGCCATCGCTGACGCGGTGGCTGGCCGACATGTCGACCATGGACTCCCAGCCCCATCCTGGCGCTGGTCTCCAGTGATGCTGGCGCGCGACGGTGTTGAGAGCTTGCGCGCCTTACCTGGCGTTTGGCGCGCTCTGGTGGCTCTCGTGCGGCGGTCGCGCAATGGGAGCGCGGGTGTGTCGCGTCCGAGCTCCCGCGCTCGAACCAGCCACGACCACTTTGAGCCGGCAGCGGATGTGCCACTTGTTGAGGTGGTCATGGACGCAGCAGCCTGCCAACGGCGCGCGTCGGATCTGGGCGTGGCAAGCAACACGCTGATCGTGGCGTTCGCAGCACGGATCGCTTTCCGGGTGGGCCGCGTGGACGCCTCAGGACGGGCGAAGCTGGTGCTGCCGGTCAGCGACCGCCGTTCAGATGACCGGCGCGGCAACGCGCTGCGGTCGATCACAGTGATGGCGGACCCCGAGGCTTGCCGCAACGATCCGCGCGGCTTACAGCGAGATCTCAAGGCTGCGCTGGCCTCGCTGATCCGGCACGGCGATGATCTGTCGCCGCTGTTTCCGCTGATTCCGTATGTGCCGCTGTGGCTGGTGCGTCGTCTGGAGCGGGAGGCGCTCGGCGCGGGCCTGCCCGTTGGCTGCAGCCTGGTTGGCGAGTTGCCGCTGGACGTGAACCGCCCCTGCGGCGAGGCATCGCTTCTGCAGCTCTCCATTCTGGAGCACTATACGGTCTCGGAGCTCCAACGGCTAGGCGGCGTGCTGTTCATCGGGTGCTACCGTCTCGGTGACCGGCTTTGCTTTACCGTGTCCGGTTACGTGCCAGACGGCGCAACGACCCGCGCCGAATTGGCACCATTGGTGCGCGATGCGCTCGCGGACATGGGCCTGTGCGGGACGGTCAGTTGACGATAACGGATAAACAAGAGGGGACGTTGCATCCTCGGCCAAGACTTGGCGCAACGGAAGGTGGGGCTTGACCGATTAACTCTTGCCGAGCGCGAAGATGCACCGCATGGCGGCCAAAGCGGCTGCCGAACACTCAAGCGACGCGTAGCGCGTCGACGATCTTCATGCGGGCCGCCCGTACGGCCGGCAGGAAGCCGCCGAGCAAGCCCATCACAAGCGCGAAGACGAGCGACCGCAGCACGATCCCAGGCGTCAGGACAAACCGAAATGCGAGCTCGGAGAGCGACGTCCAGTTGAGCGTCGTTATCTTCACCTGCATCATGAGCGATGCGAACGAAAGCCCCACCACCCAGCCGACGAGCGCGAGCAGCAGCGCCTCGACAAGGAAAGACATGAGGATCCGCGAGCGCCGAAATCCGAGCGCGCGCAGAACCCCGACCTCCATCATGCGGCTGGCGACGGCCGCGTACATCGTTATCGTCGCGCCAATGACCGCGCCCAGCGAGAACATCACCGAGAGCGTGATCCCGAGAAGCCGAATGAACCCGGAGAGCAGGCGCGACTGCTCCTCATAGAAGACGCGCTCGCGCTTGGCTTGGATGGTAAGGCGGGGATCCGATTCGAGGCGCGCCTTGAGCGCATCAAAGCTGGAGCGATCAGCAAGCCGCACCGTGACCGAGGAGAAAAAGTCTCGCCGAAACGACTGCATGAGCTGCTCGTTATCGCACCAGATCTCGGAGTCGAACCCGCTGCCCCCCGCGTCGAACCGGCCTACGATCTTCCAGTCGCGGTGAGCGAACCTGAGGCTTGATCCAATCTCGAGGTCTTCGAAACGCCCCGCGAGCGCTCCGCCCATTACGATCTCGTCCGATCCCGGGCGAAACATGCGTCCCTCGGCGAGCCGCACCTGCG
The DNA here is from genome assembly GCA_034668025.1 of Gammaproteobacteria bacterium. Classification (GTDB taxonomy): domain Bacteria; phylum Pseudomonadota; class Gammaproteobacteria; order Steroidobacterales; family Steroidobacteraceae; genus 13-2-20CM-66-19. Next base: position 4,519 of record JAXDQF010000184.1, on the reverse strand, counting down.
GACGCACAGCCAGAACGGCAGGACCAACGCCGCGGATCAGGATGTTGCTCGCCTGCTTGGTCCTGCTTCTTGGCCGCGCGATCAGCACAGCCACTTCCTTCGATACGAGCGGCGCGCCTTCGGCCCCGATGATCACCTCGGGCTGGCTTTCGATGATCCTGGCCTGCCGACGGTCGATCAGGCTCTGGATCTCGACTTCCGCGGAGCGGCGTACGAAGATGACGTTCGTGTCCTCGCCGGTGGCGACGAGGGTTCGCTTGAGTCCGGAGTCAAGCATGAGCACGGCAGCGTAGACAAACACCACGAGGGCCATGCCTGTCGCGGTGAGAAAATTGGTGAATTTGCGCACCTGCAGGTTGCGCCAGCTGTAGGCGAGCAGCAACGGCATGGTCAACCCAACGCCCGAAGACCATTGACGATGTTGACACGGGCTGCCTGACGCATCGGCAAGACCGCGGCGAGGACCCCGACCACCAGCGCCGAAAGTGCCTGCAATATCACAGTGCCGACGCTCACGATCAGTGCTGGGAAGAGCGTCGCGGAGAGTACGGCCAGGTGCGCGGCAACCGGGGGCGTGAGCCCGATGGCGATCGCGCCACCGATCGATGCTATCACGACGGATTCGCCAAGGATCAATCGTGCCACGTAGCCGGGGCTGAAGCCAATGGCCTTCAGCGTTGCATACTCGCGGAGTCGCTCGCGCGCCGTCATCGCCATTGTGTTTGCCATAACGGACAAGATTATAAAGATAACCACGAATGAGACGATCCGAATGGAAATGAGGATCGCCTCGGTCTGCTTCACGAAGCCGATCTGGAAAGCGCGCTCAGTCTCGGTGAGCGTCTCGGCAAGCGAGTTCCGGAACACCGCGTCGATTGCCTGACTGACTTCCGCGACGCGATCAATGCTGACGACGTCCACGACGAAGAAACCAACCTGGTCAGCCTGTGCCTTGGAGCGCACACGGAGTGTTTCGTTCAGGTAATCCCAGCGGAAGTAAAGATGCGAGGTGTCGGTTTTAGGGTCTCGGCCGTCAAAGACCCCAGCGATCACGAACTCCCAGTTACCGGGGAAAATCGTCCCGCGTAGCTGAATCACATCGCCTGGCTTGAAGCCGTGGCGGTCGGCGAGTTTGCGTCCTACGATCGCGCCGCGGCGGTCGCGCAGGAAGGCGCGCCGCACCTCGTCCGAAACGAGGATCTCGGGGTACATATCGAGATAGCTCGCGGCGTCGATCGCAAACTGCGGGAAGAAATTCTTCGGATCCTTGTAGATGCCGCCGAACCAGTTCATGTAGGTGACGCGTCGCACGCCGTCGACAGCGCCGATGCGCTTCTGATATGCTTGTGGCAGCGGCAGTGCGAAAGAGATGGCGTTGCGGGTCAGCAGCCGCGAAGGAACGGCGCCATTGACCCCCGCGTACCACGTGTCGACGACGGTCTGGAGCACACCAAAGGCGAGGATCGCAACAACGAGCCCGACGAGCGTCAGTGACGTGCGGAGCCGGTGGCGCAAGACGTTGCGCGCCACGAGCTTGAGCCATTGGCTCATGGCTGGCACTCACTCAAGGCGCTGCTCCACCAGGTAAGAAAGCTCGCCCTTCTCCAGATGCATGATGCGCTTCGCATGCGCCGCCGCGCGGCCATCATGGGTCACCATCACGATCGTCTTGCCCATGTCGCGGTTCAACCGCTGCATGATCCCAAGCACCTCCTCCGCGGACTGCCGGTCAAGGTCGCCGGTCGGCTCGTCGGCGACCAGCATCGTCGGGTCGGTGACGATCGCCCGGGCGATCGCTACGCGCTGTTGCTGGCCGCCGGAGAGCTCCGAGGGCAAATGTTTGACGCGATCGCTCAGGCCAACGAGACTGAGCGCGAGTTGCGCGCGGTCCCGGCGTTCGCGCCGCCTCAGGCTGGTCAGCGTGAGAGGCAATTCGACGTTCTCCAGCGCCGAGAGAACGGGCATCAGGTTGTAGAATTGGAAAATGAAGCCCACGTTCGCCGCGCGCCAGTCAGCGAGATCGGCTTCCGGGAGGCTCGTGATGTCCTCGCCACCCACCTTGATCGAACCGTGATCCGGACTGTCGATGCCAGCGATCAGGTTGAGCAGCGTCGACTTGCCCGACCCCGACGGGCCCATCAAGGCAAGGAACTCCTTGCGACGGATATCGAAAGTGAGTTTGGAAAGGACTGGGACGATCTGCGCGCCGCGCCGGTAGCTCTTGCTCACGTCGCTCAGCGCGATAAGCACATCTTCCCCGGCCGGCGCGTCGGAGACGCGAAGCGCGGTCACTTCGAGGCCTGCCTGACTGCGCGCCCATCAGCAAGATCTTCCGGCGGTCGGATCACCACTCGCGTGCCGGCGTTGAGGTCACGTACTTCGATCAGGTCGCCCACCTTCGCGCCGAGATCCACGCTCCGCAGACGAGCTTTGCCATCCTCGATTATGTAGAGGTGCTGTCGTCCATCCACCTCGACGACGGCCGCCATCGGCACTGCAAGAACAGGCTTGCGTTCTGATTCGGCTACTTCACGCTCGAGGAAAGCCGCCTTGGCGCTCATCTCCGGAAGCATCCGCGAGTCGCGCTGCTTGAACCAGATTTTCACGAGGAAAGACGCCTTGGCGCGATCCACGGTCGGTACCATCCGGTTAACCACGCCCTCGAAGCGCTCGCCAGGGATCGCGTCCAGCTGGACCTCCACCGGTTGCCCCACGCGGATGCTCAGATACGACGACTCAGCCACGTCGGCTTCCACTTCAAGCGAGTCCATGTCGGCGATGGTGACCACCGCGCCCTTGGTGTCAACCGCCTGCGAGAACGGTGTAATCGTGTCACCTATGTTGGCGTGCCGCGTGAGGACAACGCCGTCGAAGGGCGCTCGGATAACGGTCTGGCCGAGGGCAACGTCGGACACGCGGAGATTAGCCTGTGCAGCGGCGATGCCGGCCTCGTACCCGGCAGACGCTGCTCGCGCCTTGGCGACGCGTGCCTCAGCGGTTTCGCGCGTCGACTCGCTTATGATGTTCTTCTCGCCGAGGGCCTCGGAGCGCCTGAACGCGATTTCCGCTTGCGTGAGCTCCGCCCGCCCCTGAGCGAGGTTGGCTTCCGCAACCTGCACGTTAGCGGCTGCCTGGTCGCGCATCGCCTGCGTGTCGCTGCTCTCAAGCCGGGCGATCACCTCACCCGCGTGCACCTTGCTGCCTTCGAGTACACCCAACCATTCGAGACGGCCTGTTGCCTTCGAGGCGACGGACGCCTTGCGTTGCGCAACGACGTACCCCGTCGCGTTTAACAGTGTCAGGGCTTGTGACGGATAGACAGAGTAGACGACCGCCGTCTCGACGACCACCTGCGTATGCCGGCGCCACAGCCACGTTGCGACCCCAATGCCGACAAGCATGGCGAGGAGAAGGACCCGCACCAGGATGCGGTGCAATTGTCTGCGACGCCGCGAGCCGGCGCTACGGTCGATCGCAAGCGCGGATAGATCGGAGGCAATGGGTGCGCCATCGCTCAGTGCTTGGGGCAAAGTCATCGTTTCATTATCGATTTCCGGGGCAATGCAGCGCAAATTGTGAAGAAAATATCTCGTTGAGAAAGCACTAAGCCATGCGCTTGACGACTGTCCATTAGCATTAAAGGCGGCTCTTGACACCCATGATTTCGTATTCTCCAAATCTTCTCTAAACTCTGAAATAAAGCCGATGGCAGCCACGCCAAAGCGATTGCCATAAGTTGAAACCGCGAAAACCGGAGCGGGACCATAAAGTTCGCCGTCGCAGTACACGGGACACGAGGAGACATCGAACCTGCGGCTGCCGTTGCACGTGAGTTGCAGCGCCGCGGTCACGAAGTGAAGATGGCCGTGCCTCCCAATCTCGTCGAATTCGCCGAATCGGCTGGTTTATTTTCGGTGCATTCTTACGGCCCCGACTCCCAACAGCAACTGGAGGCGGAGGTTTTCCACGACTGGTTTAAGTTGCGCAATCCCATCAAGGTCCTGCGGCAGGCTCGAGAGTACCTCACCAACGGCTGGGCCGAAATGAGCCAGACCCTAGCCAAGCTGGCAGTCGGCGCTGATTTGATACTGAGCGGTACTACTTATCAAGAGGTAGCCGCCAATGTTGCCGAGGCCCAAGGGGCCCCGTTTGCCGCCCTGCATTACTTCCCCGTCAGGGCGAACAACCACATCCTGCCGGTTCGATTGTCCCAAAGTTTGATCGAACCCATGTGGTCAGTCGCCGAGTGGTCGCACTGGCGCCTGTTGAAGCCGGCCTACGATGAACAGCGCAAGGCCCTGGGACTTCCGGAGTCCAAAATTCGTGCCGTGCGCCGACTCGTCGAATATGGCGCGCTGGAGATTCAAGCCTACGACAAGGTGTTCTTTCCCGGGCTTGAGGAGCAATGGGGCTGGAAGAGACCTTTGGTCGGCGCGATGGCCCTGGAATTCGCCACCCATTCCGACGGTTCCGTGAATTCCTGGATCGGAGCTGGCCGCCCCCCAATTTACTTCGGGTT
>JAXDQF010000183.1:0-4515 GCA_034668025.1 Gammaproteobacteria bacterium | reverse complement strand
GGGGAATCTTGCGTCCTTGTCGGCGGCGAGCGTGTCCGGTTGTGTGATGCGAGATTTCACGGGGTGGTCTGTTAGTCCTCTGCGTCGGGGGCTAGACGCACGCCGCGCTCGTCGCGAATGAGTCCCTCGAGGCTGAAAACCATGGGCTCATTCTCACTCGTCAACGGAACACGCTCGGCTAGCTTCGCTACGGGAGCGGCAGGAGGGGGTGGAGCAGCACCCGCGGGCTTGAATTTGGTGATCTGCTTCCACGAACGCGCCAAGGCGTCTGCGAAGACGAGCAGCAGATCGCCGGGTTGCCCCATGTTCAGCGCGGCGGTGATGGCTTCCTGCTCATCCGGGATGACAGAGATCGTCTGCTCCCTGACTCCCGCCGCGCGCAGCGCCTCGGCCTGGATTCGCGGCACCTCGTCCGTAGCACGATTGCGTAGATTGTCATCACGACGGCAGATGTAGTGGTCGAATCGACCCGCAACCGCGTTGGCAATCGCAACCAGATCCTCGTCGCGCCGGTCGCCAGGACCGGCAAGTACGACGATGCGCCGGCCCGTCACGTCGAGACGTTGTGCAAGATCAGCCATGACGGCAACTGCGTGAGCATTGTGTCCATAGTCGAACAACACCTTGAACGGATGTTCGTTGAACACGTTGAGTCGGCCGGGGGCCTGGAAAAACGTCGAGTCAAATGTTCGCAGCCCTTGTCGGATGGCATCCAGCTTGATGTTTAGGGAGAAGGCCATGGCGGCGGCAAACATTGCGTTTTGGACGTTGTGTGTGGCGCGACCTTCGAGGGTTGCTGGAATCAGGTGGGTCCACAGGAGTGGAATATGGCCGCCTCGGTCGTAGAGCGTCATCATTTGACCATTGACGCCTGCCTCTAGTGCGCAAGCACGGCCTCCTGCGCGTATGTGCTCGCGCACCAGGGTGTGTTGAGGATTCATGGTGACGTAGCAGATGTTCTTTGCTTCTGTATGCCCCGCCATCTTCAACACGAGAGGATCATCCGCATTCAGTACAGCACAATCGGTAGCGACCTCGACGACGATGCGTTTGACATCGGCGAGCTGGTCCAGCGTATCGATGCCTTTGAGACCGAGATGATCCGCCTGAACATTCAGGACGGCTCCCACGTTGACTTCCCTGACTCCCATCCCCGCGCGCAGCAGGCCGCCGCGAGCGGTTTCCAACACCGCGATGTCTATCTGCGGATCAGCGAGCACCATTCGCGCCGACACCGGTCCGGTCATATCGCCCTGGACCGTGCGCTGCCCGTCAATATAGACGCCATCCGTGGTTGTCAGACCTGGCGTGAAGCCACCCATCTTGGTGATGTGAGACAGCATGCGAGCCGTTGTGGTTTTGCCGTTCGTGCCGGTGATCGCGGCGATCGGCACGCGGGAGGGGGCACCCTGCGGGAACAACATGTCGATGACCGGGGCGGCCACATCGCGGGGGGTGCCTTCGCTGGGTGCCACATGCATGCGGAAGCCGGGAGCGGCGTTGACTTCGCAGATGCCGCCGCCGATTGTTCGGTAGCTCTCGGTTATATCCTTCGATAGAAAATCCACACCGCCCACATCCAAACCGATGGCGCGGACCGCTCTTTCTGCCATTTCCCGGTTGTCAGGATGAATCACATCCGTGACATCCGTGGCCGTACCGCCGGTAGACAGATTGGCCGTCGACCTCAGATAGACGACATGGCCCGATTCCGGTATCGAGTCCGCCTGCAGACTGAGTTTTTCCAACATTTTTTGCGCCTGGGCATCGAGCTCGAGACGCGTGAGCACCTTCTCGTGACCGACACCGCGACGCGGGTCCTGGTTCACAATGTCAACGAGCTGCGCGATCGTGTGCTCGCCATCGCCGACAACGTGGCCTGGGGTCCGGCGCGTGGCCGCCACCAACTCGCCGTGCACGACGAGCAGCCGATGATCGTCGCCTTCGAGGAAGGTTTCCACGATCACGGAGCGTGAATGCTCGCGTGCAACATTGAAGCCGTGTTTGACCTCGTCGTCAGTCATCAGTCGGATGGAGATGCCACGACCATGGTTGCCGTTGTAGGGTTTGGTGACCACCGGAAAGCCAATGCGATTTGCGGCGCGCACGGCCTGCCCTTCCGACTGCACCAACTCCTGGGTGGGCACGGGAAGTCCGAGCGTGGCCAGGATTTTGTTGGTTTCTTCCTTGTCGCTGGCCAGCTCCACGGAGATGTGTGGAGTGCGGCCCGTCACGGTGGCCTGGATGCGCTGTTGGTATTTTCCGTGACCGAGTTGCACCAACGACTGATCGTTGAGGCGCAGCCACGGAATGCCGCGGTTCTCGGCTGCCTTCACCAACGATGCCGTGGAGGGACCCAACGCACGGCGCTGCGCGAAGCGAATGAACTCATCGCGGGCTTCCGGCCAGTTCCAACCTTCCGGCACGGAGTCGGCGGGGCGAATTTCTTCCGGAAGAAGGGAGGACAACAAGCGCAATCCCAGCTCGCCGGCAGCGATTCCTTCGTCCCGCTGCTCATACTCGTAAACCACGGTGTAGACCCCGGGTCGACCCGCGCTGCGAGTTTTGCCAAACGTGACTTCCTCACCGGCAATGTTCTGCAACTCGATGGCCACATGCTCGAGTACGTGGCCCAGCCACGTGCCTTCGTCCTCCCGCATGCGCCGATAGAATCCACCCGGGACGCCATAGGAACAGCCGTGCTCGGCCAAACCGGGAAGTGCCAGGGCGAGTGCGTCTACAAAGCCACTGCCGAGACGGCCGGTGGGCCATTGTTCGAGCTCGCCGAGGTCCAGTTCCAGCCGGATGACCGGAAAGCGCGCGTGCAGTGACGGGCCAACGTAGACCGAACGATCCAGGATGCGCATCGGTTCTCCTCGCTGTGCTGCTGGCGAGGAGTGACCGAAGGCCCATGCCTGACGGGCTGGCCCATTCTTCGCGGGCTGGCCCCTATTCCTTCGGTCGAATCAGCGCACCTGCCGCAGCGGTTCTTGTGTGCAAATTGAACGTAGCGCCTGCGACGAGGAAGTGCAACCGCAACCCGAGCATACAAACCGGTTGCCCGTCGGACACGGTGTCGATGGAGGAGTAGCTGACATCGGCGCCGTCAACGATTGTGATCCCACCGCTGCCCTCAACCTCCAGGGTGTCGTCTGGCCCAATAAACGCCGCGGTATCCTCGTCCAGCCCGATGCCCACGGCAAAGGGGTTGAAGGCCAAAGCCGTGCACAGGCGCCCCAGGCGGTCGCGCTGGGTGAAATGCTGATCAATGATGAACCGGTTGGTTAGACCGAGCCCGGGGGCGAGCCTGACGCTTCCAGCGATTGCCGAGGAGCCCTCGTCACCCGCCGCAATCATGTGCTCGCTGAGAATGCTGGCGCCGGCGCTCGTGCCGCCGACTGTGACGCCCTGCGCGTTGCGATTGCGGATGAGCTTGGCAACAGGCGTGCCGCCCAGGAGGGTGGTAACACGAAGCTGGTTCCCGCCGGTGAAGAAGATACCGGTTGCTTCCTCCAGGCGTTGCAGGCGGCCCTGTTCCTGGCAGTCACGCCGCGTGTCGAAATCCATCACCGTGACGCGTGCCACGCCGATCTCGGAAAAGATCTTCTCGTAGCGCGGTCCGGTCTCATGCATGCGGCTGGCTGTGGGAATCACCACGATGTCAGCGGCCTCACCGCCCGAAACACGCACGAAGCGCTCCAGGATCCGGCGGTCATTTTCCTTATTCTCGGCGCCGCCGATAGGAATGATCCAACCGCGCGAGTGGCCTTCGGGAACTTTACTGGGCATACACCTTTCCGCCTTTCATCACAAACTGAACGGCGCGCACTGCATGAATATCACGAGTCGGATCGCCCTCCACGGCAATAACGTCAGCCAGCAGGCCGGGCTCGAGCGCCCCTAACTGGTCGCCCATGTGAAACGCCCTGGCGTTACCGGAAGTGGCTGCCACCAGCACCTGGGCCGCCGACATACCGCCTGCCACCATCAATTCTATCTCACGGGCGTTCTCGCCGTGAGCAAACACTCCAACGTCGCCACCTACGCACATATTGACTCCCGCGGCGCGGGCGAGGCCAAAAGCCTTACGCGCCTGGGCCACCATCGGTGGGGCCGGGTCAGCGCCATTCCAGCCGCGATAGCGGGCTACGGCATCCGAGGCCGCGAGAGTTGGGCAATAGGCAACGTTGTGTTCCCGCATCAACTTGAATACCTCAGGGGTGCCTTCGCCACCGTGCTCGATGGTATCGACACCTGCCAGGATGGCCCGGCGCATGCCTTCAGCTGTGTTTGCGTGCGCGGCTACGGTGCGGCCCGCACTGTGCGCGGCTTCCACGGCCGCCTGCATTTCTGCTTGGGTGAACGTGGGGCGACTGGGCTCACCGGGACGCCAATGGTAGTCGGCATACAATTTCACGACATCGGCGCCGGCCCCGATCTGGTGTCGGACGGCGCTGACTAGATTGGCGCCGTCGGCTTCTTCGGCACCTTGCGGGATTACCACGTTGGCTTCGA
>JAXDQF010000182.1:0-43785 GCA_034668025.1 Gammaproteobacteria bacterium | reverse complement strand
ACCAAGTCCTGCCATCGTTTCGGTGCCATAACGCCTCCTCGGCCAGACGGCCCAGTTTAAGGTCCGTTAGCTTCTTCGCAGGCGTAAGGGCCCCGAGATGCCGCACCGGCGGGCGGTATGGGTCGCGAAACTCCCAACACCTGCTATGACGCCAGCAACACCATCATAGCACCGGTACTGCAGTGCGTCTCTGCTGCGCCGCCGCCGCTGGTGCAGCACCGTTTTGCGAGATATTGCCGGGCGCAGTCTCGCGTGCGGCAAATCAACATCATTAGGGCTGGGAGAGCACTCATCCCTTCCTCCTCTGCGCCGGCGATCTCGCTCTCATCATATGCCCAGCGTCGAAGAATCTCGATCTTCTGTTCGCGCGTCAGGCCGAACTCTTTCAATACTGCCTCAGGTTGCGAGAACCGGGTACTCGGATCCGACAGAGCCTGTTCATAATCGATCGGGCGATCTATCCTGTCGTCCCCTGCTCTTTTGTCGAGAGCTAGATTCCGCGGATCCGACGGTTCGCACAACAGCTCAACCATCCTTCTACGGATCACGGTCCCGATCAAGCGGAGCTACAGTGAGCGGGCGGTTGCCCTACCTTTTCACCTTGCTCAATTGGCGCTCGTGCCACTTGCGGTGTTGTGACGAAGCCGGCGCCGGCGGCTGAGAACACGCAGAAAAGCAATTCCGGTTGAACACTTGGGCGGCACCCATCACGTACTCGGCACCTTCAGATCGAGGACGTCTTCGTTCTCAACACAAGCGCGGCTGCAAGCAGGCGGTCAGTGCAACTCGACGACGGAATCTGGACGAGGTGATAGCGACAGTCTAAAGGCCGTCGGCTATTTCAACAACATCGGTAATTCAACATTCAAACACGACACCCGCGTAATTATCCGGCAGTCTCGGCCGGAAAAAATCACGTTCTAATGTGGCTCGCGTAGTCCACGGCGGAGTCGGACGTCAGAAGTTCTCGGTGTCTCTGCGTCTGGAACTGCCGCGCGTTTGACGCCGCAAGAGCGGCCTAGCAGAGCTCTTCGTAGGCATACGCGATGACTAGCCTCGGATGCAGAAGCCCATTGCAGCTTCCGTGTAAGCGAGGACGACCAACACTTACATCCAACCGAGTTCAGCTTCAGATTCAACGGCTTACGGTAGAATCTCTACCAGTGACATCAATGATCAGTCCTCACACGTGGTGGCACCCATCCAGCCTTCCAATCAAATAGTTGCCAGATTTGTTGATCGTAAAACTGGCCTGCAGGCCGCAATCATCTTTAATGGCACTGGCATCGCATAAATCGGCGGATACCTATCCGTTGGAACCGCGCGCGAGCCCGCTGGGGTCAATCAGCGACCGCGGTACCTACGTCATTGGGCGAGCAACTCGCGTACTGGCAGTTATGTCCCGTGCGGCGACACAAACGTGTGGCAATCGGCTCGGCCATGAGGGGCCATCCGCGACCGACTGCTTTCTGGTGCCCGCGAGCGGGAGGCCATAGCCCGCTGCCCGAGCACAGACCCTCGACGACCCTGGCTCACATCATTTGCCGCGAGCACTAGGCCTCTTTCGGGACGCTAAAGCGCGTGCGTGGCGAGCCGTGTTGCCCCCTTCTCTGAAACGCCTCCCGCGCGGCCAGCATCGCCGGCCGGTTTTCCCGCGCCCACGCGGAGAGCGTTTTCAACGGCACGATCAACTTGCGCCCGGGCTCGGTCAACTCGTAATCCACGCGGGGTGGAATTGTTGATACATCGTGCGGGTGACCAACCGGTCCTGCTCCAGGCCTTTTCCAGGGTCAGCGTGAGCATGCGCTGCGATATCCCTTCGACGCGGCGACGGATCTCGTTGTAGCGGATCGGTCCTTTCGGTCTCCGCATCGATCGTCGCAGTCCATGAGACGATTCCACCCGCGTCGACGTGCGGTTCGATGGGCGAGTCCGCTTGAGCCGATCTACTGAACGCGAGGGCTGCCGTCCCCTGCCCCGGCCATTTTTCCTCTGATGCTCCGGCATGCATGTTGTAAACCTTCGACAGTGCTGAAGGAGGTGGAGGTCTAGGCACCCCCGTGACCGGAGTTTCCGCACATCGTCCCAGGCTGGCCGCGCTCCGGCTTCGTGCTGTTCACTGACTCCTCAGCACTCCAGCGGGTTACTTGTCTGATTCGTCTTTGATCACCGTGCCGTCCAATCCGCTGATCTTGACCTTGTGCGAGGTGCCGTCGACCTTCACAGTCTCGATGTCGTATTCGAGGTGACCGCTCTTACGATCGATCTCTGCACTGCGCGCACGGCCTCCCGAATGCTCCTGCGCCAGTGCGATAGCATGCGTCAGGATGGTGGGCGAACGACGCAAGTCCTCCGGTGTCAGTCGCGTCAGCAGTTTCTCCAGGACTTCATTGGCGGTCTTCTGGACTTGGCCGGTCCGGGGATCCAAGTCATAGCGGGTCAGTTTCTTGCCGTCCGCACTCAACACTGTGACCTCGAAATAGGCCGGGTTGCCGCGCTTGAATTCGAATTCCGCACTGGTCGCCTTACCGCCGCCCTCCTTCTCGGCCGCGATGACGGCCTCGATGAGCGACAGCTTCATCCGACCCAGCTCTTCTGCTTCGTGCTTGGCGCTCTGGGAGGCCTGCGCCAAGGTAGCCCCGAACAGCAGCCCAGCGCCGGCGAGCGCGACCGCCCATCTCCACTTCGGATTCATGCTCGCACCCCTTCCACAACTCACCCGTTAGATGAAACGCCTCCTCTGCCGCATAGGTTCCTTCGCACTCGGGTCGCGCTAGGTTATTGCCCGAGGTGCTTAAGCTGCTGTCCAAGATGGGAGACGGCCAGGTGGTGCATCGCAGCGCAATATCGGATGCGCTTCGCGATCACAAATCTTCTTCGTAAAGCGTGCGCGCGACGAGTCGGGCCGAAATGTTGTACGAGCGGAACGATGCGACATCGAGCCGTTGTCCGGGGTCGTCCAAGCCCGGCTCGCCGGTGGTTCGATTGTCAGTATGTCGGTCGCTTCCGACAAGGAAACGCGGCGAACAGGCGACAGACTTCGGGCGCGACATAGTTAAGATCGAGACAACGAGATGTGACTCAGCGGCGGCAGAAAAGGCTCAGGAGGTGATCTCATGCGCGATCGAACGACGCTGAACTCTGTTCGGCCGGGATCCGGGCAGCGCGGACGCCTGCGTGAAGGATTCGACGTCAACGACCTCAATCGCGACGGACGGCTGACGCTCGGGGAGTTTCTCCGCTTCATGGGCCAATTGGACGAGGACATGACCACCGAGGAGTGTCAGATCGCATTCGATGAGATCGATCTCAATCGTGATGGCAGCATCGATTTCGATGAATTCGTGGCCTGGTGGACCAACAGAGCATGATTCGCGTCGCTATCAGCGCCGAGGGAAGGGATGATCCCGGCCCATGAGCCAAAAGGAGTATCCATTTCCACTGCAGCGAGCATTTACCGAGAACAGCTAGGAACGCCCGTCGCCGTTCAGACCTGCACGCTGCCGGGGCAAGTCATTATGCATATTTGGATCGCCCACGGTCGTAGACCGATCCTTCGTCCCCGGCGCAGTGGGTATCAACAACCAGCCATCAGCGAAACATGTGCGGCGACGATCCTCCACCCTTCGGCAAGGCGAACCCAGCTTTGGCTCTGGCGCCCGATCGTGACTGCCCCGATACGCTGAAACTCAATGTTGATTACACCCATGTCGCGCCCAAAGCTCGCGATCGTGGTCCGGATGACCTGCCGCGGCGGCGAACCCCCGGGCCGAGCGGCACGAAAGGCGGCGATCGACTCGATCCCGTAAAGATTTTCACTGATACCGAGGCGAACGACATGGGTCGATTGCCAGAACATCGCATCGAGGGCCGACAGGTCATTGGTCATCAAGGCGGTCTCGTACCGCTCGGCAAGCTCGGTCAATTCGGCAACAATCGAAGGGTCGTTGACGATCATGCCACAGCCTCCAATCTAGCCCGTTTCGCGATCGGCGCACTCGAGATCGCCGCGCGCTCGAGCGCAGCAGCAATGGCAAGCGCCCGGTCTTCGCGCCAACGCGGCCGCGAGACTCGGTTGCAGGACCGCCCTCGCCTCGTCGACCGAGCCGTGCAACCATGCGCCGAAACAGTTGGTGGTGGATTGCGCTGTCTGCGGCTCGCGGAGTTAGGAGTTGATCTCCGTCATCGTCGTGTGCGAATGGCTTGAGCGATGCGGCGGAAGGTGCTCAAAGTGGCGCTGGTATCGTCTGCTCGGGTGCCCAAGCAAACCTCGGTGGTCGCATCCTCGTCCAAGAGCGGCTTGAAGATCAGGTTGGGCACTGTGATGTGGATGAGGCCTGAGGGGACGAAGGCGAGCCCGAAGGCTGTCGAGACCAGGCCCAGCAGAGTCAAGGTTTCCTCTGCCTCCTGCACGACCCGTGGAGTGAAGCCGCGAAGCGCGCACAGCGCTATGACTTGCTCGTAGATCCCAACGCCTGACTGGCGCGGATAGCTCACAAAAGACTCGTCTCGCAGATCGGCGATCGCCAAGTGGGCATGATCTTTGAGCGGGTGAGCGCTGTTCATGGCAATCACGAGCGGGTCGGTGGTCAATCGAGTCAAGGAGATGCCCGTAGCGAAGCGCCGTGGCGGATTGCGCAGGATGGCGGCATCGAGCTCGCGTGCCTGCAGCGCAACGAGCTGATCTCTCGATGACAACTCGTGAAGGGTAACGCGGACTTTCGGTCGGGCGCTGCGAAACGCGGAGACCAGGTTGCCAAAGAACGGCATCAGGCAGCAGGCCGGCGTCACACCGATCCGGATTGAGCCGGTAATCCCGTCCGCCAGATCGCGGATGGTCTCGCGGCTACGCTGCACGCGCTCGAGGATGGCCGTCGCCTCGATGCGCAACGCGATCCCTCCTTCAGTCAGCTCCACACGCCGATTGGTTCTGTTGAACAGGAGTGCACCCAGCTCCCGCTCCAACGCCTGGATCGCCAGGCTCAGGGGGGCCTGCGTAATGTTCAGGCGCTCGGCAGCGCGCCGAAAGTGCAGCTCGTCGGCGAGAACGAGGAAATAGCGCAGCTGACGCAGGTCCATCGAAGTGCGTCCTCCTGGCCGATCGACGGCCCTCTCCCATTTATAAATTAAATCAAAGGCGAAATCTCTCCCAGTTGGCGCGCTGGGTGTCGATTTACAAAAACAATCAATGCCTGCGGTGAATCAAATTGGCCACCTTGGAAGCTCGGCGCAAGATGGCGGTATGAGTGAATCGCAACTGCTGAAGCTGCATCAGAGCCTGCCCACTTCCGGAGCCAGGCGAGTCGCCCCATTCGAGATCGACGGCACGCTGTATCTGGGAGTCCCCCAACTGGCCGAGGATATCTCGGGCACGCCGGCGTACATGAACGGCGGGAACAGTGACATCGACGCGCTGATCTATCGTTGGAACGGGGGACGATTCGAGGAAGCCGAGCGACTGAGGGTGCCTGGTGGGGAGGACATGGCTTTCTTCAGCATTGCCGGAGAGCGGTATCTCGCAACCGCCAGCATCCGGACGGGCTGCGGACCGTATGATCTGAATGCGGTGTCGACCGTATTTCACCTCCAACAAGGCAGTTGGGTTGCCCGCCAGCAGATTGAGACCTTTGCGGCAAAGCAATGCTACGCATTCTCATTTTGCGGCCGCAGTTTCCTTGGGCTGGCGCAGGGCGTGACCCTGCCTGGCGTGGAGGCGCGTCATCCGCGCGAGTCACGGATTCTCGAGTGGGATGGAGCCTCCTTCAGGGAGTTTCAGGTTTTGGAGGGCCGCTGGGGCTATGGGTTCTCGTATTTTGAAATCGAAGGGGAGCATTATCTCGCTTACGCAGACCACACCAGCGCGTCCCTGCTCTATCGCTGGGACGGTGGACAATTCGCGCCGTTACAGAGTTTCTCGACTCAGGGGGGACGGGCGTTTCGCGCCTTCCCGGCCGACAACACCTGGTGGCTCGCGTTTGCGAACATCAGCGGCGAGTCGACGTTGTATCGTTGGGATGAGGGGCGGTTCGTCCCGTGTCAAACTTTGGGAGGCGCCGGCGGGCGAGCGTTCGAGCTGTTCGAGGCGGCGGGCGAGTTGTACCTGGTTCGAGTTTGTTTCATCGAGGGCACGCCCGCGGCGCCTAAAACCGATTTGTTGTCGCAGATTTATCGTTGGCAGGCCGGAGCCTTTCGTGTCATCGATGAATTTCCGACGTTCGGTGGCACCGACGCTGCCGTGTTCACCACAGACGGCCAGCGATTTCTGGTCGTCGCCAATAGTCTGACGGCCGGTGTCCGCTTCCGTCAGGATACCCTTGTCTATCGGGTGCACGTTTGACGGGAAAGAGCGAACCCATGAGCTACGTTCCGGATCCAGAGTTTCGCAAGCTGTATTCGCTTTTTACTCCGGATGAGGGAAGCATCGGGGAGCGGCTCAATGGGCTTCGGGCGCGACTGGCCTCAGATGACCCTCTGCTCGTGGCGACCGGTACTGACGTTGTTGTGTTTCCAGGAAAAGACCGGCCGCCGATTACCGAAAGCTTCCGCATCGGTACGCGCGGGTTCATCGAACTGACCAGCATTTCCCACCTGGGCGTCGCCGTGCCCTATTTGATCCGGTTACGCGAGTTGGGCGATCCGCAGTGGGAGCCGTTGGCACGAAGTCTGATAGTACAGATCGCCGCGGTTCGTGCCACCAATAGCGCTGCCTACTGGCGCGACACGGCCGCGGTGGAAGCCTGGAAGGGTGTCGAGAGCAAAATCAGTGATCTGGTGAGTTATAGCTGCGATGTCACTTCGCGATTCCTCGAGCAGTGTCTCGAGAAGCCGGCGGACTTCACATTCGAACGTCTACGGACGCACTACCTGGATCCGGTGAACTGCGCGGAAGTGCCGGTCCCCATAAACGACATGATGGTGGGAACCTTTGGCCTGGTATTTCTTGATATCGGTTACCGGATCATGCGTTGGCTGCGCACTCAGGACTTCGACTGGGAGCGAATGATGGTGGTCATCAGCGGTCGAGCCGGACGCACGACTGCCGGGGTAACCTGGCAAACCAACAACATGTGCCATCTTCTCTGGCGGGCATCGCGCCAGAGGCTGCCTGCTGAACGAGTTTATATCGCCCCGCACGCGCCACCGCTCGTGCTGGACGCGCTGCGGACTGCAAGTGACCGGGCAGCGCTGGAATCCCGGTATCGGCAGATTTGGTTCAGCACACGGGTTTCTGTCGAGGTTGGCCGGGAAATGTTTGCAGGTTATCCCGCATTTCAACCGGCGGTCCACGTTGCGCCCACGCTCGACGATCACACCGACGCTTTGGGTGAGCTCCCCGCCCTGCGCTCTCTCGATGACCGTCGCGCCCTCATCACACGACTTCGATTCGTGATGGAGGATCCGGCTCAGCAGCTCTCGAACGCGGTCGCCCACTACATCCTCGATCAAATGCAGGCCGATCCGATCGATCCCGCTGCGGTCTTCGTACCCGGGTTTACGGATATCACTTATCCGAGACGGACAGCATGAGGAGGGCGAGGCCCGCCAGCAGAGTTGGAATGGCTGCCACCTGAAACAACGCCTCCCAGCTCATATGCCTGGCGAGCAGATACCCACCGATGAAAGGGCCCGCGATGGACCCGATTCTCCCGCACGCCATTGCCAGGCCGACACCGGAGGCGCTCGAACCCAAGGGATAGATCCACGCCGCCAAGGCCGGGATATTGGTTTGCGCCCCGATGA
The DNA here is from genome assembly GCA_034668025.1 of Gammaproteobacteria bacterium. Taxonomy (GTDB): domain Bacteria; phylum Pseudomonadota; class Gammaproteobacteria; order Steroidobacterales; family Steroidobacteraceae; genus 13-2-20CM-66-19. Next base: position 36,045 of record JAXDQF010000182.1, on the reverse strand, counting down.
CCAGGAATCCCGTGCAGAACACGATGACGGCCACGACGTACGCAGTGCCGTGCAGAGCGAATCCGAACACTGCGATCAGTAACGCACCGAGACAGAGAGACGCTCCTAACGGTCGGGCTGGTGTCCGACGCCCAACCTTGGACAAGCCCCACGCACCGATCAGGCCGCCGACGTTGAGCAGCACTGCTATGGCACTCGCGGCCGGGACGCTCAGTCCCTCGAGGGTCAGGACAGTCGGGATCCAACTCACCAGAAAGTAACTGACGCCGAGAATGAGAAATGCGGCAGCGCCTAACGTGAAGGTTACGTATGTCACGTTGGGGCCGAACAGCCCCCGCAGTGGTCCTCCGGTAGCGACCGACAACGCTGGCTCGGAGGTGCGCTCCGAAACCTTCAAAGCCCGTGAGGTGAGAGCCAGCAAGGCCAAGGTCAAACCGCCCGTTCCCAGCATCAGGTTGCGCCATCCGATACTTCCCGTTAACCACGCCGTGAGCAATCCCCCGACAATTGCGCCGACGGGATAACCTATAAACACACGGGTGACCGCAACACGCCTGCGTTCGTGAGGCACTTCACTGGCCGCTAGCGCAGAGATGATCGGAATTGCGCCTCCAAGGCCCAATCCAGCAAACGCACGGCACCACATCAGGCCTTGCAGCGAATGCACCCAAGCCGTCGCTGCCGTAAATGCACCGGCCAGCGCAAGGGCCAACAGCAGCACCGGTTTGCGCCCGAATCGATCAGCCACGGCTCCCAGAATGATCGCTCCGCAGGCCGCACCTGCATAGGTGGCCGTGAATACGCCACGAAACATCGCCGGCGCGATCCCCAACTCCCTCGATATCACCGGCGCCAGGAACGACATCACCAAAGTGTCGTAGCCGTCGAACAGGGCGATCGGGAAACAGATCCACCAGATTGTCGAAAGGGATCTGACTGACTTCACACGGGGGCTCGCGATCTCCACAGTTGGCACTACTTCGCCAACGTCGCTACCAGGATGACGAAGGTGCCCGGGACAATGCTCGGGTAGGGAATGGGCGGAACGGGCGGCCCGAACTTCGCAGCCGGCAGATAGACCGTACCGGTCGCTGAGTCCACCGCACCCAGACGTGTTCCTTTCTGCGTTATCAAAGTCTGAACGATCGCAATCCTGCCTGGGCTGGGCACTGCGATGACGCTCAGGGTTCCTTCATTCGCACTGGGTATGAAGGCTCGACGTCGGCGGGAGTCGAATAAGAGCGCATCTGCTCCCTTGCCTACCCGCAGACTCGCGATCTCGGCCCCGGTCTGTGCCCGCACAAATTTTGCGACTCCATTCTCGCAGACTGACATCAACAGTGACGCCTCCCGGTCGTATGCCAAGCCAGTCGGCCCATCGCATCCTCGCAGCGGAATGTGTCCGACCACTTTGCGGGTGGATACGTCGAGCGCCACTATCTCCGAGGATTTATCCTGTTCAACATTGATGTAGATGCGACCATTGCCGTCGGCTGCAGCGAACTCCGGCTTTCCTCCTATGCTGATGGTCCCAACCACGGACTGAGTTTTGATATCAGCGAGCACCACCAATCCAGCTTCGCCATTGACCGCGGCAAGCAGGCCCGTCTTGGGCTCCAGCACCAGCGCATCCAGTGCATGAACCCCACCTACGGGATTCGCGTTAGCGGTCTTGATGGCCGCAGTAACCTTGCCGGTCGCCCCGTTAAATACGGTGATCGTTCGTGTCGCGGCATCGGCAACGGCAACAGATCCGTCTCCCAAGGGAGCGAGCCCGTGGGTCATACCGCCGTGCACCAGAGCAGATGTGAGTATTCGAGACTTCAGGTCGAGCGCCGTCACCCCGCCCTGAGCCAGATAAAGACGCGAATCGAAGTTATCCACCACTGCATAATCCCAAGCACCGCCGTTGCCCGGAATTTTTGCGGAGATGACGTACTCTGAGCTTTCAGCCGCAACCGCCGGCTGAACTGTCGACAACGCTGCGGCCATGACCATTGCAGCCAACCGGCCCATGCTCGGGGCGATTTTCATTGCACTCTCCTGCGCCCTCACCAGCGGTAAGAAACGGTGCCCGACCATAGGCGTGGGCGGCCAATGCTTGCCTGATTGAAGGGAGCTCCAAGCTCCGCGGCGCTGATGTAGACCGTGTTGTAGAGTTTGTTGAACGCGTTCGAAACGTCGGCGGAGATCCGCCAGTGCGGATCTTCCAGGCGGATGCCGAAGTTCGCCAGATGATAGGCCGGCTGGCTGTAGTGGTTGGTCAGATCCCAATATTCCTTGCCGAAGAAGGAGATGCTGGGCCGCGCTCCCACGGTCCAGTCGCCCGCCAGATGATGAGACCAGTCGAGCGAGACGGAGCCCTGATAGGCGGGCGTGAAGTTCACATCCTTGCCGTCGAGACTGGTGGGCACGCCGGGAACTCCCGCAGCGAAGCCCAGGTCGGTGTCCAGGTAAGGGACATTGCCCCAAACCGCCTTTGTGAATCCGAAACTGGCGTTGAGGTAAAGCCCTGGAGTCAGGCGTGCGGAGAGATCGAACTCGGCGCCGTAGTTGTGTGAGGAGCCGATGTTTTCCGTGACCCCGACGATCGTCCCCGCCTCCAGTGCGTTTGTCTGATAGAGCCTGTTCAGATATCGCGTATAGAAGGCAGCCGCGTTGAAGCGAATCCGTTCCAACCAAGTGGATTTCCAGCCCACCTCGTAGTTCCAGGTTGTCTCCGGGTGGTAGGGGTTGAGAATCGGAGTTCCGCTGGCGTCAAACCCCTCGACGAAATCACCAGGTTCGAACCCTCGCGAAATGGTCGCATAGGCCATGGCATCGGGCATGACGCGGTATGAGACGGAGACCATCGGCATCACGAGCAGGTTGTGCTGTGTACCGCGCAAGTCCCAAAGCGGATCCGATATGTTGCTCGAGTTATAGTCAGCGCGTATGCCCGCCTGCAAACTGACGCGCCCAATGTCATAAGTGGCATTGCCAAAAAGTGCGTAGTCCTGGTGACGCTGCACCGTATCGGTGGTCGATGTTGCGAAGTTTGCAGGATCTGCGGCCTGTGTTGGATCGGTGAAATCGGCGCCGACGAATGTGATGGTGTGCCAGAGCACGTCGGGGTTATTCCCCTGCAAAAATGCGCCCACGAGCCATTGAAGCGACCCTGGACCCACCTGTAGCCCCGCATTGGTGCCCAGGCGCAGCTCCTCACTCCAGACCTGCCGGTGGAAATACTGGACGCCCGCTAAAATGGGGAAAGGTCCCTTGTCCACATCCGTGACGACGGTCGTATTGGAATGAAATCCGGAGGAGATCGAGGTGAGGGTCAGGTTGTCGCTCAGGTCATGCGCAATGTTCAACACAGCGGAGTAGAGATCACGTGCGTACTTCGGTGGAGTGCCACCGCGGACGTCGAGCGAGAAATCAGTGGTTGAGGCAGGATCTTCAGGTATTCCAGGCGTGTAATAGAGATTCGCCCCGATGCCCGATCGAGTCCGATTCGCGTTCAGAAACAGTGTTACGGTCGTATCGTCCGATTTGCCAAGCAAAGTCATCCGGGCACCCCCGTCGGTACCCGCGTTGGCGTAGCGGTCGAGCGTCGTATTGAAGATATAACCCCCGGTGTGGTTGTCGTAGACACTCAGCCGACCGTCCAGGACACCGGGAATCAACGCTCCTGAAATGAGCCCAGAGTAAGTCTGCGTATGGTAGTTTCCAGCCTCGATGGACGCTTGCGCTTCCAACTGATCGGTGGGCAGTTTTGTTATGTACTTGATTGCCCCACCGATGTTGCTGCCGCCGTACAGGGTTCCCTGAGGTCCTTTGAGCACCTCAACGCGCTCGAGATCTTCAGGCCGCACGGTTTGTCCGTCAAAAAGCTGTACGTCATTCGCGTAGAAACCTACGCCCTGCACCACTCCGAATGAACCGACGCCGCGCAGTACGACATCCGGAGCGTTATCGGCTCGCGTGACAATGTTGAGGTTTGAAACCGTATTTCCCAGATCATCCATTTTGGTGAAGTGAGCATCGGTAAGCTCCTGGGAGCCCAGCGCGACAATGGACTCTGGAATGTTTTGCGCAGCCTCGGCGCGTTTCCGTGCCGTGACGACCACCTCCTCCAGACGAGCTGCGATCGTGTCTGTGGCCTCTGAATTCTCGGACGCTGGATTGCTCGGATCAGCGGCCGCGCCAGCCTGAATGGTGCTCAGACTGCAGGTCACGATTGTCAAACATGCCGTTACTCGTCTGCGTATTCCGAACCTCGTCATCATTGCCCCCTCGACAAAGATTTCGGCGCGAACCGCCCCTACCGTTTTTCGAAATCGAACAACTCAGCCGGGTTATCGACCAGTATTCGCTGGCGTGTGTTTTCATCGGGCGACCAGGTGGTCAGCAGATTCACCAATTCACCCGTATCCCGCTGAGAACCAGGAATGTGTGGCCAGTCCGATCCCCAGATCGCCCGCCCTGGCGCGGCCTCGACAATCTGTCGGGCGATGTGCTCGACGGCTCCGTAACCCTTCTCTTTGGCGATCCGGTATGGGCCACTCAGTTTGAGCCAGCAGCGGCCGCTGCGGGTCAGCTCCAACAGAGCGGCGAAATCGGACGGTTTCAGTCCGTCCTCTTCCAGCATGTAGCCCATGTGATCGATCACAAAGTCGACTTCCAGGGTCGCTAGAAACGGAATCAGCTCGCGAACAACGTAGCCTGGGACGTAGAACTGCAAATGCCAACCCAGTCGCGCAACGCGGGCAGCAGTCTGCCGAACGTAATTTTGGATGGCCGACAACGGCTCGCGAGCCCGCTTGAACAGATCGAGCCGCACTGCGCGTACGCCCGCTTCATGAAATCGGTCGAGCTCGGAGTCGCTCACATCGGACTCGAACATCACGACACCGCGAGCCTGTTGGCCCGCTTTGTTCAGCGCATTGAGCAGGCAAGCGTTGTCAGTGCCGTAGAAGCTGGGCTGCACGATCACGAATCTGTGCAATCCCAATATCGGCATCAACTCGAGGTAATGCTCCAGTTTTCCGTCAGGCAGCGTGTAATGCGGCTTCGGCACGTGCGGATAGATATTCGCGGGGCCAAACACATGCATATGGGCATCGCAGGCGCCCGCCGGCATCCGGAATCGAGGTCGCTCCAGCTTTTCGAGCGGCAGCATCGGCATCGATGTCAGGATCTCGTCATTCATGGCTCGGATTTCTCGTCGGGTCGCAGATGCGTCCGCCACTCCTGGGCTCGGGTGCCGAGTCCGGCGGACAATAGATCAGTGTCGATGGCCGCGAACACCAGAGGCGCGGCGCCCGCGGCTAGCAGTTGTTGGATTTGCTTTGCGTCGGCAAGGCCGCCGACGGCGCAGAGCTTGCCCTGTCGCTTGCTCGCTGCGATTACTTGAAGGCAGGCGTCGATCACTTCCGGATGTCCGGGATTGCCCACGTGCCCCAGGTCCACCGAGAGGTCGTTCACCCCCACGTGCAGCATGTCGATTCCATCAACGGTCGCGATGGCTTCGGCTGAACGAATGCCTTTCGCTGATTCGAGCAGAACGTGGACAGACGTTGCTCGTTCCGCCACCGCTATCAACTCCGCGGTTGGCATGCGTCGGTATCCGGCCTGCGGCAGCAGCGCGATCTGCGAGCGCTGCCCTCGCGGGGGAAAGCGAGCTGCGGCGACAAGCTGTCGGGCTTCATCCGCAGTCTCAATACGCGGTGCGATGATTCCGGTGACCCCGGCATCCAGAAGTCGCCCGATTAGGCCGTATTCACGCTCCGGCGTTCGGACCCAACCTTCCATGCCGAGGTCCAGCGCCGTCGCCGCCATTTGGGCCGCGTCGTCCACGGGAATACTGGAGTGCTCGAGATCAATCCAGACCACTCCGAATCCGGCGCCGTGGGCCAGGCGAACGATTTCGCTCGTACGGGCGTTGCGAAGCCCCAAGGATAAAACGGGCTCTGCAGCACGCAGGCGCTCGAGCACCCCCTTCTTTGCCAAGCGAATTCCCCCTTGCAGCGTCAGTGAAACAACGGTGCGCAGGGGCATGTTGCAGCGGGGGATTGATTGCGTCCATTTTGATCTGGAGCGGTGATTGATTCAGAAAAAGAATCATTCGTCGGATTGGCCATCAGGTGTGACCGGCGGGTAGCGGCAGCACAGTGGTTCGTTTGATTCGGTCGAGGACGATACTCGGGTGTTCTCAGTCACCAAGATCAGGCCTCGCGCGAGCACTGTGCCAGCGATCATTACGTCATAAGGTCCAATCGGCGTCCCCGAATTGGTCAGAACTGCGCTTAGCTGGCCGGGTGTTACATTCTGCGAGTTTGTGTTGGACTCGTGCATGGCGATGTTTATGATGCGTAGAAAGATCGAGAGCTTCAGTGTTGGGTGTGCCGACGAAGTTTCGCTCGATTGTTTTTGAACATCGGTGGCAGATCAGCTTACTGGAGGGTCCGGTCACAACACAGAGGAAATATCTATGGGGACTGACCAATTTGACTCCGGATGAGGGTTCCTTTGATTCGCTTGTTCTTGGCAGCCATGGGCTTGACCTTTGCAGCGCCCCGGGGCCGCCTGGAAACGAGTCGCGCAAGCCTCCGCAACAAAAGAACCAAGCGCCACAGATGATTCCGCGGCGCCGGAGCGTACACTCTCCCGCAAAGGCCCGGCCGTACCGATCCCAAGGTCGGGCGAAGGGGAAATATGCTTATCAGTCAGATCCTTCGGACGAAGCGGCCTGGCGTCGTCGTCGTCTCCCCCGACGCCTCAATCCGCTCCGCCATTGCTGCAATGGTGCGCCAGCACGTCGGCGCCCTCGTCGTCGTTGATGAAGACCAACAACTGATGGGTGTGGTGTCTGAGCGCGAGATCATTCAAACCCTGGACCTGGAAGGGCCTGACCTGATGGCCACGGTGGTACGCAGCGTCATGCGAACCGATGTCCCGGTAGCCACACAGGAAGATACGGTACGTTCGGTAATGGAAGTAATGACGGCCGCACGCGCCAGGCATGTGCCAGTGGTCGCGTACGGCCGCCCCATCGGTATCGTGAGCATCGGCGATATCGTCAAATCACGCCTGGACGAGACGATCCAGGAGAACACCGTTTTGCAAGATATCGCGCGAGTTCGCTGGCTCGCGAGCTAGTGCTTTACCTCGCCTCCGGATTACCCGGGGTGCAGTGTTGGTGGGTGTAGGCTCCACGCCGTTGTAGACGCTGGAGGGCGAATTGCTCGGATCCTGCAAGCCGGTGGCGCCCTCTTCCGTCCCATCCGGTTGATCGCCGGTACTGCAACCTGGTAGCGACTCGCGAAGTTGTGTTGGTAGGAGCCGTGCGGTTCGCTCGGACGTGCTGCAATCCCAGTCTCGAGAAAGAAGGATTCCGGACCTGTGTCACAGGTCTGGAGCGGAAAACTGTGACCGGCGGGCGCCCAGGAAATCTCTGACGCGGAGAAAATTCTCCAGTGCAGCGCAGCACGGCCGATGACACCGGTCGCAGGGCCACGGCGGGCCCCCTGAGACGGAGGCTTCGGGCCCGTGGTTGGCAATTACAATTCCTGGCTCGTTCTACTTTCCATCGTCGTTGCCATTTTCGTGTCGTATACGGCGCTGAACCTGTCTTCGCGGGTGGCCCGGAGCGCCAGCAAACCCTCGGCCCGGTTCTGGCTCGCGGGCGGCGCAGTGTCAATGGGCTGTGGCATCTGGTCGATGCATTTCGTCGGCATGCTCGCCTTCTCACTGCCGATCGCGCTGTCCTACGACATCCCCACTACCGTGGCCTCACTCGCAATCGCGATCGGCCTGTCCGGTTTCGCTCTCTCCATTGCCAGCCGGCAGCAGATCGGCCTCGGGCGCCTGGTAGCCGGTGCCATCGTGATGGGTCTGGGCATCTGCGCCATGCACTACTCGGGCATGAGCGCGGTTCAAGTGCTGCCGTCGATCACTTACGAGCCCAGCCTGTTGTTGGCCTCCGGCATCATTGCCATCGTGGCATCATTTGCCGCGCTTTGGCTGTTCTTCCGGTTGCGCAACGGTCGCTCCTGGCAGATGAGGCTTGCCCGTCTAGGCGCGGCAGTCATCATGGGATTGGCCATCAGCGGAATGCATTACACCGGCATGGCGGCGTCACGGTTCGCGCCGGGCTCCTTCTGCACCGGTGCCGTGTCCCCGGACAACAACTGGCTCGCGATCACCATCGCCGTGATTGCGTTTGCCGTCCTCACGATTACGACCATCCTGCTGATCTATGACGCGCACCTCGACTCGAGGATCCGCAAGCACAACCGGCAATTGGCGCAGGCAAACACTCAACTCGAGGAAGTGAATGCGCAACTGCAGCACGTGGCGATGCACGATGCGCTGAGCGGACTGCCGAACCGCCTGTTGCTCGCCGACCGCCTGAGTCAGGCGATTGCGCAGGCGGAACGACATCAGAGCCGCTTCGCGGTCTTCGTCGTGGATCTGGATCGCTTCAAGGCAATCAACGACTCACTCGGGCATCTCGCCGGCGATGCGATGCTGAAGGAAGTGGCTCGGCGGCTCGCTTCGGTGCTGCGCAAGGCCGACACGCTCGCGCGCCTCGGCGGCGATGAATTCGTACTCGTGCTCAACGAGATCTCCAGTGCGCAGGATGTTGAGACAATTGCCGGCAAAGTGCTGGCGGACATTGCCCGTCCGGTGAAGTTGTCCGACCTCGAGCTGCATACTTCCGCGAGTATCGGCATCAGCCTGTTTCCGGCCGACGGCACCGATGCAGAAACTCTGCTGCAACACGCCGACGCCGCGATGTACCACGCGAAGAAGAACGGCCGCAATGCGTACCAACTCTTCGTGCCCGCGATGAATGCATTCGCGAAAGACCGGCTCGAACTCGAAAACGGACTGCGGCGGGCGCTCGTGCAGGGCGAGTTCGTCCTGCACTACCAGCCGAAGGTGGACGTGCGCGATGGCGGCATCGATAGCGCCGAAGCACTGATTCGTTGGCAACACCCGACCCGTGGACTGACAGCGCCGTTGGATTTCATTCCGCTCGCCGAGGAATCCGGGCTCATCCTGCCCATAGGAGAGTGGGTATTACGCGAAGCGTGCCGGCAGGCGTGCGCGTGGCAGACGGCGGGGCTGCGTCCGCTGCGCGTGGCCGTAAACCTATCAGCGCAACAATTCCGGCAGAAGAACCTGGTGGCGGTCGTTCGCTCCGCTTTGAACGCCGCGCGGCTCGAGCCACGCTATCTCGAGCTCGAGCTCACCGAAAGCGCCGTGATGCACGATGCTGAGCAATCCATCGAAATCCTGCGACAACTGAGCGCGCTGGGTGTGCGCATATCGGTGGATGATTTCGGCACTGGCTACTCCAGCCTGAGCTACCTGCGACGCTTGCCGCTCGACAAGCTCAAAATCGATCGCGCCTTCATCCGCGACGTAGTCACGAACCGCGACGATGCGGCAATCGTGCGGGCCATCGTCTCTCTCGCCCACAACCTACGACTGAAAGTGATCGCCGAGGGCGTCGAGACACCTGATCAGCTAGCCTTCCTGCGGGAGCTCGGCTGCGACCAGTATCAGGGCTATCACTACAGCGTTCCGGTTCCTGACAATGTCTTTGTCGAGATGTTGCGAGAACACCAGGCCAGGTCACTCACTCCTGCGGCTGCGAGTCTCGAGGACACGTGGATCGGCCGCATCCTGCGCAGAGTCTGATTCGATGCGAACGGTCGAACGGAATGTACGCGCTGGCGAGTCGATGGGGCCTTACGGATACTTGTTTTGGACTACAGCACGAACCGGATCCGTGTCATAGACGAGTACGATCGACTCGATGCGACCGGTATCTGAATCGAAGTTGAAAACGTCAGCGCAATCGAACGTGACGTTCGCTCCATCCTTGAGCGACCAATCATACTGATAGTATGCAACCGCCCGCAGATGACCCTCGGCGCTGACCAGGACATCATAGACCGTTAGTTTCGCTTTGCTGGATGCGCTTGCAACCTTGTTGACGTAGTCGCGTACCGAAAGGCGGCCCAGGAAGGGCGACTGCACCCAGCCACCAGGCACAAACAGGGACGCCGCTCGCTCAGCGTCACCCGCTTCCAGGGCGGACAGATATTTGTGTACTGCTCGTTGCATGGCAGGTCTCCGACGTTATCCGCAGTTGTGATTCTAACTCGGCTGCCTGCTCGACCCTACACGCCCCTTTTCGTATAGCCAAGCTGGTGAGCAAGGTACGTGGACGGCACTGAGATGCCATATCGGGCCGGGAGGGAGGTGCTGCGACAAAAATAAATGTCACCAGCTTCCTCTTCAGATTCAATGTATTACGCCGGACCTCGCGCCAGTGACATCGATGATCTGTCGACCGAGGAACTCCCGATGCCCGGAGGTCGCGAACATGGCACACACCGTCTTCATCGGGAGCCCCCACACGGGCCGGGCGGCATTTCTCAATCAGTATCTCAACAGTTGCCGCATGTAGCGCCATCATTTCGTCCGCAACGCAACTGCGAGCGGTCCTAAAGGTGACCTCCTGGATAGGATACGCAATTTGATTGCGTGTTTGCAGAGAAATTCCGGGGCGGCAGACAAGGCCACGCGGGAGAAACTGACGTAGCCAACGCACGTAGTTAACTGACGTTGTTGACCAATAGTTATGCAACGTGGCTTCCAGCGGGGTCCCATTTACATAACTTTACAAACCCTTGATCGCGCCGAAACTCAGCGAGTACATCCTTGTAACCGTCATATTCACGCGGAGAACTCACATGAACGAACCCGTCAACTCAAATCCTTCTACAACTCCTTTGCCACGTGCCCGCAGGGGGCTGCTCATTGCCGGCATGATCCTCGGTGCAATCACGCTGCTGGTCGGCGTGAAGGCATACGTATTCGCCAAGGGTGGCCCGGGTTGGCACCACGGCTGGGGCGAGCAGATGAGCTCGGAAGAGATCGCGGACCGAATCCAGCACGGTGTGAAGTACATGCTGTCGGAAGTTGATGCAACCGCAGATCAAAAGACGAAGGTCACCGCAATCCTGCAGGCAGCTGCTCAGGACGTGCACGGGCTGAGCGATCAGCATCTTGCTGCGCGTACACAGATCCACGAGATCCTGTCGACCCCGACAATCGATCGGGCACGCCTGGAGAGCGTACGCGCCGATGAGCTACGGCTGGCGGACCAGGCCTCCAAGAGAGTCGTCACGGCCATCGCCGATGCTGCGGAAGTGCTCAGTCCGGAGCAGCGCACGAAGCTCATGGATGAGATGCAAAAACGCCATCATGGCTGGCATTCGGGAGGGAAGTGAAGGCAGGATAGCGTCGTCATGAACTATCGCATTCTACTGGTCGAAGACGATGCCCGCCTCGCTGCCATGGTCGCTGACTACCTTGGCGAGGCCGGCTTTCGCCCTACGGTTGCGGGTACGGGCGCTGCGGCTCGACGGCAACTGAAACGCGAGCAGTTTGACGCGGTCGTTCTCGACCTGATGCTGCCGGACATGGATGGTCTCGAGTTGTGCCGGCACATCCGCGCCGAATCCAATATCCCCCTGCTGATGTTGACGGCCCGTGGCGATCCCCTCGACCGCGTCGTCGGGCTGGAGCTTGGGGCGGACGACTATTTGCCGAAGCCCTTCGAGCCGCGAGAGCTCTTGGCCCGGTTGCGCGCGATTCTCCGACGCCAACATTCAGCTGCGACGACCGACGTGCTGCGGTTCGGTCGCCTGGAGATTGATCGTGGCGCGCGTCAGGTGCGCGTTGACGGACAGGAGAAGCCGCTCACCGCTTATCAATACACATTGTTGCTTGCGCTCGCAGAGCGAGCCGGGCGCGTGCTCTCGCGCGATGCCATGATGGATCTCATCAAGGGCACCATGCTGGAGGACTTCGACCGTTCGATCGACGTGCATATCTCGCGCATTCGCGCGGCAATTGAGGATGATCCGAAAAAACCGCGCCGGATCCTCACGGTGCGCGGTACAGGTTACGTGTTCGCCCGAGAACAGGACCGACGCTAACCGCCTGAGCGGACAAACATGTTGCGCGTGCGCAGGCTTCATATTCAGTTCTACGTCGCGATTCTCGCGACGCTCGCAGTACTCCTGCTCCTCGGTGTGCTGCTCTGGCATCTCTCGGGTACCGGGACCTCCCGGGGCGAGATGTGGAGCATGGACACCGCGGCGCAGCTGGCAGACGCCCTCCTACCTCCCGCCACGACACCTCAGACCGAGCAACAACGAGTGCTGGACAACCTACATCGGCAGCTGGGAATAGCCTTGGCGCTCTACGACCCGCGTGGGCAACTGATCGGTCGCGCCGGCAACATTCCGAAGCTCGAGCCGCAGGGGCTGGAACAGAAGGGTTGGATGTTGTCCCATGGAGGCCCTCTGTGGATCGTACCCCTCAGCGATGCGCGGCGACTGGTGGTACGCCCGCAACATCCGCCGCACGCGCCGGGACTTCGCGTGCTCATCCTCCCGATCGCCGTGGTCCTTGCGTTCGCTCTGGGTGCGTATCCGATTGCTCGAAGACTTACCCGGCGGCTTGCGCGACTGCAGGCTGGCGTCGAACAGTTTGGTGGCGGAGATTTCTCGACGCGTGTGAGTGTGACCGGGCATGATGAGGTCGCCGCGCTGGCCCGAAGCTTCAACGCGTCTGCTGAGCGTATTGAGGCGCTCGTGAAGTCTCACAGGCTGCTGTTGGCCAATTGTTCGCATGAGCTGCGGACGCCGCTCGCGCGGATTCGCCTGGGTTTGGAGCGCATAGCACCCAATTCAAATCGAGCGGTGCACGACGAACTTGCGCGGAGTATCGCGGAGCTCGATGAGCTGATCGGGGAGATGCTACTGTCGAGTCGACTCGATGCATTGCGTACCCTGGAGCGCTCGGAAGAAGTCGACTTGCTCGCTCTCGCGGCTGAGGAGGCCGCGCACGTCGATCGCTCTGTCGAAGGAACGCCTGTGATCATGCGAGGCGATCCAATCTTGCTGCGGCGGCTACTGCGGAATCTTCTGGAGAACGCGCAACGTCACGCTGGAGGTGCAACGCACGTTTACGTTCACAAGAATGTCTCGGGGGAGGCAGAGCTGAGCGTCGAGGATCACGGCATCGGTGTTGCGGAAGATGAACGCGAGAAGATCTTCGAGCCGTTCTATCGTTCGTCGCGTGCCGGAGGGGCAAGCATGGGATTTGGTCTGGGCCTTGCGCTAGTACGGCAGATCGCTCGCGCGCACGGCGGCGAGGTGCGCTACTTGCCACTAACCGACGGCGGCAGCCGGTTCACCGTGACCTTCCCTCTTTGATGGGCCAGCGCAACCGCAGTGCCCCACCCCCCGCCCGCCAGCCAAGCTGTTGATGGGCATGGTGAGGAAAATCATCCATACGGCTGTTCTCGCACTGGGCCGAGAATTGGTGGCCTGGAACCCATCTGCAGAGCGCGCCGTGTTTGGGACACAGGCGATGCTATCTGTCGGTTTGGCGGTGGCTTCGGCATACGCGTTGCATCTGCGGATGTGAGCGTGGGCGGTCGATATGACTCTGCTCTATGCCGAACAAGCTCGTTTGCCGTTGAATGAATTTGCCCACGTGCGCGCGTGGCACGATCGCCTGAATGAGATCGAGGGTTGGAGGGATCCGTTTCCGCCCAGATGAGCTGGGAATCTCCGCTTTGCTGCTCAGCGCGGTGGTGGCGGGCATGCCACGCGCTCGTTGCGCAATCTGCCCACTCGAAATTCTGTGCAGAAATAGGCGAACGCCAGGATGGGCGCGGCGCACCCGAGCAGTGCCGCCAAAGGCCACCCGCCGACAAAGTAGCTCCACCCGCCTACAGCAGAACCCACAGCCCCGCCGACAAAGAATGTCGACATGTAAAGGCCGTTCAGCCGACTGCGGAACTCGGCTCCCAACACGAATATCGCTCGCTGCCCGAGTACGAGATTGGCGGCAACACCCAGGTCCAGCAAGACGGCACAGCTACAAAGCCCCGCAACCGCCGCCGATGAACCACTCGTGGCACTTCGAGCCAGGGCGAACGACAATACGGCCAGCAGCATTGCGGCCGCGGTAGCCGGGCGCGTCCAGCCCCGATCGGCAAGCCATCCTGCAATCGGTGCCGCGATGGCACCAGCCACTCCCACCAGCGCGAAGACAGCGATGCCGTGTTGAGACACTCCAAAGGTCGGACTGGCCAGGAGTAGCGGCACAGTCGTCCAGAACAGGCTGAAAGCACCAAACATGAAGGCGTGATAAATGGCGCGACGGCGCAGCATCGGAGTCGTAAGAACCAGTTGCCACATGGAGCGCAAAAGCTGCCCGTAGGCCGATTTGGCGGTCGGATGACGCGGCGGCAGCTTGCGCGACAACACAATGACGAGTGCTGTCATCGCGACCGCCGAAAACAAGTAAACAGCGTGCCAGCTCCATAGGCCGGCAATGATGCTGGCCGTAGGACGGGACAGCATGATACCCAACAGCAGACCCGTCATCACACTGCCAACTGCCCGCCCCCGCTGTGCTTCCGGCGTCAGGTGGGCGGCATAGGGCACGAGCACCTGAGCAGCAACGCTGCCAATTCCAATCAAAAGGGCCGATGGGAGGAAAACCCATTGGCTTTGTGAAACGGCGGCTGAAAGCAACGCGGCCAGCGTGACGAGAAGTGCCCCGATGACCATTCGTCGATTCTCGAGGAGATCTCCCAACGGCACGATGAACAACATGCCGACCGCGTAGCCGATCTGCGTGAGGGTGACGATCAGCCCCGATGCCTTCGGATCCAGTCCGATGCTGACGCTGATCGGGCCCACGAGAGGCTGCGCGTAGTAGAGATTCGCAACGATCACACCGCTGGCGGTGGCCAGCAGGAATAGCAATCCCGCCGACATCCCGGGGGGGTCGGGTGTTATCGAAGGCTCGACCGATGCTTGCACCAATACATATTGGCAGGCCGCGTCACCTGGGAACATCGGGCTTAGGGGAAAGCGCCAGATCTGGCTTAGGAGAAATTGACAGGCGAATCGCGACGCCACCCGGAATTGACTTCGCCGGCCGGGACTGACTGGACGCACTACTGGTTCTCGTCAGAGTGGTCGAAGCCACAGTGGAGATTTATTTGAGCAATGACCCGTAGGTCCTTCACGAGCCACCGCCTCCACCCTACGGTCCGCAGAGCTATCCGGTGCAGGAGGACGCTCGACGTTAGGGTCTGAGAATATCGCCGACGTCTCCCCCTGAGGGGCCAGCCGCTGGCCAACACTCAACAGTTTGCCCGGCCTCTGCTCGTCAATATCCTGCTCGCCAACGGCGATGCCCACCTCACGGTGGGCCGATGGGCGCTGAGAGCTGAGAGCAGGCTCGACACACGATCGGCAGGACTGCCCGTTTCCTGTTCGTCGTCACCGTAACCGCCTGGGCTGAAAAATGCTGATCGCACGCGGTAAAAGGGGTTTTAAGCGCATAAAGTGGTCTTGAATCGAGAGATTCAAAATGGGCGGATCAAATGATCTATTCCTCTGATCCCCGGATTGACCGAGCTTTACGCTCCCTTCAATAGCAAGGAATGCCTCCATGACAACGAGCATACGGACGATACGGCCGCTCCTGTGGTGCGGGGGCATTATCCTCCTCGCGTGCTTCACTGAGGCATTCGCCGCCGATCCCGGCCCTCGTCCTCGGACCGGGTCCGAGGGCGGCCACCTCGCCAACATGACCGCCAACGAGATCGCCTTCTTCAACGATGGCCAGGTGACGTTCGCTGAGGCCGAGAACCTCGCGGACGGCATCGGTCCACGCTTCAACCTGGATAGTTGCGGCGGATGCCACATCCAGCCGGCCCTCGGCGGGACCTCGCCGACCACCAATCCACAGGTGGCAGTGGCCACGGCTTTCGGCATGCGCAATACCCTGCCTTCATTTATCGCCAGTAATGGTCCGGTCAGGGAGGCACGCTTCAGGCGGACACCCACCGGGACAGCGGACGGCGGCGTCCATTCGCTGTTCGTGATCACATTCCGCGATGACGGCTCGTTATCTGCCGGCATCAACAATACCTGCAACATCGCGCAGGAGGACTTCGCGACCCAGGTCACCAACAACAACGTGAGTCTGCGCATCCCGACGCCAACCTTCGGCCTTGGCCTCATTGAGTCCATCCCCGACACTACGATACTGAACAACCTGACGATCGGCGCTTCCAGCAAGCAGTCGCTCGGCATCGGGGGCAGAGTCAACATCAACGGCAATGATGGCCGCATCGGACGTTTCGGCTGGAAGGCGCAGAACCCTTCCCTGCTTGTATTTTCAGCGGAGGCCTACAACGTGGAGATGGGTATCTCGAATGAGGGCTTCCCTATCGAGCGCGAGGAGCGGGCCGGTTGTGGGTTCGCGCATGTGCCGAACGACACGACGAACTTCGATGGCGCGACCGGAATAGATACAGTGAGTGACGTCGAAAAGTTCGCGTTCTTCATGCGGTTCCTGGCGCCACCCACACCATCCGCCACTTCTCCCGGGGGCGCAGTCTCGATCGCGGCGGGGCGCAATACCTTCATTTCCGCCGGCTGTCAGTTCTGTCACACACAGACGCTCTCGACGGGCGATGCGGCCTCCCCGGCTTTGAGGAACCAGCAGGTGAATCTGTTCTCCGACGTCGCGCTTCATCACATGGGGCCAGGGTTAGCTGACGGTATCTCGCAGGGTGTGGCAGGAGGTGATGAGTTCCGTACAGCGCCGCTTTGGGGTCTCGGCCAGCGCATCTTCTTCCTGCACGACGGTCGCACCTCGGACCTGACTCAGGCAATCCTCGCCCACCGTAGCAACGGGAACGGCACCTTCCCGGCCTCCGAAGCCAACGCAGTCATCAACAACTTCGCGGCTCTGTCGGCAACTGATCAGCAGAACCTGCTGAACTACCTGCGTTCGCTCTGACCACACGGGGGTGGTCTCATCCAGGCGTCCGACGAACATCCGGTTGATCGCCGCGACGCCTTGCGAGTCGGCCGCCAGAGGACAAAACGCTAAGCGTGATCACCTTCTACCGAAGCATCCGGAACGGCGGCAGCGGCAGACTTGAGGCACCGAGTCAGCAAATTGGCCACAGCCTGGGCGTTGGCTCCCTCCAACATATCGTCGTGGCGAGCTTGTAGCTTCTCGTGTTGTAGAGCGGATGCGTGGCGGCTCCAGAGCGACGCGGACGACGGAACGCCCAGGTCACGGCGATCGGGTTCAAAGACTGTCAATTGGCCCTTGTAGGTGCCCGGACGGTAGGCAGCCGATGCAAACAAGGCCCGGAGTGCAACTGCCCGCAAGGCTGCTGGCGTCGCTCGCGTGCGCGATCTATCAAGCGCCGCATTTGCACGATTGAACGACCGGTGCAAGTGGCGGTCCTTGAATCGAACGACTGCTTGCATCAGCTGGCGGTAGAGATACGCGGTCCACGTCCGCAATCGCAACAAATGATGGCCCGGAGGGAGGGTAGCCAGCAGACCGACGAAGGCGACCTTGTCGGCGCTACTACTCAGGCGCCGCGCCAACTCAAACGCCACGAGACCACCGAACGAATATCCGCACAGGAAATAAGGTCCTTGCGGCTGTTGCTTCCTCACGGCCGTGAGGTACTCATCTGCCATCTCCTCAACAGAGCTGTGTGGAAGGTCGCATCCATCCAGGCCGCGCGCCTGAATGCCGATCACGGCCCCAGGCCAGCTCATCCTCCGGCAGATACTGAACAACTCCATCACGCAACCGCCTACGCCGTGGATAAAGAATAGCGGCGTCCCCTGTCCCGGCTTGAGGACGACGAGCGGGCAATAAGCAACCCGTGCATTCTCCCTGAGTCTTGCGCAGTAGGCCGCGAATGTGGGTGCCTGACTGATCAGGTTGGTCGGGAGGTCTCGGCGCAAGGCCTTTTCGAGCTCAAAAGTCATGGTGATCGCACGCAGCGAGTCACCTCCCAGATCGAAGAAGTCATCCTCCGGACAAGTCAGTTGCAGACCCAATGTGTCACGCCAGACGCGCGCCACGGCTATTTCAATGGCATCCGTCCCGATCCAACTCGTGTCGGCGTCAGCAGGCCGGGCGTCGGCTTCCGCCCTGCTCTTCTCGACGTCCAGTGCCAGCAGGCCGCGCGTATCCAATTTTGAGTTAGGCAAGCGAGGAATGACCGACGCCAGATAGTAACGCCATGGCCGCATATGAGCAGGCGCGACCCGACGCATCATGAGACCCAACTCGTGAAAAAACTGATCCGACGCTGCTTCGTCCGGCGACCGAGCGGCGACCGAGCGGTTAGCGAGGGAACCCCCAGCGGGGGCCAGCGAGGGAATCCCCAGCGAGGGCTGGACATAGGCAACCAGTCTGGCAAGGCCGCTCTCACTGTCAATCCTGGCAACCACACCCACATCACGCACGGATGGATGGCGGCGAATGGCCGCTTCCACGCCATCCAGCTCAACGCGGGCGCCGCGGATCTTCACCTGCCGGTCTTTGCGCCCAAGCCTGTCATAGAGCCCATCAGGGCGCCGCCGAACCAGGTCCCCGGTTCTGAATACTCGCAGGTTCGCATCGCCTTCGTCGCCTTGGTCTCCAGCCGTCTGACACTGTCCTTGCGACCAAATCCCGAGGGCAACATAAGGGCTCTGAACGAGCAGCTCGCCCACCTCACCTTCCGGTGTCAACTCTCCATCTTCGTCGACAACCGCCAATTCATTGCCCAACAGCGGATAACCGATGGGAACTCGCTCTTCGCTTTCCGCCACAACTTCACCAACAAACCATTGCATCATCGGTGCCTCGGTGGCGGCGTAGACGACCTGGATTGAGGTGTCGTGTGACATCCAGGCTCTCAGCGCGGCAACGTCGCTCCAAAGGGTCGTATCTCCCCCAACCCTCACCAACCGTAGAAAATCACCAGCGCGGCTTTGACTGCTTTCAACGACGGATCGCAGGAGTGCCGGGAAAGCGAACAGAATGGAGATCTGGCAATCGCGGATAACTCTATGAACCTCGCGCGCACCCGCGTTTTGGGTATCGAGCAGATAGAAGGACGCTCCGGCGAGTAAGGACGTGATTAAGTCACGTACACCCACGATGGTGCACAGGGACGTCAGAGTCAGAAACCGATCATCGCTGTTGATATGGGCCGAATTGATGGACTGACTCACTCGCTGGAGCAGGTTTCGTTGCGAGTTGACGATGCCCTTCGGTCGGCCGGTGCTTCCCGATGTGAAAAGGACGCAAGCGGCTTCGTCGGGACCTAGACGCGCCGGTCGCCAACTCGAAGAAGCATCCCGGGTCGCTTTCTCGAGGTTGAGAGTGCGGACGGTGGCGGGGATGGCTCCCGTGGTGCCATGGTCACCTTTCGATACCAAAAGCATGGCTGGCCGCGAGTCGTCCAAGACCTGCGCAATCCATTCGGGCGGATAGTCTGGATCAAGCGCGACGAACGGACGTCCCGCAGCCAGACAGCCGAACATAGCAATGGGCAATTCCGGCGAAACGGGTACCAGGATTCCGACCAGATCGCCCGGTGCGGTCGCGGCGGCAATCCGCTCGGCCCAGCCGGTCAAAACGCGCCAGAGCTCGGCGTAGGTGATTGAGACTTCAGGACCGCAGAGAGCAATTCGCTCCGGAAAGCGGCGCACCACCCGTTCCAGGAGCTCGACGATGGGTCGCGCCTTGGACTCATCCGGAAACGGGTCGAACGGCCTGTTGGTAGGACCATTCCAATCCAGGGGAAGGTTGCTCCGATCGTTCCAATGGAGCGCTGCTCCCGGAAAACAGCTCCGCGCTTCGCTCATGCTACAACTCTACCCCGAAACAGCGCTTTCCGGCATCGATATGGCGCAACCGGCGCACACTTCGTCGCTACCGGGTGTACGAATCGAGCGCTGCTGGAGTGTGGCTATTGCCTCCGCAAAGCGAATGCAACAGCGCGTTACGTGATTTTCACCGCGTTCCGTTACCGCAATCTGGTGGTGGCGACAACTTAGCGAATGCGGCCGCGTGAGCTGAAGGCCCTCGTCAAGGCCACTACTGAAGTCACGATCCACAACCCGACTACTGCGATTCCAAACAAGGTGTTCATTGAACGCCTCCTTTATCTATGGCCGCTCTGTCGTTGAATTTCCCGACTCACAGGCTGCAACAGTTGCAGATACAGTGTGTCCCCGCGAATGGTCGAACGGAATGTACGCGTACGAGCGAATTCCATGCACTGTATCGGGCCGGTCCCAGTACAGTGCAGCTGCGAGAAGTAAGTCAGACACCCGGCGGGTGCATGAGAACTATACGAGTGGCGGCGCAAGCGACCAAACACAGTCTTTGAGCGTCACTTTAGTTTTTCTTATCGACGTTGCAGCAGGAAAGCGCGGGAGGTCCGGTTTCACCTCGTGGAAGACGAATAGGACGTCCTGAGGCGCGAGATGTAGGCGCTCTGCCGAACAACCTGACCGCTTCGTTCGCAATGGTGGCGGCGGTTCCTGTCGGCCTCCCGCTGGAGATGACTACCTCAACGACCATGAACCGATCGGTTCTGTCCGTTGTGTAGTCGGGGAAGCGGGGATCTACAGAAGGTCATCCTGACCGACCCGTCGCAATCAACTGGTCTCAAAGCCTGCCAGACGCGGTAACAAGCGTCGCATCTTGCGACGTCCCTGGTACATGCGCGTCTTGACTGTGTTGGTTGGGCAATCGACCATCGCCGCAATCTCCTCGCAGGAGTGACCGAAGCGATAGAAAAGCTCGAGCACGGTCCGTTGCTCCTCGGCGAGTTGTAGGAGCGCCGCCCCGACCCATTCACGGTCGTTGCTGTCCGAGCAGGGCTCATGCGCCGTTTCGATGAAATCTTCCATCGGTTCCTCATGCGCCTCGCGGCTGCGGCGTCTTTGGATTGTTTTGAGGCCGATGTGGTAGGCGATGCCCATGATCCAGGTCGAGACTCTCGAACCACCTTTGAAACTCGGAGCGCATCGCCAGATGGTCCAGAGCGTGTCATTAGTGATCTCCGCTCTCAGTTCGGGACATCGGGTTATTCGCTGAGTAAAGCGCGCAACGCGGCGGTAGTAACGCGCATGAATTTCGTTGAATGCGGCCTCGTCACCGGCCGCAATGGCGGCAACGAGAATGCGATCCAGATCGTTCCCGGCAACCGCCTCCAACACAGGCGCGCCGCCTGATCCAATCAGGGCGTCGGCCGCCCTGACTGATGCGTGCGCGGGATGGCGTCCTGAACAGCTCATTTCCCGTCCAACGCGTGTTTTGCCGCCTCTTCGATCAGAGCCGCAACCTCTTTCGGGTGCGACTCATAGACCGAGTGGCTCGCATTCGCCACTTCGATGGTGTGGCTGTGGGCGCGATTGGCATACATGCGTTCGAGATCGGGATTGATGATGCGATCTGACTTGGCAACCGCATACCAGCTCGGCTTGTTTTTCCAGGCAGGCTGGGTGGCCGGCGTGGTGAAAACCGCTGCCGCAGTGAGCCCCTGCGCGTGAGCCTCGAATTCCGCCTGTTTTTCAGGCAGATCCGCAGCGAAGTCGGCGTGATAAAAGGCAGGGTCCAGATAGGTGAAGCCGTCGTCGGTTTTCTTGATGGCTTTGGTGGCATTGGGGAAACGCTTGCCATTCCCAGCCTCGGTTTCCCCCTCGTCCAGCGCATGCGCCGCGATATATACGAGCCCTACGACATGCGAGTCATTGCCGGCTTCCGTGATGATTGCGCCGCCATAACTGTGGCCCACCAGGATCGTCGGTCCGTCTTGCATCGCAAGTATCCTGTTGACTGCCGAAACATCCTCGCTAACGGAGGTGAGGGGGTGCTGGGCGACTGACACGTGGTAACCGTCTTTTACGAGAATGTCGTAGACTGGTTTCCATCCCGCGCTGGTCACAAAAGCACCATGCACGAGGACAATGTTGTGAACGGGCGCCGCCTGTGCCTGGCTGGTCGCAGCGGACGCCATCAGGAGCAACGCTGCGGCCGTGGAAAAAGAGCGTACTGTTAGAATCTTCATTTCGGATCTCCTCTCATTCATGTTGATAACGAACGAAAGGGTATTCAGCCGAATCCGGCGCATCAATGAACCTGACTGTAAAGCCGTTACGCGATATGCAAACATCCACGTGCGCGATGAAACCTTCTTGCACGTAACGGCCATCCAGACAATAGCCCGTAGGAGGTAGCTTGCTAAACCGCATCAGCGAAGAGATCACTTTCCGGAAGCTCGAAGTCCTGCTGGCCTACATGGAAGGCGGCAACCTGACGCGAGCGGCCGAACTGCTCGACGTCAGCACAGTCAGCGTGCACCGTGCACTCCATTCGCTCGAGGAAGGTGTGCGCTGCGCCCTATTCCGGCATGAGGGTCGCAATCTCGTTCCCACCGATGCAGCGCAGGTACTGGCCGATGTGGCGCGGGAGGTTCTAAAGTTGATGAGTGACGGCGTGACTGCCACCCGCGGCGTGGGCGGCTATTCGGCCGACATCATTAAGATCGGGTCGCTTTATTCGCTCACGATCAAGACCGTACCGACCATCATCATCGGGATGAAGTTGCGCAAGCCTGCCTTGCAGACCGAGCTCACGCTTGGCTCCAACGCCGAGCTCCTGGAAAGAATCAAGCAGGGCGCGGCCGATGCGGCCCTGATGGCGATTCCGCAAGACGAGCCCGACATCGAATCGATCCCGCTCTTCGAGGACGACATCTTCTTCGCAGCTCCTGCCGGCTCGAAGTACGCGGACCTGGAGGCCGTCGACCTGAGTGACTGCGCCGAGGAAAGATTTGTAAGCCTGACGGAAGGCTTCGTTACCTACGGTGGCTTTGTCGAGGCCTTCCGTGTCGCCGGGTTCACTCCCAACGTCGTGATGAAGGTGGGCGACATCTTCTCGCTGATGAACCTCGTTAGCGGCGGCATCGGCTGCACGCTGCTGCCGGGGCGCGTGCGCGACGTATTCCCTCACAAAGTGCAGTTGATCCCCGTGCAGCCGAAGTTCCTGATGCGTCAGACCATCGGGCTGAGCTTCCTGCGCTCGCGCGAGCGAGACCCGAATCTGCTGACGCTCGCCTCAGTCTGCCGCGTGTCCAAGCAGGGCTTGGCCTAGGTATGGCGCTCGCGCTCCATCAGCACGGACAACGTGTCGACGCGCGTGTGCGATGCCGACACCGACAACGCTTCGGGGAGCGCCGCCGCACTGAGTTTGGTCAGCACACTGCCCGGCGGCATTTCCACTGTCAGGCGCACGCCTTGCTCATACGCCAGCACCGCGGTGTCATGCCATTTCACCGGTACCGCCATGTTGCGCGCCAGGTCGTCGGCAATGCGTGCGGGAGACTGCAGTACGCGCACCGAGCTGGCGCTGAAGTAGCGCCGTCGCGGCGGCGATACCGGCACGGTGGCAATGGCCTGCGCCAACTGGGCGGCCGGTGCATCGAGCAATGGACAGTGCGATGGGACGCTGATCGCTATCGGCTTGACCGCATAGGCGCCGCGGTGTTGAGCCAGCACAGCCACGCGCTTCATCGCGGCCATTGAGCCGGCGATCACCAGCTCCGTCGGCGCGTTGAGATTGGCGAGGTACACTGGCGATGCACGCGAATGCACTTGGGCGATGAAGGCCTCCAGTGCAGCCTGTTCCAGGCCCATGATTGCCGTCATGCCGTAACCACTCGGATAGGCTTCCTGCATCAGCCGTGCTCGTAGTTCAACCAGCCTAAGCGCATCACCATACGACAGCACCGACGCGATTACAGCTGCGGGATACGCGCCCACTGACAAACCAGCAACCGCGTCGGGAGGTCCCGATTCGTCGCTCAAGAGGCGGGCCATCGCGACCGCAGCGACGAGCAAGGAGAGCTGAACCGCGATCGAAGAACGCAGTGCATGCGCACTGTCGAGCGACAGCACGTCACGACCCAGCGTCTCGCTCGCTTCGGCAAGTACGTTCCGAACGTGGACGTTCTGCGGCAGCGCATGCAGCATGCCGGGGCGCTGCGCGCCCTGACCGGGGAAGGTGAAGAGGATGCTCATACTGGCTGCTCGACGCGGCCGGCGGATGTCAGGTCGAGAGTCGACCACGGATCGTCGACCAACACCGGCCCGCAGTTCGTCTTGAGAAGGACCGGCCCGCCCGTACGCATCCACTCTTGCAGCGCGAAAGCGCCGACCGACGTCTCCACCTGCACGTCGACTCGAGCCTCCAGGTCCCGCAGCAGCGCAGCGACAAAACGAAGCGCATCCACGTCCACCACGGACGGCGCGCGCACAATCAGGTCGAGATCGCTGTCAAACCGCAGCACGTCGAAGCCGCTTGCCAACGTGAAGCCAACACCGCCGGTCACACCCCAGGCGAGCGGCAATGTATTGAGTGCATCCGCGACCCGGGCAAGTGTCCGCAGACAAGGTAATGCCGATGCCCTTACAACTGCGCTCGTGGAGGCGTGGCGCGCGATCGCCTCGGGTGTGAACGAGCGCATCACCTGGTCGGCCGACACATGGGCCGCGCAGCGCTCACTGCGCGTGGCGCCACGCAGCCCTACCGGCACTTCACTAGGAACAGCGACTGTCGAGCGCCGTACGACCACCGGCGAGACAGCAAGCCACGCAGGCGTAGCCCAGCGCGGCAATGACTCTTGCATTACCAGCGCGGCCGGATCTGCCAGCCAGAGCAGGTCATGCGGTCGATGGCAGTGGCTGATAGAGATCACCATTGCGCCCGAAGCTTCTGGCGCACGAGTGACGACGCGCGCCGGTTTTCACCGCCGAGGCGGCTGCGCAGATCGCACACGGAGTCACAGCGGATGTTGTCCAGCGCGGCCTCGAGCACGCGACGCACTTCCGCGACATCGGACGCGCTCGGATGATCCGCACTCTGTACGTCGACCAACTTCCAAAGCAAGCCGAGTGTGGCGAAGCTGGCGATGTCATAGGCCATCGGGGGCACATCCGCCGCCAGCCGCTCCAAATCTTCGACGCTGCGCAGCGTGACCCGTGCGGCGGCCTCCTTGCCCATGGCGTGTACCATCACACCGCCATCGTTCAACGCGATCAGGCGGTTGGCTTGGTAACCGTGCGCGAGGAAGGCACCCGACATCGCCTTGCCGACGATCAGTCCGATGACTGCGTGGCCCATCTGACGCGCCTGCGCGTAGGCCCCGGCGGCACCCGCCAACGCCTCGTGAATACCGAAGGCTTCCTCGCGCCGACCATAGGCCTGGCTGGTCACATCGATGACTGCAACAACCGCTCGCTTGGCACTGTTGCGATCCGTTTCGACGATCTCGCGCACGGCACGCGCCAACATCCATCCCTCGATTAGACCAACCTCGCCGTTGCGGGCGCGCGGGTACGAGCTGTTGGGGTCGGGGACGACCGCGATGTAGCGCGCCGACTCACCGGCCAGCATAGAATCTACGACACGCACCGACGCCGGGTAACCGGCGAGTACATCAGCATTATTTGTCAGCGTGGCGAGCCAGGTGGCGCCGCGGTCCGGGGTGGGGTCATTCATGGTCGGACCCCCTTGCATAAATCTGTCGAACGATCTCGGGAGTTGCTTGTACGCGCGCGTCGTACGTGGACAAGCGCTCCAGATATCGTTCGTACTGGTCGCTTCGTTCGAGGGCGGGGCGGCCGCGAGCGAGCAGTTCAATGACGGTGTGGCGAATCTGGCGTGTATCGTCATCGACAAAGGCATCGACGAGTCCCGTGCGGTGGCGCTGCTCGCCCCCGGTGAAACTCCAGATGAATGGCCGATCGCGCGAGTCGAATTCGGCGATGCCGGCCTCCTGCTCGATCACCTGCGGCCCGTTCAGACCCAGCCGCGCTTCGCGCGTGACGACGAGATAGCTGCACAATCCTGCCGCGATCGACATGCCTCCGAAGCAACCAACGCCGCCGGCAATCACACCAACGACGGGTTGGTACCGCCGCAGGTCGGTGAGAGCCGAATGAATCTCGGCGATCGCGGCGAGTCCCAGATTCGCTTCCTGCAGGCGCACGCCGCCGGTTTCGAAGAGAATCACGGCGCGCGTGGGCACGCCGTTGCGGTTGTCGTCGGCGGCCAGTTCCAATGAGCCTGCGATTTTTGCGCCGCCCACTTCCCCGAGACTCCCGCCCTGGAATGCTCCCTCGATTGCCAGCACCAACGCGGACCATCCGTCAATTTTCCCCTTGCCGACCACGACGCCATCATCGGACTGTGTGACCGCACCCTGGAGCGGTAACCACGGCGAGGTCACGCGTTGGAAGGGATCGACGAGCTCGCGGAAGCTGCCGGCATCGAGCAGTGCGCGCACGCGGGCACGTGCCTCGAGTTCCACGAAACTGTTGCGTTCAACCAGGTCGGATGTGGTGTTGCATGGGGTCATTTCGGGCTTCCCGAGACTGCACTGCCGAGCATTTCGAGAGCCTGCGCGACGCGCAGTCCGACGACACCCGGTGTGGCGCCAAAGTCGTTGATCTCGATCTCGACCGCCGGCCGCATGGACGCATCGGATTTGAACAAGCGATCGAGCTGGGCTCGCCATATCCGTCCAAAGCCATCGACGGAGGTCGTGACGCGTATGCGAGTGTGTCCCGCAGGCCCGGGTTCGAGTAACACCTCGAGGTCACCGGAACCTACAACACCGACCATCACGCAGCGCGCGGCTGGCTGTCCCGCAGGGTATCGGAATTCAAACTTCTCCATACAACCTCTCGGCTAAACGAACGCTCGCGGACGAAGCCTCGAGGCGATCCAGGTACAATGTGGCGGCGAGCAGATCCGCCGCACCGCCCGGTGATGCATTGCATTCGAGCGCGAGTGAATCGAGCTGTCGCAACTGGCGGCGGCCCGACAAGGTCGCAACGCCTCCGGCCGCCAACACACCTGTGGCCTGCTCTTGAAAGGCTCTCAGGGCTGCCGGCCCCGCGCGCGACAGCACGCAGGTGTCGTCGAGTCGGCTGACGATTGCCAACAGCGCGTTCAACCGCGATGCTGTCTCGCTATCACCTCGCGTCCGGCTGCGTCGTAATTCAGGCAAGCCGAGCTCGATGACATGCGGGAAGCCTGCCTGTGCCTGACCGCGCGCGCCAGTGACGCCGAACTCCTGGCAGGCTTGCTCCCCCTTGTTACCCGTGCGAAGCGGTGCGTGTCGGTCGGGCATTTGCGCGACCGTGGCCGCGACCTCGGCTACTGTCGATGCCGTCGCATCGGGGCCCTGAATCGCCGTGGCCGCCACCAACAACCCCATCGCCCAGATGGCACCCCGATGCGTGTTGACGCCGCGAGTCGTACTCATCATCGTCGCCTCGGCGTCGCGACCGAGCCGGCCCAGCGATTCGCGCAAGGCAAGCGTCGGCGCACCAGCGGCGCGGGCGGCTTCGGCCATGGCGGCGAACGCCGGCTCGAGTGCGCGGGCTGAGCGACACATCAACGCGAAATCGAGGTCGGTGTGTGCGCCGTTGCGACGGCTGTCGACGAGGCCGGGCTTCGGTGCTAGCCGCGCTTCGTCGAGCAGCGCATCGACGACGAGTTCGGCAAGCGGCTCGCCAGCGTTGCGCGACTCGACACGCTCGTGAACTTGCGACTTCACTACCAACTCCTAAAGCGAGCCGGCGGCTCGTACAATCCGCCCGACCAGTCGACCAGATCGGCCATGCTCTTTGCGGCCAGCAGCGAGCGCGTGGCATCAGTTCTGCGGATACCCAGATCTTCGGGTAGCGCGATCAAGCCATCGCGGCGCATGCGTTGTGTCGTCGCGGGATCGTGCCGCAGACCAATGGGGGTCACGCCCGCCACGGCGGCGATCATTGCCTTGCGCTCATCCAGCGATTGCGCCTTATAGAGGTAGGCAATTCCTTCCTCGGTGAGCACATGCGTGACGTCGTCAGCATAGATCATGACTGGAGCGAGCGGCATTCCGGAGTCACGGGCCACCTGCACCGCATCGAGTTCCTCAACGAAGGTTGGTTTGCCCCCGGCTTGAAAGGTTTCGACCATCTGCACGACCAGCTTCCGGCCGCGCTCCAGCGGACTGTCCGTTTGCAACATGTCCAGCCAGGCTGGGGTGTTGTGCCGGCGGCCGTGGGGCTGGTGGCCCATGTTCGGAGCGCCGCCGAAGCCTGACAGGCGGCCACGCGTGACGGTGGAGGAATGCCCGGTCCCGTCGATCTGCAACGTCGAGCCGATGAACAGATCAACGGCGTACTGGCCAGCGAGCTGACACAGCGCGCGGTTCGACCGCATCGATCCATCAGCGCCCGTGAAGAACACGTCAGGTCTTGCGGCGACATAAGCCTCCATACCGAGCTCACCGCCGAACGAATGCACGCTCTCGACCCAGCCGGATTCAATAGCCGGGATCAGCGAGGGGTGCGGGTTCAACACCCAGTGCCGACAGATCTTGCCCTTGAGTCCGAGGGACGCGCCGTACGTCGGCAGGATCAGCTCGATAGCCGCGGTGTTGAAGCCGATGCCATGGTTGAGCGTCTGCACCTGGTGCCGCTCGTAGATGCCGCGGATCGCCATCATCGCCATTAGCACATGAAGCGGCTTGATCAGCCGCGGGTCGCGAGTAAACAGCGGCTCGATGAAAAACGGCCGGTCGGATTTCACGACGAAGTCGATCCAAGAGCCCGGGATGTCGACGCGCGGCAGGTCGCCAACATCGTCGACGATCTCGTTGACCTGCGCGATCACGATGCCGTCACGAAAGGCGGCCGCCTCAACGAGCGCTGGCGTGTCTTCGGTGCTCGCGCCGGTGTAGAGGTTGCCGGCACGATCGGCCTTGAATCCGGCCACCAGCATGACGTTCGGTGTGAGGTCAACATACAGCCGCGCGTACAGCTCGATGTAGGTGTGAATGGCGCCGATCTCGAGCTGCCCGTCTTCGAGGAACCGCGAGATGCGCAGGCTTTGTGCACCGGCGTACGAAAAGTCGAGCTTTCGGGCGATGCCGCGTTCGAACAGGTCGAGATGTTCGGGACGACTGACGCTGGGAATGACCATATGAAGGCCGTTCACCTTGGTCGGGTCGACCTGCGCCAGCGAGCGCGACAGGAAGTCGGCCTGCTTCTGGTTATTCCCCTCGAGTACGACCCGGTCGCCGGGTGCGATCAGCGCTTCGAGGAATGGCACGATGTCCGTGGAGGGAACGACGCGGCCATTGGCGAAGGCAGCCGCTTGCGACAGGCGCCGCTTCTTTTCAGTGCGGCGCCTGTCCCATGACAGGTTGCCGTGGTGGGTCTGCATCTTTTCTCCAGTGAGCATCGTCGCTGGGAGAAAAGGTATTCATTGCGTTCCGACTCATCAATAAACCTGACCGCAGGGCCATTACGCTCTGCGGAAGTGTCCACCTGCAGCTCCTCACGTGTTCCTTGAGCGGGAGGGACACCGTGTCACTACCCTCGGCAGCTACCGCGGTTTCGCCGGAGCCACCGCCCGCGGGGTTTCCCGGAAGGGCCGCGTCTTCGTGGAGACCTTGCGCTGGCGTGCCAGCTCGTCGAGTGCTGGCTTTCTGAAGTCGGAGCTCGTCAGCGACGCGAGGAAGGCAACCAGGTCATCAATTTCGCCCTCTTTGAGGCCGAGCGGCTGCATGTCCTTGTCGAGGAATGGGTCGCCCGTGTCGCCACCTTTGTTGTAATGGTCCAGGACGTCCCAGAGAGTGGCATGCGAGCCATCATGAAAATAGGGTGCCGTCATCAGGAGGTTGCGCAGGCCGGGCGTCCTAAACGCGCCGATGTCGGCGTCCTGACGGGTGACCAGAAAACGGCCGAGCACCGAAAAATCCGTCTGTATGGCCGTCCGGTCCACAGCACGCATGTCTCCCGCCCGGACGGCCTGATCCGCCTGCCGCGCCATCGCAACTGTATTGGCCCGAACCATCACGACCCCAATATTGTGAAACAGTTGGTCCGTGAACGTCGTCACATCGCGCGAGCCCCGCACCAGCGCATGGCACGTCGTGCAGCGGCCACGGCCGTTGAAGAGTGCCCAACCGCGAACGGCCGATGCATTGATGGCATTCCTTTCGCCAGCAACGAAATGATCAAACGGGGAGTTGAAAGACACCTCCGATCGCTCGTACGAGGCAATGGCGCGAAGCAGATTGTCGGGGGTGGGTGGTCCGCCGAACACGCGATCGAAGGCTCGCCGATATTCACGTACGCTCGCGATCCGCGCCATGGCGGCATCCAGATTTGGCTGGCCCATTTCCGAGGGGTTGAGGATCGGAAATGCCGCTTGCTCCTCCAATGTCCGCGCGCGCCCGTCCCAGAACTGTGTCTTGTTATAGAGGGCGTTCAATATGGTCGGCGCGTTACGCTGCCCAACGCGGCCCTTTATACCGATCGATGCGCGTCTGCCATCTGTGAAGGCGCGCACGGGATCGTGACAACTTCCACAAGCTACCGTGCCATCCGCGGACAGTCGGCCGTCAAAAAACAACTTCTGCCCAAGGGCCACTTTCTCCGGGGATTGCGGATTGTCCGCCGGAATTGCGGCCCGGGTTGTCTCTACGGGCAAACCTAACTGCGCGGCCTGCCGGGGCTGCGCCATCTCATCGGGGCTCGGAATGGGCAGCAGGTACGGTTTCGCCTGCGGCGCTGCTTGCCCTCCACCACGGCATCCGCCAATGGTGGAGGTTAACACTATCAACAACACCAACCCGACGTACGACTTCCATATCCCCCACAAACAACACACCTGCTGCACTGTCGCCCTCCCCCGGCCCTGGCGTCGTGAAGCTTTCGCGCGTCCGCCGCCGAGCCGTGCCCTGTGCTGTCGGTCGCATCATTCGATCGGCAAGTATGATGCTACTCTTTGCTTGCGGATGTCATTTCCCCATTATTGTCCCGCTCACGCTGAGCTCGGGCTTTGGCGCAGCGTCGCCGACCGAGGCTCTGATCCCACATCGCCGATTGCATTCCAATCAAGCGCCTGGTCTATCCTTGCGCCATAGCGAGCAGCCGGCTCTCGGACGCCCTGTGGACCCGGGTCCATCAATCGTACAAAACCCGCTTGCTCAAAGTCTTCATCAGACGTCAAGGCGGAGTCGATGCCGTATTCCTTCATAATCACGAATGAAATGCAGTCTGTCAGCGACCAGTCTTTGTCTTTGCGTTTCGCGTAGAGGTCGCAGCCCTGCTGAAAATGCTCATGACGTACGGGAACGATCTCCACACCCGGCCGCACTCGTAGCTTGTCAAGGAGCCGAGTGAATTTCTCTCGAGTCGGCGGCTCTGCCAACGTGTTGCCGGCCTCAGTGAGTATCCACTCGGTCGTGAGCAATTTTCCCGGCGGGTGCTCCTGGAAGTAGCTCGCTTGACGGTGTAGCTGATCCCGCTTTCTCACTAGCGCAACAAAATAGGCCGTATCGGCAAATACGCGCTTCATGCCCGCTTCCAGTAGCGATCGTGATTGTGCGCCAGGTCATCCGGAAGATGGTCATCCGGCTCCGCCTCAATCCACTCCATGAACCGATCCCACTCAGGATCCCCCTGCGGTGGCCAGGGCTTCGCGTCGGGATCGTCCAATCGCTGTTTGATTGCCTTGACTTCCAGCTCATACGACTTAGCCCGAATCGCGTCCAGTTCCTCGGGGGTCAGGTTCGGCATCTCAGCCAGGATTTCGTCGATCTTCATCGCGGTTCTCGTACTGAGTAGTGTTTGATGCGCTAAATGATAGACGTCCGCCCGCAGCGCGCAAGTGGAATAGAGTGCTATTTAAACAAATATGAGTGTTACTTCTGTCCGTTGTAATGAGTGGCGAAACATGAGTTTGTTGTTTGATGTCTCGATGTCACTTTCGGCCTCGATCGAACGCGAAGAGACGAATTACGCGTCCGAAGGAAACGCCTCGGCATGCGTCTGCGCCATCCGACGGAAACCGCGGTCACACGTATGGGCGAACGCGAGATGCAGGGACACTTTTGAGCCTGTTCAGGATTTGACCGACGAGAAACTCGTTCGCGCCAACAGTACATCGTCAGTGTCATTCCCTTCATCACTCGCGAAGAATTTCCTGTCTGAACTCTCCTCGAGGCGGAAGCGCGTGAAATGCGGCTCTCCGAAAGTGTCAACATACTCTATGCACCCGTATACAAAGACGCGGGAGTGCGCAGTACCAACCTCATATCCGGGCGCCGCGCCTATGGACATCACTGCAGAGCGTGGAATCCTGAGCTCGACGCCCGGCGGAAGATGACCCAGAGTCTTGCTGGTACTGGTGGCAACAGGCACCTGATCTACTGAAAAGGCTATTTGCGCGTCGGCGGCCACCGCTAATTTGTATGCAGGCGTAGCTCCAAAATTCCTTATCGTGATGCTCACTCGCGGCGCGCGACCGTCAATTTGCTCCTCGTATGCTACTTCGCTGACTCCCACGTAAGCCCGTAGCTGCCGCTGTGCTGTGCCCTCTCCGCTCTCAACGAGGCGACGCGTTGCCCTCCATAGTTTCGCCGTGTAGAAGGCCAGTGTGCCTGTTATTAGTGCGAGTGCTATGGTCGCTGCGGCGAAGACGGCGTTGCTGCGATCCGGCGGCAGCTCGTGCAGATCGACCTTCGACGGCGATTGCGTTGTCCCGCGAATATCGGATCTGGCAGTCGCTGAAGTCACGGCACAGTGGCACGTTGCGCGCCTGAGCTCCCGCGTGACCGCGCTAGACTGTGTCGGCGGAAAATTTACCGTGCAGGTGCACGGTGGCTGCGCGTGCGATGTGTCAGCTACGGCTCTGAGGCAGAGGAAGAACAGAAGGACGGCGGCTGGGATGCGCATGGGGTTAGCTACGGGATTCGATCCCGTTGGGTGTACCCGGGCGTCCTTGCTGCTAAGTCTGCACGAGCAAATCCTGGCGTACAGCGACCGCCTTCACGTTGTGGGCTTTGAAAGGGGGGGTAAGGCTGTCTCACCCGACCTTCCGCCCGGCCTCCACCTCGCGAAGAACGGCTGCGGACAGATTCCCTAGCTCGCGCTGAGTAACTATTCTATTGACGATTCCGACCGTAGCGCACGTAGTATGTCCATCCCTGAAGGATCGCAATGTCCCTACCGATCCCACTCCGGACGTTGAAACGCCTGTCATTGCGGTCGGATGCCGCTGGCTGCCGGCAATTGGCCGGTCACGTCATTTTGATCGCGCTGGCTATGGCGTGGGTCCTCGGCGCCCGCCATAGCTGGTGGATCGTGCCGGCGATGGTGGTGCTTGGCGTGCTCGAGGTGGCGCTCTTTGCGCCGCTGCATGAGACGACGCACCGTACACCATTCCGGTCGCGCCGCATTAATCGTGTCGTGGGCATAGTTGCAGGCTTCGTTCTGATCCTACCGCCGGAATGGTTCCGACGTTTCCACATGGCGCATCATCGCTATACGCAGGATCCCGTGCGCGATCCCGAACTGATTGGCGCGAATCCTCTAACGCGGGGCGGTTATTGGCTGAAGTTGAGCGGACTGCCCTACTGGCTCAGCCAAATCCGGATATTGATCGCAACCGCGTTGGGCAAGGCTGAGGAGTTCTGGATTCCCCCTGTGGAACGAGCGGCTATTGCGCGCGAGGCTCGATTTTACGTCGTCGCTTACATCCTACTGGCGCTCTCCGCGATCACAGTGCACAGCGCGTTGCCACTCCTCCTCTGGGTCGGGCCGGTACTGTTGGGCCAGCCGGTGCTGCGCTATGTGCTGTTGGCTGAACATGCAGGTTGCCCGCTGGTCAGCGATCCCTTCACAAACACGCGTACGACCGTCGCCGATGCACTCTTTCGCTTCCTGTTCTGGAACGCGAACTTCCACGCTGAGCATCATTTAGCGCCAGGTGTGCCATTCCACGCACTGCCTGCCTTGCATGAGGAAGTGAAGGCCCAACTCGGCTGTATCCATCCCAGCTATGGCGCCGCCCACAGTGCCATCCGCTCAGGGCTCACCGCCTGAAACGGCGAGCGTAACGGGCGCGGCGGAGCCGGTAGCTGGCGCCAGTTGACGGAACGTCTTATTTTGTCCTGTTATATCAGTAAGATACTGGATATTCTTAAAGTATTTATCAGATTGCGCGACTGCCTGATTTTTCAACGCCGGCGCTACCGAAAGGCACCGACATGAGTGCCTGGGGTATAAGGGCTGTCCAAGCCGAGCCTCGAGTAATGGTCGAAACGTCCGGCTGACGTGGACCCGTTGTCCACCACGCAAGACGAGATCGAATTCGCCATGCGTTGCCGGTTCCATGTGCAGAATGCTGTCGATGTTAACAACGGTCGAGCCATGAACGCGAACAAAGCGGCGCGGATCGAGCCGTCCGATGAGTTCGCCAAGAGCCGTTCGATGGATGAAGTGTTCAGGGCCGACGTGCAACGCGACATAGACCCGACGGAGGGTCTGTGCTGCGCCTCATCTCAAAATCCCGGCGCGCTGATCAGCGCAAACAGAAAAACGAGGGACCGTGTAGTCATATGAGCCTCGAAGGTTGGATGTCAACGGTTTACCCTGATGAGCCGTTACGCTGGTGCTTACAAAGCCTTGAACGCATTCAACACCGTGGTGGCGGCCAGACTCAGCGCCACGTTTCCCAGCATGACCAGAAAGACCCACCGTACGAGCCTCGCCTCCATCTCCGCGAGCTTCGTTTCGATCTTCGCATTGAGCTCCGCAGCGAGTCGCTGCATGTCCGCCTTGTGCTCCTTGGTGCTCGCGTCGAGTTTCCCTTCGAGCACGCGTATCTCTGCCCGTACTTCGTGAAGGCGCGCATCGAGAATCGGCACTGTTACAAACTGGGCCTGTGTCATTGCCGACTCAATCGCCTCGGCGACACCAAGGGCCACCTCGGGTTCAAACTTGGCTTTCTCAACGAGTATCCCGACCGTTGTCGCATGTAGCGCCATGATTTTCGTCCGCAACGCAACTGCGAGCGATCCTAGGTGACCTCCTCGATAGGATACGCAATTTGATTGCGTGTTTGCAGAGAAATTCCGGGGTGGCGGACAAGCCACGAGGGAGATGCTGACGGAGCCAACGCACGTAGTTAACTGACGTTGTTGATCAATAGTTAAACGGCGTGGTTGCCAACGCTGTATCCGGACGTCAGGACCCGGTATATCACATGCCCAAGAACGTAGGCGTCCGTGAACGTGTTATTTGGAGTGACTCCTATCTATCTTGAAGCGCTGATGCGCTTCAAGACGATGTGGGATCCCCACTGGTGACTGACGGCGGTATGCGTGAGCCACGTGATCGAGGATCTCGCGAAAGACATCGGCCAGGTGAGTGGCGTCACCCCCTCGTACATAAATCGCGCGGCAGTGGTTACCGGAAACACCCGATCCAGCCAAGCTACTCGATGCGCTGCGGTCGCCAGCGGGGACCCTACGAGGCTTGCCATCAAAGTGGCAGTAGCCAGCAATTGGACAGCCCACCAAGTATTGCTGCGGCGCTCAGAATCTCAAAAGGATATTAGCTTAATGCGTCAAGCACCGGGCCGCACAGGCATTTTTAGCGGCGCTTTTCACTACTGCCATCAAAGATGATTTCCGACTCCCAGAGCTCGCTGGGGTCATCAAACTTTCTCTGAACATACTCGCAGAAGTCGTTATCCGTCAGGGAAGCACTATTGGCCATCCTGCTGATGGTCTCGACCGTCCTGGGGTTGAAAGTGCTTATGCGTCACGATGTCACGATAGACCTGTTGGGAGACAAACCTCTGCAGCCTGGAGTCAGGGAGATCGGAGAAGTACAGATGGTTGTATAAGACCCGGGCCCGATTGGCCCGAGCGTAGTCCTCGAGGAGAATCGTGCATTTTTTGAGTTCATCCGCCTGTCGCTCAAAAGCGCCGTGCAAGCGCCGGGCGTCCGCGAATATCATTTCGCGGGTCGTGAGGATGAAGCGTATGGCGGGCGATCTTCGCGCCTTCTCGACGAACCGCATCAGAGAGGTGTCCTCATTCTTCGCGAACTTTGCTTCGTCGAAGCGGAACGTACCGAGGAAGTCGTCGTAGAAAATGACGAATTTAGATGAGGCAGTTGCGGCGTCACTGAGCAACGTCCACGCGTCCGAGATGTCACCCAGTACGACTATGGGGGTGTAGCCGTGGCGGAGGTAATGGCACATGAGGAT